>NZ_JBEORU010000009.1:0-204384 GCF_040302465.1 Micromonospora sp. NPDC126480
CGCCGCGCGGATTCTCGCCCGCGCGCCCCGCGGGGGGGGGGGGGCCCCCCCCCGGGGGGGGGGGGGGGCCCCCCCCCCCCCCCACCCCCGGCTCCGACGCGCCTACGGGGAGGGTTGGCGCATCCAGTCCGACGACACCCGGGACCTGGCACCGGGTTCGCCGGACCCGGGACCGGCCCAGTCGGAGCGGCCGGCCCAGCTCGACCCGGCGGCCGGAACCGGGTCCGGCTCCGGTGTGCCGCCCGGCCGGCCGAGGCCGAGACCGTCCACGCCGACCGGCCGGCCGGTCTGCTTGCTGGCCGGGAGGATGTCGTCCGGGGTCAGCGCGGGGGGCTCTTCGGCGGCCGGTTGCGGCCAGCGCCGCCACCGGTGGACACTGCCGACCGCGACGATCATCAGCGAGCCCACCAACAGGCTCGTTCCCGTCCGCACCGGGGTCATCAGGTCGACCTGGTAGCCGCCCAGGGTCACGGTGTGGTCGAGCAGGGTCGTCACCACGTCGGGGCTGACCAGCAGAAGCAGGTAACTGGCCGAATAGGCCGAGCCGGCGAGCAGCGCGCCCAACGGGGAGAACCGCAGCGTGGCGATGAGCCCGAGCAGGATCCCGGCGGCCACCAGCACCAGCACAGGTCGGACGAGGTCGTTGGTGGCAGGTACGCCGCCGTCGGGCGCGTCCGCGAACTCCCGCACCGCCCGGTCCTGGCCGGCGGCGAACAGGACCCACGAGATCGGTCCCACGACGGCTGCGGCGAGCACAGTTCCCAGGTGTCGCATCCGGGCAACATACTGATCTTCCTGCTCAGCCAGCATGTTCGCTAAGGGAAACTTAAGGTCATGGTGCCCGTGGAGGAGACAGAGGTACGGCGCACCGTCGAGGCGGTGTGGCGGATGGAGGCCGGGCGGGTGGTCGCCGGCATCGCCGCGATCGTCCGTGACGTCGGCCAGGCCGAGGAGTTGGCGCAGGACGCGCTTGTCGCGGCGCTGGAGTCGTGGCCGCGGGACGGCGTGCCGGCCAATCCGGGGGCCTGGCTCACCACGGTCGGCAAGCGGCGGGCCGTCGACGCGGTGCGCCGCCGGCAGACCGGCGAGCGGGTCCTGGCCCAGCTCGGCCGGGACCTGGACGAGCGGGTCACTGTCGACTTCGACGCCGCCGTCGAGGAGCGGATCGAGGACGACCTGCTCCGGTTGATCTTCGTGGCCTGCCACCCGGTGCTCACGCCGATCGCCCGGGCCGCGCTCACGCTGCGGCTCGTCGGCGGCCTCACCACGGCCGAGATCGCCCGCGCGTTCCTCACCACCGAGTCCACCGTCGGCCAGCGGATCACCCGGGCCAAGGCGGCGCTCGCCGAGGCCCGGGTGCCGTTCGAGGTGCCCGGCGCGGCCGAGCGCGCCGAGCGCCTCGGCTCGGTGCTGGAGGTCGTCTACCTGATCTTCAACGAGGGGTACGCGGCCACCGCCGGCGACGACTGGATGCGGCCCACTCTCGTCCAGGAGGCGCTGCGCCTGGTGCGCCAGCTGCAGGGGCTGATGCCCGACGAGCCCGAGGTGCACGGCCTCGCCGCGCTGCTGGAGATCCAGGCGTCCCGCGTCCACGCCCGCACCGGCCCCGCTGGCGAGCCGATCCTCCTCAACGACCAGGACCGCACCCGCTGGGACCAGCTGCTCATCCGTCGCGGGCTGGCCGCCCTCGACCGGGCCCGCACCGACCACCCCGGCCCGTACGCGGTCCAGGCCGAGATCGCGGCGTGCCACGCGCGGGCGCGTACCCCGGAGGAGACGGACTGGGCGCGGATCGCCGCCCTCTACGCGGAGCTGGCCCGGCTCGTGCCCTCACCCGTGGTGGAGCTGAACCGGGCCGTCGCCGTCGCGCAGGCCGACGGACCCGCCGCGGGCCTGGAGGTGGCCCGGGCGCTTGCCGACGAGCCCGCGCTGGCGACGTACCACCTGCTGCCCAGCGTGCTCGGTGACCTGCTCGCCAGGCTCGGCCGGCACGACGAGGCCCGGCGCGAGTTCGAACGCGCCGCGGCGCTCGCCGGCAACGCCCGGGAACGGACGCTGCTGCTGTCCCGCGCCGCCGAGTGCGGCTCGAAAAAATCTTGAGCGGGGATGTCGGATCCGGCGCGGGCCGGTCGACGCGTCAGTGAAGGCCCGAGCCGGGCCGCCCTACCTGGAAGGATCCTGAGATGCGCTACATGCTGACGCACAAGCTGGACGAGAACGAGCCCCGCGCCTTCGACCCGAGCCCGGAGTTCATCGAGAAGATGGGCGCCTTCATGGAGGAGGCGACCAAGGCCGGCGTCTTCCTCGCCGGTGAGGGCCTGGAGAAGAGCAGCAAGGAGTCCGGCCGCATCACCGCCGACAAGGGCCGGGTGACGGTCACCGACGGGCCGTTCACCGAGACCAAGGAACTGATCGCGGGGTTCGCGATCCTGGAGGTGCGGGACAAGGACGAGGCGATGGAGTGGGGCCGGCGGTTCACCAACCTCTTCATCGAGGACGGCGTCTACGTCGAGGTGGACGTCCGCCGGGTCTTCGAGTTCCCGGGGGCCTGATCAGGTCGGGGGTGCGGGCGGCGGTCGCCCGCACCCCGGTCACGGGGACACGGCGGCGGACCGCGGAGGGGTCAGCCGGCCTCGGTCACGTCGCCTTCGTGGAGCCGGTGCCCGAGTAGGGCCGAGAGCCGCTCCAGGTACTCGTCGACCTGAGTGAGGGCATATCCGCGCAGCGCGATGGGCAGGGCGACCCGCTCGCGGTCCAGTTCCGCCTTGGCCTGCTCGATGCGCGGCACCTCGCCGGAGGCCAGCGCCTCGTCGCACCGCCTGATCAACCCGTCCACCCGCACCATGTCGTACCCCCGCAGGGACGCCGTGAAGATCGGCGGCTCGAACCGCTCGCGGCCCGCCGGGTCGACCTCGGTGGGTGTGGTTCCGCCGGGGCCCTGCCGGCTGACGCCGACGAACGCGACGCCCAGTACGAGCGCGAGGCAGCCGGCGACGACGATGGGGATGGAGTCGCCGGCCGTACCGACCAGCAGCCCGAGAACACCGGATCCGATGAGCACGATGCCGAGCGTCGGCCGGCTCCTGGACTGTTCCACGCTCGTACCTCGATCCGCTGAGGGGTGTCGGAGGGCAGCATGGCACGGCCGCACAAGCACCCGGAAGAATCTTGGGCGGGGATGTCGGATCCGGGTCGGCCCGATCGACGCGTCAGTGAGAGACCACCGACGAGGAGATCGAGATGACCAGTACGACGCTGACGCGCACCGGGACCGCTGTCCCGACGACCACTCTGCTCGCCGCCGGAATGGCCGCTGGCCCGGTCTTCCTGGGCCTGTCCTTCGCCCAGGTGTTCACCCGGGACGGCTTCGATCTCAGCCGGCAACCGCTCAGCCTGCTCGCTCTCGGTGAGCACGGCTGGATCCAGATCGCCAACTTCGTACTCTCCGGCCTGCTGACCCTCGCCGGAGCCGCCGGGCTGCGGCGGGCCCTGCGGGGTCGCCCGGCCGGGGCGTGGGGTCCGGCGCTCGTCGCCGTCGCCGGCGTCGGCCTGATCGTGGCCGGCGTGTTGACGGCCGACCCGAGCATGGGCTGGCCGGCCGGTGCCCCGGAAGGCTCGCCCGACACGATGAGTTGGCACTCCGTCGGCCACGGCGTCGGGGCGATGCTGTGCTTCGGGTCGTTGACCGTCGCGTGCCTGGTCCTCGGGTCCCGCCTCGGCCGCCGCTGGACGGTGTTCTCGCTGCTGGTGGCGCTGGCGACCGTGGTGGTGATGGCCTGGCCGGACCAGGGCAGCATCAGCATCCGGCTGGCCGTCGGCTCGGCCCTCGTCTTCGGCTGGCTCACCGCCGTGTCCGCCCACATCCGCGCACAGCGGTCCTCAACGCAATCCCGGCCCGAGCCTTCGACCTGAAGCTCGACGTGCGTTTCTGGCCTCCGGCTGACGCCGCCTGACCGGTGCCCCGTCGATGGGGGCAGCTCCACAGGCGCCCGCCACCGACATTCCGCTCGCGACGAGAGGGCCCGCCGTCGGCCTACGACCCCACAGTCACCCGCTCGACGGGCGCGGCGGCGAGCGGCCGGAACGTTCGGCGGGCCAGGGTGCCCGGCCACCAGGTACGGCGACCGAGATCCAGCGCCAGCGCCGGGACGAGCAGGCTGCGCACGAGGAACGTGTCGAGCAGCACCCCGACACTGATGATCACCGCAGTCTGCACCGACGGCACCAGCGGCAGCACGCTGAGCGCGCCGAACGTGGCGGCCAGCACCACGCCCGCGCTGGTGATCACCCCGCCGGTGACGGTCAGCGCGTGCAGCACGCCGGGCCGGTGCCCGATCCGCGCCGCCTCCTCGCGCGCCCGGGTGACGAGAAAGATCGTGTAGTCCACGCCGAGGGCGACCAGGAACAGGAACGTCTGCAGCGGGATCCCGACGAACAGCTTCGGGTGACCCGTCGCCTCGAGGATCAGCCCGGCCGCGCCCATCGCGGCCAGGTACGACAGGACCACGCTGGCCAGCAGGAGCAGCGGCGCGACAAGCGCCCGCAG
Organism: Micromonospora sp. NPDC126480; assembly: GCF_040302465.1. Taxonomy (NCBI): domain Bacteria; kingdom Bacillati; phylum Actinomycetota; class Actinomycetes; order Micromonosporales; family Micromonosporaceae; genus Micromonospora; species Micromonospora sp. NPDC126480. Next base: position 4,547 of record NZ_JBEORU010000009.1, read on the forward strand.
CAGCAGCACCAGGATGACGAAGACGACCGCCAGGACCAGCGGCACCACCGTCCGGTTGTCGCGGTCGACGGTCCGCTCCTCGTCGATCAGGTACGCGGTGTCGCCGCCGACGAGGGCCTGCGCGTCCGGCACCGCGTGCACCGCGGCGCGGAGCCGCTCGACGGCGGCCAGCGCCGCGTCGCTGTCCGGCGTGTCGGCCAGGACCGCTGGCACCCGCACCCAGCGGCCGTCCGGCGACGCTTCCGGCGCGCCGACCTCGGCCACCCCCGGCACGGTACGCGCGACGGCCGCCACCTGGTCGGCGGTGCCGGCGGCGGCCAGGATCTCGGCCGGGGCGACCGTACCGTTGGCGTAGTGCGCCTCGATCATCCGCTGGCCGGTGATCGAGCCGACCTCGGTGGTGAAGGTCTCCTCCCCGGGCAGGCCGATGCTGAGGTTGCCGATGCCGAAGCTCAGGGCGACCAGGGCCGCCGCCGTACCGATCCACACCGGGCGGGGCCGCCGCCCGACGAATCCGGCGATCCGCCGCCACACCCCGTGCTCGGCCGCCACGTCGAGGTGGACGGCGTCCGGCGAGTATCGGGGCACGAACGGCCAGAACAGCCACCGCCCGAAGATGACCAGAACGGCCGGCAGCAGCGTGGTCATGGCGAGGAACGCGGCGGCGATGCCGACCGCGCCGACCGGGCCGAGACCGCGGGTGGACGGCAGGTCCGCGGCGAGCAGGCAGAGCAGGCCCAGCGCGACGGTGGCCGCGGAGGCGGCGATCGCACCGTACGACCGGCGCAGCGCGACCGCCATCGCCGCGTGCCGGTCCCGGTGCCGGCGCAGCTCCTCCCGGTACCGGGCGACGAGCAGCAGCGCGTAGTCCACGCCGACACCGAACACCAGCACGGTCAGGATGCTCTGGCTCTGGAAGTCCACGGCCAGGCCGGCGTGCTTCGCGAGCAGGTACACCACGGCGCCGGCGAGCTGGTTGGCCAGCGCGACCGTGATCAGCGGGATCAACCACAGCACCGGGCTGCGGTACGTGATGAGCAGCAGCAGCGCGACGGTGCCCGCGGTCGCCAGCAGCAGCGCGCCGTCCATCCCCTCGAACGCCTCGAAGACGTCGTCCTCGGCGCCGGCCGGCCCGGTCAGCGCCGTCCGCAGGCCGGCCGGCGGGTTCTCCAGCCGTTCCTTGATCGCCGCGACCGCGTCGGCGCGCTGGTCGGCGTCCCCGGCGACCGGGAAGGAGAGCAACAGCGCCTGCCCGTCCTCGCTGGGCACCGGCGGGGGCACCTGACCGCCGTCCGCGTACGCCTGGAAGGCCGCGCGGTCCGCCTCGACCCTGCCGCGGTCGGCGGCGGTGAGCCCGCTGTCACGGACGTAGACGGCGATGGCGAGCGGCTTCGCCGAGTCCGGGAACGCCTCCTCCGCCCGCTGCGCGGCGCGCTTGGCCTCGGCGGTCGCGGGCAGCGCGCCGAGCGCGTCGTTGTCCTGCACCTCGGTCAGCTTGACGGCGAGCGGCCCGGCCGCCGCCATCAGGACTAGCCAGAAGACGAGCAGCGCGTACTTGCTGCGGCGGCCCGGCGCCAGCACGGTTCTCTTGGTCGTGGTCATGCCTCCGATCCTTCGAGCGGGCCGGGCCGGAGACAGGAGTGCCAGGTCCCGTCCGGCGGTGGTGGTAGCACCACCGATTCCGGCGGCGGGCGTGGCGCAGAATGAGCGCCGTGGACAGCTCCGTACGTGCCGTGGTGTGGCGCCTGGTGCGGCCCGGCGTGGTCGCCGCCGGGCAGGGCCTGGCCGTGGCGCTGCTCTGCCTGGGCACCAACCTGGTGCTGTTCGCGCTGTCGGTGGTGTCGCTGGCGCTGATCCCCGTGTTCGGGATCGGGTTCGCGCTCTTCCCGGCGGTGACCGTGCTCGTGCGTTGGGCGCTGACGTTGCAACGCCGGCTCAGCCGGTCAAGTCGGGCGCCGATCGCGTCGCCGTACCAGCCGGCGCCGGCCGGCGCCCCGCTCGGCACCTGGCGGCGGTTCCGCTGGGTGGTCGGCGACCCGGCCACCTGGCGGGACTTCGCCTGGCTGGTCCCCGGCGCGGTCACCGGCGGGGCGTGCCTGCTGGCGTTCGCGCTGCCGGCGTACGGCCTCGAAGGTGTCCTGCTGGTGCCGGTGCTGCTCCACGTCATCACCGACTGGTACGGCTACGGCGTCTTCTGGCCGATGGACAACTTTGTGCAGGCGTGGCTGTCCATCCCGCAGGGCTGGCTGATCCTCGGCGGCGGGCTGGCCGTCGCGCCGTGGCTGGTGTGGCTGCACTTCCGCTTCGCCGGCTTCTTCCTCGCCCCGACGCGGGCGCAGGAGCTGGCGCTGCGGGTACGGCACCTGGCCGCCACCCGCGCCGACACCATCGACACGCAGGCCGCCGAGCTGCGCCGGATCGAACGCGACCTGCACGACGGCGCGCAGGCCCGGCTCGTGGCGCTGCGGATGAGCATCGGCCTGGCCGAGGAACTGCTGGCCCGGGACCCGGCGGCCGCGCAGCGGCTGCTGTCCGAGGCGCAGGAGAACAGCGGCCACGCCCTGGCCGAGCTGCGCAACCTCGTACGCGGGATCTACCCGCCGGTGCTCGCCGAGCGCGGCCTGGACGGCGCGGTGCAGGCCCTCGCCCTCACCGTCACCCCGCCGGTCGAGGTCGACGTGGACCTGCCCGGCAGCCCGCCGGCGGCGGTGGAGTCGGCGGCGTACTTCGCGGTCGCCGAGTTGCTGGCCAACGTGGCGAAGCACAGTGGAGCGTCGCGGGCCCGGGTGGGCCTGTCGCACCGGGACGGCGCGCTGCGCGTGGAGGTCGGTGACGACGGGCGCGGCGGCGCCTCGTTCGACGCCGGCAGCGGCCTGGTGGGTGTGCGCCGCCGGCTGGCCGCCTTCGATGGCACGATGACCGTCACGAGTCCGCCCGGCGGACCGACCGTCGTGACCATGGAGCTGCCGTGCGAGTTGTCATCGCGGAGGATCTCGCCCTCCTCCGGGACGGGCTGACCCGCATCCTCGACGCGTACGGGTACCAGGTCGTCGAGGCGGTCGCCGACGGCCCGTCGGTGCTGCCGGCGCTGACCCGGCACCGGCCCGACGTGGCCGTCCTCGACGTACGCCTGCCCCCCACCTTCACCGACGAGGGCCTGCAGGCGGCGCTCGCCGCCCGCCGGGAGCTGCCCGGCCTGCCGATCCTCGTGCTGTCGCAGCACGTCGAGCAGCTGTACGCGCGGGAACTGCTCGCCGATCGCGGCGGGGGAGTGGGTTACCTGCTCAAGGATCGGGTGTCGAACGTCGGGCAGTTCGTCGACGCGGTACGGCGGGTCGCCGACGGCGGGATGGTGATGGACCCGGACGTGGTGTCGCAGCTGCTGGCGCGGAACGCCGGCGCCGACCGGCTGGGGGAGCTGACCGCGCGGGAGCGCGAGGTGCTGGGGCTGATGGCCGAGGGGCGGTCGAACGCGGCGATCGCCGGGCGGCTGTACGTGACCGAGAAGGCGGTCAGCAAGCACATCAACAACATCTTCAGCAAGCTGGGGATGCCGCCGTCGGACGACGACAACCGGCGGGTGCTGGCCGTGCTCGCGTACCTGAACGGGTGAGCCGGTCTCTCACCGGCGCGGCGAGGCGAGGCAGGCCAGCGCGGCGTCCAGGTGCGCGGTTGCCTGTTGGCGCACCGGCTCGTACTCCTCGTCCGGGTAGCAGCGGGTCGCGTCCTCGGTGAGCAGGATCAGGTCCAGGTAGATCTGGTAGAGGCGCAGGCGGTCCCGTTCGGCGTCGGTCAGGTCGTCCCGGCCCAGGTAGCCGGGGAGCAGGCCGGGCACTTCCGTGGGGTCGACGAAGTTCGCAAGCGAGACCAGCTCGGCGATCGGATCGCCGTAGAAGGCGCGCTCGCCGTCGATGAACCCGTCGATGGCGAAGCCGTTCCCGTCCGGCCGGACGAAGATGTTGCCATCCCACAGGTCGAAGTGGACGAGCGCCGGGCGGGTCACCTCGTCGAGCAGGTCGGCGTGGCGGTGGATGAGCCGGCCGATCGTCTCCGCGGGCGCCGGCAGCCGGCGGTCGTACGCGACGGCGTCGGCGAGGATGTCGTCGATGATGGCCAGGAAGGAGGTCCGCCAGCTCGCCGAGCGGGTACGCCCGTCCCGGCGCGGGTAGCCGAACAGCTCCCCGGTCACCGCGTTCAGCCGGGCCGCCCAGCCGCCGATCTCGTGGCGTACCGCCACCAGCTGCGCCGGGCTCATCGCCTCCTTCGCGGTGTTCAACGACTCGCCGCGCAGCCGGTCCACGATGAGGTAGCCGGCGTCGACGTCCGCGGCGCGCAGCGCGGGCAGCGGCAACCCGGCCCCGGCGGCCCGCCGGTAGAACTCGACCTCGGTACGCATCAGCTCGACCTCGTACCGCAGCAGCGGCAGCTCCGGCGGGGGCGCCACCTTCACCACCAGCTCGCGCCCGTCGGCGAGGGTCACGCCGTACGTGGCGTTGAACCAGCCGTCGGTGTACTCGACGACGTCGCGCAGTTCGATCCCCGCGCCCAGGGCCTGCCGCAGCAGGCCGTCGAGGTCGTCCCGGGACAGGTCGCGCTTGGTGATGCTCCGCACGCCGGGGAGCATCGCACCCGTGGGAAGGCTTCCACAACATCCGTACGTGCGGCGGCGGGCAGGTCGGAGCTGCGAACGGCTTCAATGTCCTGGCGAGGTTGGGCATCACGTACGAGGGTGACCACGACTCCGACGGCGTGGTCGACGTGGTGGAGCTGCGCTTCGGCTCCAGCCCGCTGCTTGTCGACTCCGACGGCGACGGGCTGACCGACAAGTTCGAGATCACCGAACTGGTCGGCTGGACCCGGCCCAACACGCCCGACAGCGACCAGGGCTCGATCGCCGACGGCGCGGAGGACGTCGACAACGACGGTTTGACCAACCTCCAGGAACAGGACCTGGGGACCTCGCCCACCAACCCGGACACCGACGGCGACGGGCTCAACGACGGGGCCGAGCTGGCCCGGGGCACGAATCCGCTGGTCGCCGACCAGCTGCGCGCCCCGCCGCTGCCCGGCGAGGCCCCACCGATCGAGACCAACCCCACCCTCACCGACGTCGACGGCGACGGGTTGGCCGACATCTTCGAGGAGGAGCACGGCAGCGACCCCGCCAACCCGGACTCCGACGGTGACGGCCTCTCCGACGGCGCCGAGGTCGACCAGTACCTGATCAACCCGATCGCCGCGGACACCGACGGCGACGGTCTGCGGGACGACTACGAGCTCGCCCACATCGTGGACCAGGGCCTCGACCCGGCCATCCCCGACGAGCGGGTCAGCAAGTGGACGTACGTCAGTGACTTCCTGCTCGGCCTCTTCGCCGGCGATTTCGCACCCCGCGACTCGATGGCGTGGCTGTCCGGATACCTCTGCTCCGGCGGCCTGAGCCTCATCCCGGTGGTCGGCTGGGTCCTCGGTGGAATCGCCGACATCCGCGACACGATCGCCGGGGTCATCCACGGCGACTGGGTCGGTGCCGGGCTGAGCATCATCGGCCTCGTCCCGTACGTCGGCGACGCGGTCGCCATTCCGGGCAAGGCCGCCAAGTTCGTGCTCCGATACCTGCACCGACTCGACCCGGTGATCCGGTTCGTCGCCAGGTACGACAAGATCCCCGACTCGGTCAAGCGCGAGACCATCCGGCTGATCCTGCTCGGCAACTACGGCAAGCTGACCGACGCCGGCCTGAGCGAAGCGGCGATCATCCGCCTCGCGAAGGGGGCGCGGACGAGCCTTCCCCGGCTCGCGGACGCGCTCTCCGATCCGCTGCACCGAGCCGGTGCGGCCGCGCCCTGGCTGCCCGGTGCCACCGCCGGGGAGAACTGGTTCGCCTCGTTCCTCAGGTCGGAAGGGAAGTTCGGGGCCCGCCCGCCGGACACGGTGACCGAGACCCCGCTGGGCAAGCGCCACCCGGACTACATCGAGGAGCGGCCGGACGGTCTTGACGTCGCCCACGAGGTCAAGACCGGAATGCCGAACTACAGCAGGGAAGACACCTTGAAGCAGTGCCGCAAGGACGGCTACCTCAGGCGGTCCGGGCTGTTCGCGGACGTCGTCTGGCACTTCCTGCCGTACGGGCCCGGTGACTCGCTTGGGGTGCAGGACTACCTGCTGCAGTGTCTGCGGGAAGAGGGCATCCCGTTCACCATCCATACCCGCCGCGTGAGAGCACCGGCCGGGGAACCGCCACGGCGGTTCCCCGGCCGGCGTCGTCAGCCGGCCAACTCGGTGCGCAGCCGGCGGGCGAGCTGCCGGTGTGCGGCGGAGAGTGCGTCCACGGCCAGGGCGAGCATCTCGTCGGCCCGCAGGGCGCTGGCCAGAGTCACCTCGAACACCTCGCGATCCTGGTGCTGCGCCTCCGTCACCTCGGGGCGCCCGGCCAGTGCCGCCAGGACGAGATCGTCGTCGACCACGTCGGGGCCCGTGTCGACCACGGCCATCAGCTCCTCGGCCAGACTCACCGCCCAGGAGACCCCGTCGTTGGTGCCCACCGTGACGCCCGCCAGGAACTCCTCGCGGCTGAGCGCCAGGTCCGGGTCGCCCGGCGAGAAGACGAGGTCGACGAACTGCCGTGGCGCCCGGTCCAGCGCCGCGGCGACTGGCGGTCGGTCCGCCAGTCGAGAGCCGTTGTACTCGTCCCAGCCTTGGTGGGAGCTGCTCGGCGACACACCCGGCACGGAGTAGCGACGGCGGCGCAACCAGGACATCAGGTCACTGTCCGACAGCGGACCCGCGAGCGCAAGCGCCGGGCTGACCGACCGCCGGCTCGGTCGACCCTTGATCCATATTGGATGAACAATTGTCGGCTAGCCGACAGGTCTTCACTACGGTCTGGGGGTCCCGCCGGCGGGACCCGCCTCGATAGTGTGCGCGGAGCCGCGAGGGCCGCTCACCCTCGGCTAAGCGATTCGACTGGGGGTGGTGGCCATCCTGCTGTACGTGCAGATCGCGGGTTCCCTTGTTGCCGGCGTAGCCGCCCTCGGTGGTGCGCTGCTGGCGTTTCGTCGGATCAGCCGGGAGCTGCCGCCCAGAGGCCTGCGCGGGCTGGCGTTGTTCTGGCGGATCGGACAGAGCCTCCTCTTGCTGCTGTCGCTCGGCCTGTTCGGCACACTGACAGTGGCGGTGGTGCGCCACGAGCAGTGGTCGTGGCCGGATTCAGTCGGTGTCGTCGAGAGCATCATGTTTGCGCTGGCGAGCCTCGTGCTTGTCGTGGTCGACCTGACGCACTGGCTTCGCCGTTCGAGCGCACGGCCTGGTGACCGGCCGAAAATGGCGCCGTCACGCACCACGCTGGTGGGGGCGGTCATGGTTGCCACCGCTGGGGCGCTGGGCTACGCGGTGGTCGACGGAGTGGGTCGGTTGACGACGGCCGAGGGTGTCGAGGGAACAGCACAGGCCGTGACCCAGCTGCTCCTGCTCGCCGCCGCGTCCGGCCTGGTCGCGTTCGCGGGGGTCGAGTTCGCCAAGCGTCTGTCGCCGCTGCGTGCCAACTTCAACGAGACGGAGGTGACGCGGGTCTTCGGACGGGACCTGCACGAGACCCGCCACGTCCTGCTGCGGCACTACGCGGAGATCCTGGCTGGCCCCTGGGATCCTCCGTCTCGTCGTTGGACCGAGTCGGTGTCACTAGTACTGTCGGCGCGATGGTCGTACGACAGCACCATCCCGCAACTGACGGCGCAGATTGCTGCCGCGCATCGTGACCTGGTGTTGACCGTACGCCAGGATCCCGGTCTGCCGACCTGGATTATGGTGCGCGTGTTACGGACGGTCACCGGCGACGACCCCGTGGTGGGACGCTTCCCGGAGGAGCGTGACGACTCCGGTGCCGAATACGACGAAGGCTCGACCGCCATCGACGAGGCTGATTTGCAGGCCGACTGGAGGGAACGAGTCCAGGACGATCGGGACCGAACTCTCGACGAGCTGGTCGAGCGGCGGATGGACCTCTTTCAGGTCGAGGCGCTCGCCCGTTGGCGTTCCCGGCTGCGGCTGCTGTCGGCTACCTTCGCCGGTGCCGTCGCCGCCCTCGCCGCCGCTGTCACCACCTCGGCGGTGTCTGCCGTCCTGATGGCGGCGCTGCTCGGCATGGTTGTCGGCGGTCCAATCTCCTGGGTGGCTCGGGATCTGACCCGGGTGGTTGAACGGCGGGCGCAGTTCTGATGACAGATGCATCGTTCGTTTTGACCACCAGGTGGCAAGCGCGCGGCGGTAGGACCCGCTTAGCCGTCCAAGAGGAGGTGCGCCCGGACCATGCCAGGCCCTGGTTGATATTTATCCATGGGCACAATGTGGACCGTGCATACGCTCTAGAGCAGTGGAGAGTCCTGCGGCGCACTCTGCACGTGCCGGCTCAGCTACAGGTGGGGTTGTTCCTGTGGCCCAGCGACTTGTGGCGAAACCGGACGATGTCCAAACTGGCGTACCCGGCGGTGACCGAACGCGCCGCCAATGTGGGGCGAATCCTGGCCAGTTACCTCGGGCCGCGCAACGATCGGGTGATCCTTATAGGGCATTCGCTCGGCGCGCTCGTGGCGGTGAACGCTGCTCGGGAATTGCTGCCGGAGCGACAGCCCCTGCAGGCGTTCGTCCTGCTCGGGGCCGCGATCGCGGTGGATGACATGACGTGGCCCGGCGAGTTCCACCGGGTGCCGTTGGCTGGACGCGAGGCGGTGGGCTTCTGCCCTGAAGATCGCGTACTGCGGTCGGTCTTCCGACCCGGCCAGCGGTTTGCCCGGCTGTTCCGACGGGCCAGCGAGGCGGTAGGCCTGCACGGTGAGCCACGGGAAGCTCGGGACTGGCTGGCTCGGAGAACCCGGGTCAGCGACCACAGCTACTGGAGATCCGAGGAGTCCGCTGCTCTGGTGTCGGAGGTGTTAACCGCCCCGCCAACAGGCCGGGCACCCGACTCATGGACCCTTCGTGACTGGCCGGTACCCGGCTGGGACGTTCCTGGATGATACGGAGTTCGGAGCCATCCATGACGACAGACGACCTCGCCCCGCTCGAAGAGTCGATCCGGTCGTGCATCCAGCAGCACGACCCCCGGCTCGACTCGGTGTTGTTCAACGGTGGGACGGTGCTAGCCCTCGCGGCCACGATCTCAGCCACTGCCGTCACCTGGTCGGGCAGTCTGAGCTGGCTACCCCGTGCCCTCACCGGTTTCGCCGCCTTCCTGATCGGTCTCGAGCGTGCTCTCAACTTCGGCGAGCGGTGGCGCTACCACCGAAGGCGGCGAGACGCGTACCAGTCGCTGCTGGACAGGTTGAACCTCGCGCGGGCCGTGAAAGGTCCAAAACGGGAGGAACTCCTGGACCGCCTCGTCGACGACCTTGACCGGTTGCGTACGAGCGAGGGAGACATCCCGTTGGGCAACGGCGGATCGCCGTAGCGTCCGCCAAAGAGCGACCTGGCCCGCCAGTGTGATCAGCGGAAGGCCGGCGAACTGCTTGAACGGTGTCGCCCCGCCGCCCTGTTCGCCGAGGAGTCCGGCCAACAGGGTGTATAAGTATTATCCAAGGAGGCCGGGTAATGCTTATATCGACGACTGCTTGGCAGGCCCTGACCGAAGTCGGTGTCGCGCTCATCCCGCGCGGCGCCGATCGCGTGGAGCTGACGTACGGCGAAGCCCGGGACACGCTGACTGTCGTCGCCTCACCAACCCCGCTGAGGCCCCGTGACATCGCTGCTCTGATCAGCCGCCATTCAGAACCTTGTCTGGTCATCGTTCCGACGGCTACGCCCGGCGTCCAGAAGGCGGTCGAGGCGGCGGGCTGGTCCTGGTTGGCCGAGGACGGGCAGCGGATCACGGGTGTGCTGCGCATCGACAGCGAGCGAATCCCGCTTCACCCTCCGGTGGAAGCGGCTAAGCGCTCCGCCAGGACCGGTCCGGTTCCGTGGGGAACCTTCACCCTGATTCGTCGGATGATCCAGCGTCCGGACATCACCCAGCGGGAACTGGCGGCCCTGGTCGGCGTCTCCCAGCCCCGCGTGTCCCAGGCCCTGCGTGCGCTTGCCGATGAAGAAGTCGTGTGGCGTACGTCGAGCGGGTGGACGGTCCGGGACATCGATGCGGCGATCCGGTGGTGGCTGGCGACCTATCCGGGGCCGGGCGGAATCAGCACGTACTGGTACGGCTTGGCACCCGCCGTCGAGCAGGCCCGGACGGTCGTCGCGGCCGCCCCTCCCAGCGTCGTGGTTTCCGGCGACGTAGCGGCCGACGTCATCGCTCCCTGGCGTGCCCCGACCCGGGCCGTCCTCTACGCCCGCACCGGAGTGGACCTGGCGGCTGCCGGCTTCGTGCCCGCTGGTGAGGAGGAGGCGACGCTCGAATTCACCGTGCCGCGAGACCCCGGTCTGTGGCGGCCCGCCGGCATGGAGGTGACCGCGACGACCGGACTTCCCCTTGCCGACCCGCTTCAGGTCATCTGGGACGTGCGGCGTTCGCCGGGCTCCGACAGCGAGGAGGCGGCGCAGAGGGTGTGGGAGGTTCTGCGCCGCCGTCACCGGGACCGGGGACACGCCGCATGACCGAGCCGATACCGACGAGTCCGGTCCCGGCCGAGCCTCGACCTGTCTTCGTCACGTCCACCAGCCGGGCCGCCGACGCCGGTTTTCTGACGCTTGCGGACCTGTCGCAGATCACCACCTCCCTCGACCTGGACTACCGGATCGTCGGTGGGCACATGGTCACCCTGCTCGTGGCGCTGCACGGCGTCTCCGCGCAGGTGCCGCTGCGCGAGACCGCTGACGCCGACTTCGCCGCGTTGCCCACCGTCATCGCCGACCCTCGCCTCCCGGCCGCTCTCATCGAGCGCGGCTACCGGTCCCGGGAGGCAGCCAACCGATTCACCCGCGACGCGGATGATCCAGACGGTCGACTGAGTCTGGTGATCGACATCCTCGCGCCGTCGTATCAGGGTGCGTTGGTGCCCAACCAGCGCCACGGTGATCTGGTGGTCGACGAGGTGCCGGGCCTTGTGTTCGCCCTGCACCGGCCCGCCGAGTTGCTGGACGTCCATGTCCGACTCACCAGCGGTGAGGGCCTGCGCCTGCGCCTCGCGCTCCCCGACGTGACGTCCGCGCTCTGCCTGAAGGCGCTCGCCTACCGCGGACGATTCGCCGCGAAGGACGCGGTCGACCTGTGGCGGCTCATCCACGCGGCGTACGCCGCCGGGCTGCGAGCCGCTGACTGGCCGGTCAGCGTCACCGGTCGCCAGGCCGCAGACGTACTCCACCGCTTCTTCGGCACGCCCGCCGCGGCCGGCCTCAAGCAGATGTCCACCAACCCGGCGGACCGTACGCGGATGCAGGCCCTGGTCCGTCAGGTGGTCCCGGTCGGGTAGTCGCTGGCTCAGTCGAGTTCGACGAAGGGGCGGTTGAGGTGCGCGGTGGCGAGCACCGCGTGCTCGCGGCGGGCGGCATCGAGCAGGCCGCGGCGGGTCAGCCGGGCCAGGTCCTGGTCCGCCTCGTACCGGTAGGCGACGTCCGGGTCGGCGAGCTGAACGGCGTGGACGAGCACGTCGCCGGTCACCACCACCTGGTCGTTGCGGCCACCCTCCACCAGCACCGACTGGTGCCCCGGGGTGTGGCCGGGCGTGGGCACCACCCGGATCCGGTCCCCGCGGCGGCCCGCCGGGGTACGCCGGCCGGCCGGCCCGGTGTCGCCGGTGAGCACCACCGCGCCGTCCACCGGGTGCAGTTGCCCCGCCGCCTCCAGCGGCCGCACCACGTACCCCAGCATCTCGCTGCCGCCGGCCTCCAGCGCGTCGAGTTCGCGCTGCTGCACCACGTACCGCGCGTTGGGGAACATCGGCACGCCCTGCGCCGTGACCGCCCAGCCGGCGTGGTCCTCGTGCAGGTGCGTCAGCACCACCGTGTCCACCTGCCGCACGTCGATCCCGTTGCGATCCAGCAACTGCGGCAGCGCGCCGGGCACCGGCGCCCACGCCGACGCCGGGCTGCCCTCCGGCCCGACACCGGTGTCCACAAGCGTGTACCGGTCGCCGGGGCGGCGGATGGCGTAGCAGCGGAATTCCAGGTGCCACGTCCGGTCCGGCCCGAACGCGGCCGGGTCGATGCGCCGCGCCACCGCCCAGTCCCGCTCCGACGCCCCGGAGAAGGCGTCGTCGTAGCTGAGGAAGAACGGGCCGGCGGCGTCGCGCAGCGCGAGGACGTCGAAACAGCCGACCGAACGGACGGCCGGGCGGCGGGCCGGGGGCTCGGCGTGCGCGACCGTGGCCTGCGCCGGCCGGGCGGCGCCCCCGGCGGCGAGAGCGCCGCCGCCCACGGCCGCCGCGCCGAGCAGCAGCGTCCGCCGGCTGACCGATCCTTGCGGGTACGACACGGAGATCTCCTTCGTCGAGGTGTACGCCGGCCTGTCTGGGCCGGCGCGGTGCAACTTCGGGGAAGATGTCGCCTCGCCGCGGCGGGAGGGGACATCTTCCCCGAAGTTGTCAGGAGATCAGCGGTGAGTGCCAGGCATTCGAAAGGCTTCTAATGTTGGGGGTGTGCTGAGGCTGCACGTCGACGCGGACCGGCTCGTCCGGTCCCGGTTCGCGCTGTCGCGACTGACCGAGGTCACCAACGCCCTGGAGGTGCTCGCCCACCCCGAGCGCGCGCCGTACGCGCGCAGCTGGGTGACCCACAGCCGGCGCACCCTCGACCCGGGCTCGGTCGACGTGCTGTTCGAGCTGGTCAACGCCGCCGACGGGTACATCCCCGACTTCCTGTCCCCGCTGCCCGGCAGGTACGAGCCGACGCTCGACGAGGAACTCGCGGCCGTGGCGGAGACCACCGCCGAGGACGTCCACCGGCAGCTGCGGCTGGCGTACCGGATCGGCCCACCCCCGCCGGGCCTGCTGGAGCGCAGCCCGGCCGGACGCGACCCCCGGCCGCCGCTGCCGGCCACGGTCGCCCAGGTTCTCACCCGGCGAGGCGAGGCGGCGCTGCTCACCCGCGTCGTCGACCAGCTCGCCCGCTTCTGGCGGCATACGCAGGCCGACCTGTGGCCGACCCTGCACCGGGTGCTGGACGAGGACATCCGGCACCGCGCCACGGTGGCCACCCGGACCGGGCTCGCCGACATCGTCCGTACCCTCGACCCCCGGTTGGCCTGGGACGGCGAGCGGCTGACGCTCGACTCGGCGGCCGAGCTGTCCCTCGACGCGGCGCAGGGGCTCATCCTCGCCCCGTCGGCGTTCCTGCCCCGCCCAGCGGTGTACCTGGGCGCGCCCGGCCTGGTCATGGTCGGCTACCCGGCGCGCGGGCGGGGCCAAGTGTGGTCTCAGCCCTCGGCGGTCGGGGAGGAGACCGGCGTGCTCGGCGCACGCCGGGCGGCGCTGCTGACCGATCTGGGTACGCCGCTGACGACCACCGAACTGGCGGTGCGGCACGGGATCAGCCCGGCCACCGTGTCGTACCACCTGGGCCGGCTGCGGCGGGCCGGGCTCGTGGTGTCCCGGCGGGACCGGCATGAGGTGCGGTACGAGCGGACGCGGTCGGCGGCCGAGTTGTTGCGGGCACTGCGCGCCACCAGGGACCCGAACCAACCGGCGTGATCGGTGTCGCCGCCGACGTCCGAAAAGGATTGGCGATCGACGGTACGCTGCACAGCGGGTAGTGATCGCCGCCCAGCAGGGTGACGAGCGACCGCCCAGGGGGCCTCATCGGTTGGGGCGAACAGACGGGGGATTCCATGTTCGAGCGGCTGGGCAGATTCGTCGTGCGCAGGGCTTGGTGGGTGATCGGCGGCTGGCTGCTCGCGGCGCTCGCCATCATCTTCACCGCGCCGTCGCTGGGCGACATCACCTCCGCCGATCAGGAGAGCTTCCTGCCCAGCTCCTACGAGTCCGTGCAGGCCACCGAGCTCGGCCAGCAGGCGTTCCCGCAGGCGGCCACCGCGACGGCGATCATCGTGGTCAAACGCGCCGACGGGCAGCCGCTCACACCGGCGGACCAGGCGAAGGTGGGCCAGCTCGCCGAGTCGCTCAAGGCCGAGAACATCCCGCACACGTCCGGCTACCTGACCGGCCCGCAGGCCGTCGCGCCGGACCGGTCCGTGCAGGTGATCAACGTCGGGCTCGACGCCCCCGCCCCGGACGACCCGGCGCTGCTCGACGCCGTACGCGACATGCGGGCCGCCATCGGCCCGGAGCTTCAGGGCAGCGGTCTGACCGCGGGCGTGGCCGGCGACGTGGCGAGCTTCGTCGACAACGAGGACACCTTCAACGAGGCCTTCTCCGTGGTCGGCATCGCCACCATCATCCTGATCATCGGGCTGATCCTGATCATCTTCCGCAGCCCGATCGCCGCGCTGCTGCCCATCGTGGTGATCAGCGTGGTCATGAGCGTCACCACCGGGCTCGTCGCCGCCGCGGGCAAGGCCTTCGACCTGAACGTCAGCCAGGACCTGCAGACGATCCTGCTGATCGTGCTGTTCGGCATCGGCACCGACTACATCCTGTTCCTGCTCTTCCGCTACCGCGAGCGGCTGCGAGCCGGTGACGACAAGCGCACCGCGATGGTCGTCTCCGTCCAGCGGGTCGGCGAGGTCATCACGTCCGCCGCCGGAGTGGTCATCGTCGCGTTCCTCGTGCTACTCCTCGCCTCGCTGGGCTTCTTCGGCTCCCTCGGCCCGGCGCTCGCGATCGGCGTAGGCGTCATGCTGATCACCTCGCTCACGCTCATCCCGGCGCTCGTCTCGCTGCTCGGCCGCTTCGTCTTCTGGCCGTCCAAGGCGTGGCAGCGTCCCCCCAAGGCCACCGTGGCGCACCGGCTCGGGACCGCCATCGGACGCCGGCCGGCCCTGGTCGCGGCGGCCTCCGGCGCCCTGCTCGTCGCGCTCGCCGCCGGCGTGCTCGGCTACAAGGCCGACTACGACTTCAGCGCCGGCTTCCCGCAGGACACCGAGTCGGCGCGAGCCGCGGCGGACCTGCAGCGCGGGTTCGCCGCCGGGGCGCTGGCCCCCACCGAGGTCTACCTGACCACCGACAACGGGACACCGCTCACCGACCAGCAGGTCAACGAGTTCGCGGCGGCCGCGGCGAACGCGCCGGGCGTCGGCCAGGCACAGCCACCGGAGCGCGGCACCGACCCGAGCGTCGCCCGGGTCAGCCTGCTGCTCAACGAGAACCCGGTCTCCAACGAGGCGATCACACTCGTCCGCGAGGACCTGCGCGACGCCCTGCACGCGGCCGCCCCACCCGGCACCCGGGCCCTGGTCGGCGGGACCACCGCGATCTTCGCCGACATCAACTCGGCGAACAACCGGGACCTGTCGGTGATCCTGCCGGTGGCGGCCGGTCTGATCGCGCTCATTCTCGCGCTGCTGCTGCGCAGCCTGGTCGCGCCGATCTACCTGGTGATCGCGGTGCTGCTGAACTTCGCCGCGACTCTTGGTGCGACGGTCTACCTCTTCCAAGGGGTGCAGGATCAGCCCGGTGTGACCTTCCAGCTGCCGATCATCCTCTACCTCTTCGTGGTGGCGATCGGGACCGACTACAACATCCTGATGATCGCCCGACTACGCGAGGAGGCGCGGGAGGGGAATGAGCCGCGGGCTGCCGCCGCCATCGGCGTCGAACATGCCGGGCCCACTGTTGCGGCAGCGGGTTTGATCCTGGCTGGGACGTTCGCGGTGCTGATGCTCGCGCCGATCTCGTTCCTGCAGCAGATGGGGTTCGCGGTGGCGATCGGGATCGTGCTGTCGGCGTTCGTCATGTCGATGTTCTTCGTGCCGGCATTGACGGCGTTGATCGGGCACAAGGCGTGGTGGCCGGGGCACGGGGACGAGCGGCGGGCGCCGCGAACCCCGCCGGAGCCGGCGAGCGTGGCCCAGTCGTAGCGGGCGGGTGAGAGCTTCCCCCGCCATGGGGCGCCGCCGGTCGGCCTCCGAACGGCTCGACAACCGCTGAGCGCATCCCCGAGGTGAAGCACTCAGGAGGGCACTGTGCCGCCGGGGCCTTGCGGCTGCTGCTGCGGGTACGGCGGGTGGGCGTAGGGCAGTCGCCACTGTTGAGGCTCAAGAGCCGCGTTCTATATCGATCTGCTGGCAAGCCAAGGCGTGTTGCTCGGCGAGCCGTACACCAGGCAGCTCGATGGCAAGCTGCGAGAGCTGCGGTTCTACCTGGATCGTGACGCGGTGCGCCTGACCTACTGGATAGCCTCCGACCGAAGGAGCATCCTTCTGACGGTGTTCCGGAAGACCCGGATGCGGGAGGACCGAGAGGTCGAGCGGGCTCGCCGGGCGTTCGAGCGTTGCGTGGCGGAACGGCATACCGTGGTCGAGTGGGCAGAGTGATGGCTGATCGGGTTGACTGGAATGACCTGCGGGAACGCCGGATGGCCGAGCCCGGTGTGGCTGAGGCATACGAGGCGGCACGCCTCGCCTTCGAGCTCGGCCAGGAGGTGCGACACCTGCGGGAGCGCAATGGCTGGAGCCAGAGTCAGCTGGCACTGGCCTCGGGCATGACGCAGTCGGCGGTTGCCCGCTTCGAAGTCGGTGGCACTGTCCCGACCTTGGCTGTTCTCGAACGGCTCGCTCGTGCGCTGGACCGGAAGCTGGACGTGAAGTTTGCCCCGTAGGCCGATGCCGCCTGATCAGGCGCACATGTCGGCAGTAACGGAGGCCAGCTTACTTCCGACTGCGGTCTATCGAGCTGGCAGCACCGGGTAGGGAGGGCAGAGCAGTTGACGGCGAAGATCAGGTCTCAGTAGAGGCGCGCTCGAAGAGGCGTTGGCGTTCGGCGGCCACGACCTCTCGGACGAGTTCGGCCTCGGACAGGTCCACCGCCTCAGGAGTGGCACCGGCCAGGTCGCTGACGCGGGCAAAGTCGTCGAAGAGCTGCTTCTTTCCGGCGAGCAGTTCGACGATCCGCTGATCGACGCTGTCTTCGGACAGCAACCGGTGGACCTGAACCGACTGCACCTGCCCCATCCGGTGTGCGCGGCCGATGGCCTGGGCCTCCGTGGTGGGCTTGAGCTGCGGCTCGCAGATGACGACGACGGACGCGGACTGGATGTTCAGCCCGACGCCGCCGGCCACGATCTGCGCGACGAGAACGGCGCCGTGCTTAGCCGATGCGAACCGGTCCACGATTTGCTGACGGTGGCTCGCGGGCACCGACCCGGTCAGCGGCCCGAACATCGGCCCCGGAAGGGACCGGGCCACCAGGTCCAGCACCTCCCTGAAGTAGGAGAAGACGATGACCCGCCGCTCGTTCTCCTCCGCTTCACGGACGATTTCGATGAGCCGATGCAGTTTCGCGGACTGCGGCCCCTGGAGCATGGCCGCCTGGCGCATCTCCATGAAGTTGCCGCGCTCGACGGCCGCCCGGTAGCGGGAGGTGTCCGCCGCGGACATCGGAAGCCATTCCTCGACCTCGATGAGCTCCGGGAGCTCGGTTAGGACGTCTTCCTGGTTCCGCCGGAGATAGGCGGGCGCGACCTGCCGCCGGAACATCCTCGGCGAGAGGTCCGTGGCGTCGACGGTGAGGTTCGGGCGCACGTAGGACGCCAGATTTCGGAACTCGTCGACCTTGTTCTCCAGCGGCGTGCCGGTGAGCAGGATCGCCCGGTCGGCGCGCCCGATGAGTTCCTCCGTCCTCATGGATCGCTGCGCGTACGGGTTCTTGATGTAGTGGGCCTCGTCGACGACGACGCACGCCAGCTCGGGGACCTTCTGCAGGGCCGGCTCCCACCAGGCGAGGGTCTCGTAGGTGGTGATGGCGACCCCGCCGTCACGTACCCAGGTCCGGGCGGCGTGGTCGCGCCCCGGGCCGTGGACCCGGTGCGGGCGCAGCTTCGACTTGCTGGTCACCTCGCGGACCCAGTTGGTCACCACCGCCGCCGGGCACACCACCAGGAAATGGGTCTCGCCGCGGCTGCGCAGGTGGGCGAGGACGGCGAGGGCTTCGACCGTCTTGCCGAGGCCCATCTCGTCCCCGATGATGACCTTGCGCTGCACGAGGGCGAAGCGGGCCGCGAAACTCTGATAGCCGCGCAGCGACGCCGTGAGGTGTTCGCCGCTGAGGGTCTGGTCGCGCACCGCCTGGATGATCTCCTCCGGGAGATCCCCGTGCGACGCGTCGTCGTCTTCGGTGACGAACCCGAGCTCGGAGAGCATCGCGAAGTAGTCGGCGGGTCGGGCCAGGAAGTCGTCCCAAGGGTCGGCGCTGACGCTCCTCGAGCCGGACGCGGAGGACATGCCGAGCAACTCGGCCCGTCGTTTGACGATCTGGATGCTCTCGCGAACTGCTGCGGCGGGGAGCGCCCGAGTCGGGATCACGAGGAGGTGACTCGTCTTGCGGTTGATGGCCTTGCCCAGCGGTGCGAGCTCGGCTGCGCGTTCGAGGTCGGCAGCCGCACCTCGCGTCTGCCGGTACGCGTCCCATTCGGCGAGGCAACGCAGGAGATGGGTGGTCTCCGGGTGGCGGTTGCTGATGTCGATGCGGACCGGCATCTCGTCGTACGTGGTCTGCCAGATCGCTTGCGCTGCCCCGACCATGCGCCGTGCTGACGTCTCCCCGACACCTGGGAGCGCCTGAAGGGACGAGCCGACCTCCAGCACGTCCTGCACGGTGCTGACGCCCGCCTCGACGAGCGGCCCCAACCGGAGCCGATCGCGGGTAGCGGTCTTCAACGCATCCACCGGCATCTCCTGCAGGATCCGTTGGACCTCGGCGCGTCTGACCTTCTCACCCGCATCGCGCACAGCCGAGCGGTACGACGCCTCGCCGGCGACGACCTTGTCGATGGCGGCCAGCGCCTCCGGCAGGCCCTCGAAGACCGACCGGTCCAGGATTTCCGGCTCGGAGCCCGTCAACCCGGAGACGAGATCGAGGCGAAGGGCGGGGTCGAGCAGCGCGTCGATCCCGAGTCGTGCCGGGTCGACCGGCGCGGTGAAGACGGCGAGCTGCTCGAGACGGCTGGGGCCGCCGGCCCCGGTGATTGCCGCGTGGTGACGACGCAGGTACTCACCGGCGGCCTCCGCCGACTGCTTCCGCGCGGACCCGAGGAAGAAGCGACGTACGTTGAGCAGCGGGCTGACGTCGGCGATGGCGGCCGGCACATCCTTCGTGAGCAGCCGCAGCAAGGCCCGATCGTCGGCCGTCGTCTCCGGGAGGTTCGCGCGCTCCCGCAGGCGCCTCACGACGTCGGTGTCGCTGGCCCAGAGTGGCACCACGCGCCAGGTCGGCTGACCAGCCCGGTCGATTCCGACACTGCGTGAGCGCAGCTCCCGCTCGCCGCTGCTGGCGGCGTCCCGGACAGCCTGGTGCCAGGTCTGCACGTCCGCGGCTTCGAGACCCCACTGTTTGAGGTCCGCCACGAGGCGGCGAATCTGCTCTCGCTCTGTCTTGTCCATGCCTCGCCCAGAAGTCGGTGGGTCAGCGGAGCGTATGGTATGGCACCCATCCGACAGGACGGGACCTCCAGGGACCCAGGCCGTCGGTGCTGGTCAGTAAGCTCTGCAGGCTGTTGATCTGGGGTAGTCGGTGAGACTTGAGGATCTGGCATCCGGTGTCCGGGTGGTCGGGGTGCTGCCCGGCGAGACGGTCTCGGTGATCGCCGCGCAGTGGCACGGACCGGACGCTCTCGAACTGACCTTCAAGACGCTCAGCGGGGCCTGCGGCAGCAGGTGCTCTTCCGGGCCGACGAGGCCAAGCTCAGTGCCTCCGATGCGGGCAGCCGGCCGTTCGACGCCGATGCCGACGGGTTCCGGCTGGTCGCCGAGGCGCAGCGGATCTCCCTGGCCGGGCTGTTCGACCCGATGCTGGCGGTAGCCACCAGCGACGTGCAGCCGTTGCCCCACCAGATCCGGGCCGTGTACGGCGAGATGCTCGACCGCACACCGCTGCGGTTCCTGCTGGCCGATGACCCCGGCGCCGGAAAGACGATCATGGCTGGCCTCTACGTCAAGGAGCTCCTGCTCCGCGACGACGTGAAGCACTGCCTGATCGTTGCGCCTGGTGGGCTGGTCGACCAGTGGCAGGACGAGCTGTTCTTCAAGTTCGGCCTGCGGTTCGACATCCTCACCACGGCCATGGTCGACGCGGCGCTCGGGTCGAGCGTGTTCGAGCAGTACCCGTTGCTCATCGCGCGCATGGACCAGCTCGCGCGCAACGAGGACCTGGCGGCGCAGCTCGACGACGCCGAGTTCGACCTGGTCGTCGTAGACGAGGCCCACCGGATGGGTGCGCACTACTTCGGCGGCAAGTTGAACAAGACCCGGCGCTTCCAGCTCGGCGAGCGTCTACGCGACCGCACCCGTCACCTGCTGCTGATGACGGCCACCCCGCACGCCGGCAAGGAGGAGGACTTCCAGCTCTTCCTCACGCTGCTGGAGCGTGACGGCTTCGAGGGCAAGTTCAAGGCCGGCGTGCACAACCCCGACACCAGTGGGCTGATGCGGCGCATGGTCAAGGAGGACCTGCTCACCTTCGAGGGCAAACCGCTGTTCCCCGAGCGCATCGCCCAGACCGTGCCCTACGAGCTGACCGCTGACGAGCAGGACCTTTACGAACGGGTCACCGAGTACGTGCGCGAGGAGATGAACCGGGCCGCCCGACTGGACGACAAGCGCCGGAACACCGTTGGCTTTGCGCTCACGGTGCTTCAGAGGCGCTTGGCCTCCAGCCCGGAGGCGATCTACCGGTCCCTGATGCGACGTGCCGAGCGACTCAAGCGCCGCCGTGACGACCTGATCCACGGCCGTGGCGTGAGTGACGAGCCCGTCCCGGTCGACCCGCGCGACCTGGACGACGACGAGCACAGCGCCGAAGAGGTCGAGCAGCTCGAGGAGGAGCTGCTGGACTCGGCCACGGCGGCCCGCACCATCGAGGAGCTCAACGTCGAGCTGGCCGACCTCGACGAGCTGATCCACGTCGCCCGCTGGGTACGTAACCTCGACACCGACCGCAAGTGGGTCGAGCTGCGCAAGATCCTCAAGGACAACCGCCTCATCCACCCCGGTGCGAAGAAGCCCCGCAAGCTGATCATCTTCACCGAGCACCGTGACACCCTGGACTACCTCGCCCGCAAGATCCGCTCGCTCTTCGGCAGGCCGGACACCGTGCAGGCCATCCACGGTGGTGTCCGGCGCGCCGACCGGCGGGCCATCACCGAGGAGTTCACCAAGAGCCCGACCTGCCAAGTGCTCCTGGCCACCGACGCCGCCGGCGAGGGTCTCAACCTCCAGGCCGCCCACCTGATGGTCAACTACGACCTCCCGTGGAACCCGAACCGCATCGAACAGCGCTTCGGCCGCGTCCACCGCATCGGCCAGACGGAGGTGTGCCGCCTCTGGAACCTGGTGGCGGCCAACACCCGGGAGGGCGAGGTGTTCACGCGGCTGCTGCAGAAGGTCGAGGAGCAGCGCAAGGCCTACGGCGGCAAGGTCTTCGACGTCCTCGGGTCGGCCTTCGACGAGACGCCGCTACGAGAGCTGCTGGTCGAGGCCATCCGGTACGGCGACCTGCCTGAGACCCGCGCGAAGATGGAGCAGGTCATCGACGCCTCGGTCGCCCACGGTCTCAAGGAACTCCTTGAGGAGCGGGCCCTCACCCACGACGCCATGTCGGACGTCGACCTGACCCAGATACAGCAGCTCATGGACGAGGCCCGCGCTCGGCGGCTGCAGCCGCACTATGTGGAGTGGGCCTTCCGCCTCGCCTTTCAGCGCCTCGGCGGGCGGCTCACCAGGCGTGAGCGCGGCCGCTACGAGATTAGCCACGTGCCCGCGGCCATCCGTGCCGTCACCAAGCACGGACCCGTGGCCACCCGCTACGAACGAGTCACGTTCGACCTCGATCGCATCGACGCCGACGACAAGCCGCGCGCCGATCTGCTCGCCCCCGGCCATCCGCTCCACGACGCCGTCGCCGAGCTCACCATCAGTCAGCTCCGGCCCGCGCTCGAGCGCGGCACTGTCCTGATCTCACCGCAGATCGAGGAGCCGACGCTGCTGGTCGGTGTGGTGGAGGAGGTCGTCGACGGGACCGGAGAGTCGATCGCACGACGGTTCGGCTACGCCTACGTCGACGCCACCGGACGGGTCACGCCCGCCGGCCCGGCGCCATACCTCGACTGCGTGCCCGCCCCGCAGACCCCCGCCGTGGCCGCAGCCAAGAAGCTTGCGTGGCTCGGTGACGCCGAGGCCAAGGCACGGACCTGGATCATCGGTCACCAGCTCAGGGATTATCTCGCCGAGGTCTCACCTCGCCGGCTCGCGGAGATCGAACGGACCCGGACGCGCGTCGACCAGCGGCTGGCGCATGAGTCGAACCGGCTCATCGGCGAGGCCATCGCAGCCCAGGAAAAGGAGCAGGCCGGCATCAAGCCGAAGGAGAGCTCCGACAGCCTCCTGCGCAAGGCACAGGACCTCCAGGTCCGCCGGGACAGCCGTCTCGCGCTGCTGGACCGGCAGGCTCAGCTGGCCACGAAGCCGCCCCGCATCATGACCGCCGCGCTCGTGCTACCGCTATCCATGGTCAGGCGCGAGATCCCGGCGGACGCCCCCATCCACGCCACGGAGGCCAAGGCCGTCGAGCAGCGCGGTATCGATCTTGTCCTCGCCGCCGAGCGTTCTCTCGGCCGGGAGCCGCAGGAGCAGACCTTCCACAACCCCGGCTACGACGTACTGTCCAGCCCCGCCGACGGCGGCCCCTCCATCCGCATCAAGGTCAAGGCACGGCTCGCGGGAGCCGAGGACTTCCACGTCACCCACAACGAGATCGTCACCGGCAAGAACGCCGCCCCCCACTACCGGCTCGCTCTGGTCACCGTCAGCAGGGCCGGCCCCGAGTACGACCAGGTGCGGTACGTCGCCGACCCGTTCCCCGGCGTCGACGTCGGTGATCTGGACGCGACCGGCCTTCGGGCCGCGTGGTCGAAGACGTGGAACGCCGGCATGGCGCCCTTCTGACTGAGGAGCTAGCTCGACTGGCGGCTGTCGGCTGCCTCGGCACGAGCGAGGTCGCTGATCACCGTCGCCACTGTGTCCCGCAGGCGTCGTAGCTCACCGGCGGTGAGCCCGAGTTCGTAGCAGTGGTGATGCCCTGCCCGGGACAGCGCCGCCCAGGCGTAGCCCGCCCGGGCGGCGACCTGCCGGCCGGCGTAGCGGTCGAGGATCAGGAACTGCGGCGACCGGGCGCGCATCGAGGCGACTTCCGGGCGGAACCGCCGCCAGTAGTCGTCCATCGCGGCCTCGAGGGCGAGCCGGAGCAGCCAGGCGCAGGCCCGCGGCCACGCACCGCGGGTGCCGCGTACGACGCTGGTGAGCAGCTTGTCGGCGGCGGCGAGGCAGTCCTGCGGGGAGGCGACGGTCGTCATCGCAGCTCCTCGGCGAGTCGGCGGCAGTCCCGGACGAGGACCTCGAGGTCGAAACTGCCCGGCCCGTGAACGCCTTCCTTGCAGGCCCGGAACGCATCGCCGGCCCAGCGGCCGTACTGGTTGAGGCGGTTGAACACCTTGCCGCCCTGGTGCAGGTCCCCGAACAGCGCCAGCGCGGTCACCTGGTTGAGCGTCAGCGCCTTCTCGATGAGCTCTTCGACGTCGCCGTGCCGCTCACCTCGCGCGATGCGCTCCCGCCGGATTCGTTCATGGCAGGCCGCTTCGAGCGCCGATCGGCAGAAACCGGACACCAGCGGATATCGCGCGTTGTCGGCCAGCTCCTCGGCCCTGAGGATCGCGGTGGCGTCGGCGAGGTACCGGTCGACCGGGTCGCTGTTCTTCCGGATCTCGACCTCCGACCCGTCCCGGCGGGTGACCGCCCAGATGGTGGACTCGATGCGCAGCCTGCGTACCGCCTCGGGCAGCCGGTTGTCGTGCGTGAAAACCACGACCTGCCGGATCTCCGCGAGCCCGGCGAGCACCTGCGCCAGGCCGTCGACCTTCGACGGGTCCATGCTCTGCACCGGGTCGTCGATGATGACGAACCGGAACGGGCTGTCGTCAGCGCAGGCGCGGGGGATGAACACCGACAGGCCGAGCGCCTGCAGCTCGCCCTGGCTCATGACGGCCATCGCCGAGGTGCCGGTGCCGTCGACCTTCGCCGGGAAGGAGATCTTCCGGCGGGTGTTGGTGCCATCGAGCCGCATCCCGCTCAGCTCGACGTTGCTCTCCTGTCGCAGCTCCTCCCAGATCTGCTGCGAGCGCTGAGCGAACGGCTCGAACCGCTGGTCGCGCAGCGCGGCCAGCGCGGTCTTCAACCAGTCCCGGGCGGCGTTGACCAGCTTGAGCTTCGCCTCGTCCTCGGCGCCGGCCCGCGCCTGACTGAGCCAGCGCTGTAGCGCGACGGCGTGCTCGCGCCAGGCGTCGTGGCGCTGCCGCAGCCACGCACCCGTCAGTTCCTGGAGCTCGGTGAACGCCTCGACGAGCGGCGGGTACGCGGTCCGCAGGCGCGCCGAAAGCTGATCGGGAGGAAGCGAGGCCGCGTCGGCACAGAGGTCGTCGACCCTGGCCCGGTAGCGCTTCACCGCCTCCGGCTGGTCGAGTGCACCGGCCATCGCGTCCAGGTCGTGGATGCTGATCCGCCGGTCCAGGTCGAGCAGCCGTACGGCCCGGGCCCGCGCCTCCCGCAGCCGCCGGTGCGCCTCCTCGACCGCGACCGTGTCGCGCCGCAACTGGGCCAGGGTCTCGTCGGCGCGAGCCCGCCAGGCGGCGTCGAGCGTCCCGGCGCCGCACACCGGGCAGTTGCCGTCGCCGTGGTCGTTGTGGAAGGCGACCGCCATCCGCAGCAACTGTGCGGCCTGCTCGGCGACGCCGGCACGGGTGGTGGCGAGGCCGGCGACCTGCGCCGTGGCGGCGGTGAGTTCGTCCGCCATCTCGGTGGCGTACCCCGTGTCGGGCAGGGCGACGGCGACCAGGCGCCGGGCCGCGACCGCCACCGGGTCGGTGGTGTCGCTGCCGGCGTCGGCGAGTAACTGGTCGAGAGCGTCGAGGTCGACAGTCCGTTTCGCCAGGAGCGTGGCCGCGGCCTGGGTCCGCTGGTCGTCGACGACACTCAGCGCGTCACACAGGGCGGCGCGGGCCGCCTTGACCGCGCTGATCTGGTCGTTCAGCGTCCGGCGGACACGCATCAGCCGCCCGTCGGCCTCGACGAGGGGGTCCATGCCGAGGATCGGCGCCAGCGCGTCGAAGAGACCGCTGGGCTTGGAGGTGATGAGCCGGCCGAGGTCGCTCGCGGTGAGGAACGGCCGGTACGCGTCGAGCGGCTTGCGCCACCCCAACTCCGCCGTGTCGGTGTAGCGCTGCCCGTCGTCGGCCAGGACACTGCCGGTGCCCTGGGCGGCGTCGGTGTGCTCGTCGCGCCAGCTTCGGCGTACCCGAATGGGTTTGCTGGCTCCCTCGGCGCGGAGCTGGACCTCGATCTCGCAGGGCGACCCGTGGTGGAGGTTGCGCCAGCCGTCCTTGAAGACGCTGTTGCGGTCGGCCCAGCGGGCGCTGTCGCCGGTGAGGGCAAGCTCCACGGCTTCGGCGAAGCTGGACTTGCCGGAGCCGTTGCGGCCGACGACGAGGGTGAGGCCGGCGTGTGGCTGCAACCGGAGGCTCTGCTGTGGACCGACGCCGCGGAAGCCGGCGACGGTGATGGACTCCAGGTAGAGCGGCTGCGGGCGGGGCCGCTGGGTCGGGTCCCGTTCCGGCAGGTCGACGGGCTCGCCGGCGAGGACGCCGCTGAGCGCCGCGTCGCCCACGTAGGCCGCGAGCACGAGGTCGATCACCTCATCGGGCACGTTGTCGTCGGCCAACCGGTCGAAAACCTGGTCGAGTAGCGACTGGTCCCAGCCCATCCGGGTCTCCCTTCCAGGCGTCACCGTAAGTAGTGTTCCGCTTATCAACAATCCTGGTTATGGGGGATTGCTGGAAAACACTGGAACTTGTAGCATGCTCGTCGTGGCGGAGTCCATAGAAGACCTCGAAGGTCGGATAGACGACCTACGGTCGGCGGTCCGACGAGCGGTGGTGGCGCGCGACGCGGCCCGCGTCAAGGCGCTGCGCGCCGAACTGCGCGCCGCCGAACGCGAGTGGGAGCAGGCCATCACCGAGCTCGCCGACGGCGCGGAGGCCGACGACCAGCCCACACGTGCCGAGGCGCCCCTGGTGTCGATGCGCGACCAGGTCCACCACGCCCTCACCCTGCTCGCCGCCCCGGCCGCCCCGAAGCTCATCGCCGAGGTGCACAACGCCTTCTTCGGCGCCGCCGGTCCCGGCCTCGTCGCCGGCAAGCTGACCCACCTGCGCCGCGACGAGGAGCGCTCGTTCCGCACCGCGCCGCACTCCCGGCCGTACTATCTCTGCTCCGCCCTGACCGCCGAGCACCTCGCGCCGGCCCGCGGCCTGCTCGCCGTCTCCACCTGGCCGCTGGAGCGCCGCATCATCGGGCCGCTCAGCCCTCGTGTCGACTTTCTGACAGCCACCATCAAGGTCGCGGAACAGGCTGGGCGCATGCCGGAGCAGACCCTCACGGTGGCCCGCCTGCTCCGCCGGTTCGCCACCAGCATCCCCGGAGCCGTCGACGGCTACGAGGCGGTCGACCCGGCGATTGTCATCAAAGCCGCCCAAGCCGAGCTGGCCGTGCACGCCGACGCCGACCGAGCCGACCGCGCCGCGGCGGCCGACCGCGCCCGCCGGCTGGACGAGGCGGAGCAGCTCTACGGCAGCCGCCTGCGCGTCATCCGGGGGCTGGCATGACCGACCTCGCCCAGCGCCTGGCCACCATCCGCGGCGGCGTCGCCCCGGCCCGCCACAACGCCCGCACCATCGCGGCCCTCACCAGCAACCCGGGCTGCGCCCGCCGGGCGGTGCTGGACTGCGCCGGCGTCGACAAGCAGCGCCTCGCCGCGTACATCGACTACCCGGCCCGGTTCGGCCAGTCCCGGTTCGCCATCACCCGGGGCAACGTGTTCGAGGCGCAGGTCAAGGCCAACGGCTGCGCCGAGCTGCTGCGGCTGCTGCGCGAGCTGCTCGACCTGGAGATCCAGGAGGTCGCCTACGACGACCTGGAGTCGGTGGCCGGCCGGGAAGGCAACGACGTCCGGTACGCACGCGCCCGGACCCTGCTCACCCGTGCCGCCGCCGAACGCGAGCGGGCCGGCACGCTCTTCGACCACCCGCTGCTGCGGCTCGACGTCGCCGGCCAGCAGGCGTATCTCGAGCCGGATCTGATCGCGTTCCAGCACGCCGGCCGGTTCCACGTCGTCGAGATCAAAAGCTTCGCCGTCATCGACGGCCAGGCCGACCCCGGCAAGGTGGCCGCCGCCGCGATCCAGTCCGCCGTGTATGTGCTGGCGATGCGCAAGCTGCTCGAAGAGGCCGGTCACGACCCGGAGATCGTCTCGCACGACGTTGTGCTGGTCTGCCCCCGCGACTTCTCCAACCAGCCGATGGCGGTCCTGGTCGACGTCCGCAAGCAGCTCGCCGTGCTGCGTCGGCAGCTGTCCCGGATGACCCGGATCGACGCGCTGCTGGCGGAACTGCCGGCCACGCTGAGCTTCGACCTGGCGGCCGACGACACGGGCGTACCCACCCGCTCCCCGCAGTCGCTGATCGACGCCCTGCAGGAGGTCGAGGCGCGGTACTCGCCGGAGTGCCTGGCCGCCTGCGAGCTGGCGTACTTCTGCCGGCACGAAGCCCGCGGCTGCACCGCCGCCCTCGGCAAGTCCGTGCGCGAGGAACTCGGCGGCATCGAACGGGTCGGGACCGCGCTGGCCATCGCCCGCGACGAGCGGGCGCCCGCCGAGGACCAGCAGGAGGCCGCGGAGCTGTTGCGCGCCGCCGCCCGGCTGCGGGCCGAGCTGCTCAGCGGGGTGGCCGGATGAGTACGCTCGCCAGCCTCGCCCGCGCCGAAGCCGTCGTCGCGGAACGCGCGCAGCGGATCACCCTGGTCCGGCACCTGCACGTCGCCGACCGACCGCTGGTCTTCATCCCGCTCACCATGGCCGGCGAGGCCAACGCCCCGCTCGCCGCGATGGTCGGCGACGACCCGGACAACCCGACGCTGCTGATCGTGCCGCAGCCGCGGAACCGGGATCAGCGCTTCGCCTTCGCCGCCGAGCTGGCCGCCGTGGTCCTGCCCTACGTCGAAAGCTTCCGCGGTGACGTGGAGGCGGTGTCGGCGAACCGGGGCAAGGAGATCCGCGTCCGGTACACGAACGCGCCGCAGCTGCTCGTACCGAACCCCGGCGGGGTCGCCTTCATTCGGCTCTTCGGCCGCTCCACCCGGTTCCGGCGCACCGACGGCGACTACCCGGTGCACCCGACGGTGCCGATGCTCGGCCGTTGGCTCACCTGGTTCGCCGACCGGGCCGAGTACCCGGGATCCTCGGCCCTGCTGGCGATGACCGAGGCGCTCAGCCTGCACTGGGCCACCGGCCAGAGCCCCATGGAGGACGCCCAGCTCGCCGCGCTCATGGCGTGGATCGCTCCGCCGGACGGGATGACCGGCGCGCAGGCGGCCGCTCTTGCGGAGGATCCGGTCGCCTCGCCGCCGGCCGGCCCGACCACCGACCCGAGCTTCGACAACGAGATCGCCGCGCCGGCGATGGCCGCGTACGACCGGGCGGTCGCCGCCGACTCGCTGGTCGACCGGCGGCGCGCCGAGCTGGAGGACATCCTCCGTGGGCAGCTCGAGCCGACCTGGCGGCTGATGTGGCAGGCCATCGCGCTGCTGCACGACCTGCCGGCCGGATCGCGGGTCGCCGGCCGCTGGGCCGAGGACCGGGACGCCTACACCAACTTCTGCTCGTACCTCGACGAGGGCGGCCTTCCGCAGCCCCGCCGGGACGGGGCGGTGGCCGCCGCGCAGCGGCTGCACCGGCTGGAACGGGCGCAAGCCTCGTACGACGTGCAGCGCGCCTACGACGACCCGATGGTGATGGCCGACTACCGGCTCACCGGGGAGGCGTTCGTCGGCGAGGTAACGGCCGCCGACCCGACGCGGGTGGATAGCAGCGGGAAGCGCCGTGTCCTGCGCCCCTGGATAACGGTGACCGCGGCCGACCCGGTGCTGGTCCCTCCCGGCACGACGCTGTACTCGCCCGACCGGCCCAGCAACCAGAAGGCCAAGGTCGTTTCGGTCGCCCGCAACGACGACGGGACCACCGAGGTGTTGCTGGAGCTGACCGGTGGGATGGGGTCGTCGCTGACTCCGCCGCCGGGCAGCGTGCCGGAGGTGGGGGAGCGGCTCTGCTACACCACGCTGACCGACTCCTTCTTCCCGGCGGGCGCCTTCCCGACGCGGGAGGAGACGCCGTGGACGCACGGCGGCCCGCCGGCACCCTTCGACGACGGCGCCCCGACCGCCGAGGACGCCCGCGAAGAGTGGTCCTGACCCAACCTGATCCACCGCAGCACAACAAAACGGCCAGACGTTCAGATCCGTGGGGGAGCTGACATGAGCAAGTTGGGCACGATCCTCGACCAGATCGACTCGGGCACCGTGCTGCTGCCCGAGTTCCAGCGCGGCTACGTGTGGAACCGGGACCAGGTCCGCGGCCTGATGGGCTCGCTCTATCTCGGCTACCCGGTGGGTGCGCTGCTGGTCTGGGAGACCGAAGCTGACCACGGATCGGTGCGCGGCAGCAGCAAGGCTCGCGCGGGGATCAAGCAGCTGCTCCTTGACGGTCAGCAGCGGATCACCTCCCTCTACGGTGTGGTGCGCGGCAAGCCGCCGGCCTTCTTCGAGGGCGACCCGGCGGCGTTCACCGGACTGCGGTTCAACGTCGAAGAGGAGACCTTCGAGTTCTACGCGCCGGCCAAGATGAAGGACGACCCGACCTGGGTCGACGTCACCGAGCTTTTCGTCGACGGCATCGAACCGCACATCGGCAAGCTCTCGGCGGACCCGGCCACTATGCCGCACTTCGCCACCTACATGGGTCGGCTGATCCGGCTGCGCAACATCCTTGAGCGCGAGTTCCACCAGGAGAAGATCACCGGCGCGGACAAGGGCGTCGAGGTCGTCGTCGACATCTTCAACCGCGTCAACTCGGGCGGCACGAAGCTCTCCAAGGGTGATCTGGCGCTGGCGAAGATCTGCGCGGACTGGCCCGAGGCCCGCTCCACGATGCGCAAGCACCTGAGCACCTGGTCGACGGCGGGGTTCCAGTTCAACCTCGACTGGCTGCTGCGCAACGTCAACGCCGTGGCGACCGGCCGCGCCCAGTTCGAGGCTCTGGAGGGTGTAAGCTCGTCGGACTTTGCCCAGGCGCTGACCTCCAGCGAGCACTACATCAGCGGATTCCTCGATGTGATCTCCGGGCGGCTCGGTCTCGACCACGACCGAGTGCTGATGGGCCGCTACGCCTTCCCGGTGATCTCCCGCTTCCTGCACCTCAACGGTGGTTCGTTCACCGACGCCACCCAGCGCGACCGGCTGCTCTTCTGGTACGTGCACGCGGCGCTGTGGGGACGCTTCGCCGGCTCGACCGAGACGATCCTGACCCAGGACTACGAGACCGTTGCCCGCAGCGGGATCGACGGCCTGATCACCAGCCTCAGTCGCTGGCGCGGTGGCAACCTCGTCATCGATGGTCAGGACTTCGAGGGATTCGGCCGCGGCTCGCGCTTCTACCCGCTGCTCTACCTGCTCACCCGCGTGCTCGGCGCCCGCGACTTCGGCTCCGGGCTCGAGCTCAGAGCCGAGATGCTCGGCTACCTCACCTCGCTGCAGGTGCACCACATCTTCCCGAAGGCGCTGCTCTACAAGCACGGCTACGGTCGCTCCGAGGTCAACGCCGTTGCGAACTTCTCTTTCCTGACCCAGCAGACCAACCTGGCGATCGGTAAGCGGGCACCGGAGGACTACTTCGCCGAGACCCAGCAAAAGCACCCGGGTGCGCTCGAGTCGCAGTGGATCCCCACCGACCCGCAGCTCTGGCGCCTCAACCGCTACCGCGAGTTCCTGGCCGCCCGCCGAGAGCTCTTGGCCGAGGCCGCCAATGGATTCCTCGCCAGTCTGCGTGACGGGACCAAGCCAGCGGCCGAACCGCTGCGGCCGGTGGTCGTGGTGGCCGAGGAGGACGATGACGTCCGCGCCCGCCAGATCAAGGCGCTGGTCGACGAGCTGACCGCGGCCGGCTGTGCCGAACCCGCGCTGGACAGCGAAATCGCCGATCCGACGACGGGACGTGTCCTCGGGGTGGCGGAGGCGTTCTGGCCGGACGGCCTCCAGCCGGGTCTCGGTAACCCGGTGGTCTTGGAACTCGACGCCAACCCCGACCTGCCGCGGATGGAGGAACTCGGCTACGAGGTGTTCACCTCGGTGGACGCGCTCCTCGGCTACGTGGCCCGGCGCAACGAACAGGCGGCCGGACTGTCGGAGGACGACGACCATGTCGGTCCGGAGGGTTCGACCGTCGAGGATTCGGTGGCGGCCGATGACCCAGCGTCGGCGACCGTGCCGGCGCAGGCCGCGAATGACGGCACCGGCGCCGACTTCGACCGGGCAATGCGGCACCTGTATGTGGCGGCGCGTGACGAGGCTAGCTACAACGCCACGCTCTTCCTCAGCATGCTCGCCGAGCACGGAAGCATCTCCACCGCCAAGAAGCTGCTCGCCAGCCCGGTGGTGTCGGACGGGTTCGTCGCGCTGTGGGAGCGCGACAGGCTCGACCTGACGGTGGAAGCCCTGGTGACCAGGCCGGAGTTCGAGTGGCTGTTTACCCCCGCCGAGGTGGAGGTCGTTCGCACCCGTTTGCGTCAGTTCGAGTACGAGGCCCGGTGAGACCGTGACCGTAACCAACCTGCTGCTGCCGAGACAGCCAGCGGCCTCGCCGTCGGCTCAAGCCGAGCACGTGGTCACGGAGGTGCTCGCCGACCTGCGTTCGGGCAAGCACCGTGGCGTTGTGGTCGACTCGCCGCCCGGCGCCGGCAAGTCGACCCTGGTGGTACGCGCCGCCATCGAACTGGCCCGCGCCGGCGAGCCGCTGATCGTCATCGCGCAGACCAACGAGCAGGTCGACGACCTGATCGACCGGCTCGCCCAGCAGGCGCCGGACCTGCACATCGGCCGCCTCTCGGCGAACGACTACAGCGCCACCGAGCGGATCAAGCGGTACGCGACCGTCCGGGTTGCCGCCAAGGTCCCCGACCTCGGTGGTCCGTCCGTCATCATCGGTACGGCCGCGAAGTGGTCGATGGTGTCGGAGGGCTCCTGGCCCTGGGCGATCGTCGACGAGGCGTACCAGATGCGGTCGGACGGGCTGCTACGCGTGGCCGGCCGGTTCGAGCGGGCACTTTTCGTCGGCGACCCCGGCCAGCTCGACCCGTTCTCCACCGTCGAGACCGAACGCTGGGTCGGCCTTACCTGGGACCCGATGCAGTCCGCGGTCGCGGCGCTGCTGCGGCACAACCCCCACCTGCCGGTGCACCGGCTGCCCGTGTCGTGGCGGCTGCCACCGTCCGCCGCGCCGGTGGTCGCCGAGGCGTTCTACCCGTTCACCGGGTTCCAGGCCGGCACGGCGCCCGGCGAACGGTCGCTGTCGTTCAGCACGGCCGGATTCGGGGGCGGTCCGGTCGACGCCGCGCTGGAGACGGCGGCGGCGAGCGGGTGGTCGCTCTACGAGCTGCCCGCTCGGCACACGTTGCGCACCGACGCCGAGGCCGCTGCCGCGTGTGCTGCCCTGGCCCGCCGGTTGCTGGAACGCGGAGCGGTCGCCCTCTCCGAGCGCGAGACGGGCGGAGCGCCTGTCACCCCCGACCGGATCGCCATCGGCGCCGCCCACCGGGACCAGGTCGCCGCCATCCGCGCCCACCTCGGCGAGGCGGAAGCCAGCGTCACGGTCGACACCGCCAACCGGCTCCAAGGCCGAGAGTACGACGTGACGATCGTGCTGCATCCGCTCTCTGGTCGGCGGGACGCGACCGCGTTCCACCTGGAGTCGGGGCGGCTCTGCGTGCTGACATCCCGGCATCGACAGGCTTGCGTCGTGGTGGCCCGGGCAGGGATCGCCGAGTTACTGGACGGCCACCCCTCCGCCGAGCCGGTGCACCTCAACGTCCCAGTCAAGTTCCCCGACGGCTGGGAAGCGAACCAGGCTGTGCTGGCCCACCTGTCCACTCACCGACTCTCTGCATAGGCGGAAAGATGAGCTTCTCAGACTCTTCTCTCGCAACCGTCCGCTCGCCTCGGCAGAGCGACAGGCCGACCGCCGACAGGAATGGGAACACCGAAACGGACCTTTCTGCTAAGTCGGTCAGTGAGGTCGTCGAGGAGCAGTCGCAACGCGTCCTGGAGACGTATCGGATCGATCCGGGCCTGATCCAGGAGCACGCCAACGGTGAGCGGCGCATTAATCAGGGCGGCTACGGCGAACGTCAGGTCTACGAGCTGGTCCAGAACGGCGCCGACGAGATGCGTGACCTCGGGAATGGCGAAATCCGGGTCATTCTCACCGATCAGTTCCTCTACTGCGCTAACACCGGCAATCCGATCACCCCTGAGGGCGCGGACACGATCCTTCGCATGAGCGTCTCTCGCAAGCGGGGCGGTCAAATCGGGCGGTTCGGCGTCGGTGTCAAGTCAGTCCTTAGTGTCAGCGATGCCCCTCAGTTCTTCAGTACGACCGGCTCCTTCGGCTTCGACCGGGAGTGGGCTGAGCGGACCATCCGCGCAATCGTGCCGAACGCGATCGATATCCCTGTTCTGAGAATGGCCCGCCCCATCGATGCCGAGCAGGCGGCGGTGCAGGATCCACTGCTTGCCGAGCTGTTGACGCGGGCGGCCACAGTGGTGCGGCTGCCTCTGTTGCCCGGCAGCGCACAGCGGTTGAGTCAGGATCTTAGGAATTTTCCCTCGGAGTTCCAGCTGTTCTCACCGCATGTCGCCTCGCTGTACCTAGAAGACCGGTCCGGCGAGCAACCGGTGATCCGGGAACTTTATGTCAGGCGCACCGCGACGGTTCACACACTCCAGGCATTGAGCCCGGAGGGTAAGCGCACGACGACTGAGTGGCATGTCTTTCGTCGTACACACTCCCCCTCGGACGCGGCGTTGGCCAGCGCTGGAGAGCTGCATGACCGCCCCGAGATTGACATCGCTTGGGCGGTACCGAGCCGAGGCTTCGGCGATCGAGGCACGTTCTGGGCGTACTTCCCCACAAACTACGCCACCACGTTGCGTGGCCTACTCAACGCGCCGTGGAAGACCAGCGAGGACCGTCAGAACCTCTTCGATCACAACGCCTTCAACGACGAACTGATCGAGCAGGCCGCTCGACTCGTCGTGGAGTCCCTACCCGAGCTCGTCGATCCGACTGACCCGGGTTCCTACCTGATGCTGCTTCCCGGTCGTGGGCGGGAAGCCCCGCAGTGGGCTGACGAGCGGCTGACCAACGCGGTATGGAGGGCTGCGGCATCGCTTCCCTCGCTGCCCGACCAGGACGGCAAGCTTCGTCGACCCGCCGAGTTGCAGATGCCGCCGGAGAACATGTCCGACGCGTGGCTCAAGCTGTGGGCGGACTACCCCGGCAGGCCGGTTGACTGGACGCACAAGTCGATCGAAAACAGGGAACGCCGTGCGAAGGCGCGCCTCATCTTTGACCGAGCGAAACGCGGAGAGGCGACCGCCCGGGAGTGGCTGGAAGCGCTCGTGTCTGACGGCAGCGCGGAGGCCTCCGCCCGTGCCATCCAAATCGCTGCTGGGATGGTAAGTGGAAACCACGAACAGGCGAGAAGCGCACGGAGCGCACTGATTGTGCTCACCGAGTTGAGCGGCATGGTGTCCGTCGACGGCGCCGACGTGTTCCAACGTAGTGGACAGGACGAGCTGGCCGATGACCTCGTCTACGTCGATCCGCGGGTTACCGATGTGATCGGGGTGCGTAGCGCGCTGGACACTTTGGGCGTACACGAGGCTAGCCCCATCGGGCGGCTCACCGCCGTCCTCGAAAAGGGTTTCGCCCACTACCGGGTCTTTGAGTGGGAGGGCTTCTGGAAGCTGTGCCGACGGATGACACCACGCGATGCGGCCGCAGCCATTGCCCAGTTATGCCCTGACTGGTGGCGCATCCTGCGCCTACGCACCTGCGATGGCACTTATCGCCGCCCGATCGACTGCCTGCTTCCAGGTCGAGTCGTGCCTGCCGACGGCAGCCGTGACCAAAGTGTCGCCGTTGACCTGCGAGTTCACTCCGCAGACCGACCGGTGCTCGAGGCGCTCGGCATGTCGGACGTGCCGGTGGCAAGCGGCGACCCGCGCCGCGAGGCGTGGTTCGAGGAGTATCGGGCCAGTGCCTTCAATCTGATGTGTGCAAAGCTCCCGGCTGGCGTCGCCCATCCTAGAATGAGCAGCTTCGTCGTCGATGGCGCCAACCCGCCAGGGCCGCTCGGCATGCTGAAGGTTCTCAGTGACGAGGCCAAGTATCTTTTCATCAAGAACCTTCCGGCTAGCCAGCTGGTACACGACTGGAGCGTGCGCACCGACCGGCACACCGGGCGAGTCGTCTCTCCCCTGGTGTGGATGGTTCGCCGGTACGGGGTGCTGCAGAGCAGTCAGGGTCTTATCCCTGCAAAACTCGCGGTCGGCCCCTCCCTGAGCGAGTACCGCGCGGCGCTGCCGGTCGCGCTGATCGACCGCGGCGTCGCCGACCTGCTCGGGCTGCCCGCCACTGTCGACCAGATCCCCGCCCGCCTCTGGCGACATCTCGTGAATGCTGTTGCCACCACCGAGGAAGACGCCGTGCCCGGCACGGTTTACGCGCTGGTGCTGAGATCGGAGGCCGACTGGCCCGGTGGTGAGACCCGCTGCCGGATCGGTGTCACCTGGGGTACGCGGCCCGACGACCAGATCTGCGTCACGTCGAGTCGGGAAGAATACGACTCACTGGTGTTGGAGAGCGTCCCCGCGCTGCTGGCGCCGACCCCGGCCGACGTCGAGGCAATGGTGGAGACGTGGGGCATGCGGCGGTATGCCACGACGATCAGCACCGAGCTGCGCAAGGTGGAGGAAACTGAACCCGTCGCGGTCGTCGCGGAGTACCCCCACCTCCGAATCCTGCGCGGTTCGAGAGCCAACGGGTGGTCCTTCGTGCAGTGCAGCGAGCTCGAGGAGGTGAAACGCACTCCCCACGGCATGCGTACTAGTCCGTTAGAGGTCGCGGCACGCGAGGCAGTGGTCTACGTGCGCCATTCGACAGACAAGCGTTGGATCCTTCAGGCCATCTCGCGGGAAATCGACCTACGCCTCTCGCTGCAGGAGGTCGAGATCGTCCTCGCCCGGAGCGAAGAGGCCAAGAACCAGGAGGTGCTCAAGCAGGTCCGCGCCACGAAGAACACCGTGGAGAAAATCCTTCTGTTGATCGGCGCCGAGCGATTGCGTCGAGGGCTTCCGGAAGGTCTGCTCGCCTGGGAGGAGGCATGCACCGGCGCTCCCGTCGGCGATCGTCGCATCGCCGAATTGGCGCTGCATGCCCATGGGGACGGCATCCTACGGCACCACCGGGAGGATCTCGGGAAGGCCCACGAAGCACTCGCGGTCGGTTTCACCGGCGACCGGAAGTCTCAGAGCATCGTCACCGACCTGGGACTACCTAACACCTTCGCGGGCGTGCGGGAGGAGCAGCCGCTGGAGACCGAGCACGTCTTCGGTCCTACGCCCCACTTCCCACTTCACGACTACCAGGAGAAGCTGGCCGGACGAATGCATCGACTGCTGATGCAGGAGAGACCGGAGCGGGCGATGCTTAGTCTGCCCACCGGTGCCGGCAAGACCCGTATCGCTGTCGAGGCGGTCATCCGGTACCTCAAAGAATACGGTTCAGAGGGTCCCGGCGGACCCATCCTGTGGATCGCCCAATCCGAGGAACTGTGCGAGCAGGCGGTACAGAGCTGGCGTTACGTCTGGGAAAAGGTCGGCGTGGGAGGAACGCGGCTGACTGTCAGCAGATTCTGGAGCACCCGCGACGCGAGCCCGGTCACAGACAACCCCCATCTCGTCATCGCTACGGACGACAAGCTCACCTACAACCTCGAAAAGCCGACGTACGCCTGGCTGCGCCAGCCGGCGCTGGTGATCGTCGACGAGGCGCACGGGTCAACCACAAAGAGCTACACCCGGTTGTTGGAGCAACTCGGGCTGACCCAGTACCGCACCACTCGGCCCCTCATCGGGCTGACCGCGACGCCGTTCCGGGGAAAGAACAGCGCGGAGACCAGCCGCCTCGTCAGCCGGTACGGCAACAGACGGCTGGACAAGGACGTGTTCGGCGACGACGCGTACCGGACGCTGCAGAACAAGGGGGTGCTCGCCCGCGTCGATCACAGCGTCCTCGAAGGAGGCCAGCTCACGCTCACCGACTCCGAGGTGTCTCGGATGTCGCAACTGCGCGGCGGCACGCTCCCACCGGAGGCGGAACGGCGGCTTGCCGATGACCAGGTCCGGAATGATGCCCTGATCAAGGCGTTGCTCGGCCTGGATCGGGACTGGCCCATCCTGGTCTTCGCGACCTCGGTCAACCACGCACGATTCCTTGCCGCTGTCCTCAACGACCAGGGCATCACCGCCGCCGCCGTCGACTCGCAGACGCCGACAGCACGCCGGCGGCGCATTGTCGAGCAGTTCGGCCGCGGACGGATTCGCGTTCTCACCAACTATGGAGTGCTCCACCAGGGCTTCGACGCGCCTGCCACACGTGCCGTCGTGGTCGCCCGACCGACGTACAGCCCCAACGTCTATCAGCAAATGATCGGCCGTGGCTTGCGCGGACCCGCCAACGGTGGAACCGATCGATGCCTGATCCTCAATGTGCGCGACAACATCGTCAACTACGGCGAGGAGCTCGCCTTTACCGAGTTCGAGAAGATGTGGACTGAGCCGTGAGTGCGCATGTCACCGTCGACGACCGGCCGACCCCGGAGCAGGTCCTTGCCGCGACCCGTCCCGCCGACTCGCGCACCCTCGTCATCGCCCCCGCAGGCACGGGGAAGACGTACACCCTGGTACGTCGCCTCGACTACCTGCTCGACGACGAGATGTCCGCCAACGAGGTACTGATGCTCTCGTTCTCGCGGGCGGCGGTGCGCGAACTCACGACGAGGACCGCAGCCTCCACCGGGCGCAGCCGGTTCGTGGCCGCCCGTACGTTCGACGCCTGGGCCCTGGATCTGCTGAACCAGACGTACGCGGACCAGGATTGGCGCCAACTGCCCTTCGAAGAGCGGATCCGCGAGGCGACCGGTGCCATCCTCGATGGGCACGCCGTTGCGTACATCGGCTCGCTCCGGCACGTGCTTCTCGATGAGGTGCAGGACCTCGTCGGGGATCGCCGGGAGTTGGTACAGGCGCTGCTAGCGTCGGTGGACTGCGGCTTCACCATGGTCGGCGACCCGGCTCAGGCAATCTACGGATTCCAGGTCCGCGGCCGGAGTGGTGAGCCGGACATCTTCTCCTGGGTGCGCGACGACAGGTATGCAGGCGATCTTGTGGAACTGACGCTGACCCGGGACTTCAGGGCGCGTACGCCACGCCCGCCTAGCCTCCTCGCGTGCGGAGAGGCGCTGCGCGCGCCGGCCGCAACGTCCGGGCTTGACATTCCGCGACGCATACGGGATGAGTTCCTCGACCTGCCAACCGCTGGACGCTTGGACGACATCGTCGGCGGCCTCACCTACCTGGATGGCAGCTGCGCGATCCTGTGCCGGGACAACGGTCAGGCCTTGGAGGTTTCGGCCGTCCTGCACCACGCGGGTGTCCAGCATCGCCTGCAGCGGCGCGCCGGTGACGACCTCAACCCGCGGTGGCTGGCCACCCTGTTCCGCAGACATGACGGCCTCACCGCCGATCATGCCGCTTTTGCGGAGCACACCGGACTGACTGAAGAGGCACTGGCCACGGCCTGGGAGGCGCTGCTACTTATAAGCCGGACCGGCACGGACCGCATTGATCTCGGCCGCCTCCGTTCGGCGCTCGCGAGCGGGCGTCTGGCCAGGCTCGCGATTGCATCGCCGTCGGATCCGGTCACGGTTTCCTCAATGCATCGGGCTAAGGGCCTCGAATACGACCGCGTCTTCGTGCTCGACGGCCGGCGCCGGGACGACGAGGACCCGATGGAGGAGGCGCGCCTGCTATACATGGCGATGACCCGATGCCGGGACGATCTGTTCCGTCTCGAACCGCTCCCCCAGTCCGGCGCCGTATACACCACGCGTCCGAAGAATTCAGGCCGCTGGGGCCGCTATAACTTCCGGAATCGAGGGTGGCGGCACGGGATGGCGGTGGAGGGCGGCGACGTCAGCACGGATTTTCCCGCCGGCACGGATGTCTTCACCGCAGCTCCGGCTGAGCTGCAGGACTATCTGGCGACGAGGGTGCAGCCGGGCGATCCCGTGACGCTTACACTGAC
Organism: Micromonospora sp. NPDC126480; assembly: GCF_040302465.1. Classification (NCBI taxonomy): domain Bacteria; kingdom Bacillati; phylum Actinomycetota; class Actinomycetes; order Micromonosporales; family Micromonosporaceae; genus Micromonospora; species Micromonospora sp. NPDC126480. The sequence continues at coordinate 43,936 of NZ_JBEORU010000009.1, forward strand.
GGCGGAAAGCGCAGGCGACGACTTGGCCGTGCCGCTTTACACCATTGAGCACGATGGTAGATCTGTCGGGGTTGTCTCACGGCGGTTCCGAGAAGCCCTCGCGCAATACATGTACGGCCGGAAGACGATCGACGCGGGCTTGAGCTGGCCGGCGTCGATCACCGACTGCTGGATCGACGACATCGAGACGGTCGCCGGCAGTGCCGCCACGGGAAGGCGTGCCGGTCTGGGAGAGCACGGAGTCTGGCTGGCACCCCGGCTGAGCGGGCTAAGCCGGTTCCGATACGCGGATGCGGAGTCTGACCATGAGTAATTTCGACGAGCACTTCCGGTTCAGAAACAAGCTGGCCGAGCAGCTGATGCTCGATGTATTCGGCCCGGCGAGCGGAGCCGACGAGGTCCTGACCGACCAACCGGTGAACACCTACCTGACAGGTGTGCTCTTTCCACAGCGCGAGTCCGAGGACGCCGCCGAGGACGCGGCGGAACCCGACGTCGACCTCGCGAGTGCCCGGCTCGACAAGGACGAGCAGCCCGACATCGGGGTGTCGATGGCCAACGTTCAGAGCCCGTCCACGATGGGTTTGACCTTCGCCGTCGACACGCGCTGCGGCAGCCTCACCATCTCTGTCAGCGCCGCGGCTTATGAACCGATCGACGCGGCAGGCAATCCGGTGGAGGCGGAGGTGGAGACCGCCCGCTCCACCGACGAGTCACCGATCAGGTGGCGACGACGCCCGGTCCATGCCGTGCCGGTCGCCATCGACGTCACACGTCCCAAGCCACACACGCAAGCCGTCGTCCCCGGGCTGGAGATCCGTGCGCTGGTCCGAGAGCCGGACCAGGAACGCGGAACCGTGACCGTCACCGTGACGCTGGTCAATGTGTACACCGTTCACGGCGCCCTTCTGCGGGACTCCTGGTGCTTCTTCCAGTGCAACCTCAGCGTCACTTGTGATTCCGGCAAGCCGGCGATCGTCGAACAGCTCGCCCAGTCCTTCGACGATGACGAGGAGACCCTGGTCTCGGCGATGCTCTATCGCCACGCACCGACGTTCGTCACGGGTCACGGGTGTGCCGCAGAATGGAGCGAACCCACGATCGGCGGAGCGCCCGACGCCCGGCGCGCGGTCGCCGAGGTCCGCTCCTCCTTCACGCCGAGCTTCGATGTGCCGCTCTCGGAATCAAACAGCGAGATTGACGTCTCGGGTCTGAGGATGATCGATCTCGCTAAAGGCGAACCCGAACAGGTGGTGCAGACGCTTCGCAGACTGACGGACGGGTACCGCCGATGGGTGAACGACCGGGAGGCGGAGGCCGCAGGCATGACGGGCTCGCCGTACGCGAAGGTCGCCATGGATCAGGTAGGTGAGTGCCGCACGGCATGCGATCGGATGACCGCCGGCATCGATCTTCTCACCCGCGATCCCGAAGCGATGCGCGCCTTCCGGCTGGCGAACAGGGCGATGGCGATCCAGCGGGCTCGTACTGTCATGATGCGCGACAAGACCTCCGACGCCGAACTGGGCGTTGGCCGCTGGTACCCGTTCCAACTCGGATTCATCCTGCTCTGCCTCGAAGGTGTCGCCAACCCCGACCACGAGGACCGGCAGGTCGCCGACCTGCTGTGGTTCCCCACCGGTGGTGGCAAGACGGAGGCGTACCTCGGGCTCATCGCCTTCACGGTGTTCCTACGTAGGATCCGTCGAAAGGAGCTCGGCGGCGGGGTGACCGTCCTGATGCGCTACACCCTGCGCCTGTTGACGCTGCAGCAATTCGAACGCGCCGCCACGCTGATCTGCGCAATGGAACGCGTCCGGCGCGACCAGCCGGATCCCTTGGGCGAGGAAATCTCGATCGGCATGTGGGTGGGCTCCAGCGCGACCCCGAACACTTTGCCCGAAGCTGAGACGGCGCTCAAGAAACTTCGCGCCGGGGAGACGCTGCGCGAGAACAATCCTGTGCAGTTGCGTCGTTGCCCCTGGTGCGGGGCAGACATCGATGTCTTCAACTATCGAGTGGACCTCGGTGCGCAGCGGCTCATAGCGGCATGCGGTCAATCTGATTGCGACTTCCGGGATGGCCTCCCGGTCCATCTCGTGGACCAATCCGTGTACCACCACCAACCCACGTTGATCATTGCCACGGTCGATAAATTCGCCCAGATGACTTGGAAGGCCGAACCGGCCGCGCTGTTCAACCGGCGCAACGCGCCAGAGGGCGTCCCCCCACCCGAACTCTTCATCCAGGACGAGCTGCACCTCATCTCCGGTCCGCTCGGCACGCTCGTCGGCCTTTACGAGGCGGCTCTCGACATAGCTTCGGACAGGCCCAAGGTGGTCGCCTCCACCGCCACGATCCGCCGCGCCCGGGAGCAGGGCAAGGCGCTGTTCGACCGGGATGTCCACCAGTTCCCTCCGTCGGGGCTCGATGCTCGTGATTCCTGGTTCGCGGTGGAAGCCAGCCCCGAACGCAAGCCCTCGCGACGGTACGTCGGCCTCTTCGCCCCTGGTACGAGCCAGGCCACCCTGCTGGTGCGGGCGTACGGCGCCTTGCTGCATCAGGCCGCCGCCGTCAGCGGCGAGGACGATGTCCGGGATGCCTACTGGACGCTCATCGGCTACTTCAACAGCTTACGGCTCCTGGCCGCGGCCGAACTCCAGGTCAACGACGACGTCGCTGGACGGCTGAAGCTGCTTTCTGGGGACGGCACCCCCCGCGAGGTGGAGACCACCGAGCTGACCAGCCGCGTCTCCGCGAGCGACATCCCTTATCGGCTCCGGCAACTCGACGTGCGCCACCCCGACCCCAACGCGCTCGACGTCGTGTTGGCGACCAACATGATCTCCGTTGGCGTGGACGTCGATCGCCTGGGGCTCATGGCGGTGACCGGTCAGCCGCAGACGACCGCCGAGTACATTCAGGCGACCAGTCGGGTCGGTCGTCGCTACCCCGGCCTGGTCGTCATGCTGTACAACGCCGCGCGATCGCGTGACCGCTCGCACTACGAGAACTTCCGCGCCTACCACTCGGCCCTGTACCGCCAGGTGGAGTCCACCAGCGTGACACCGTTCTCCGCCCGAGCCCGAGACCGGGCGCTGCACGCCGCTCTCATCGGGGCTGCTCGGTTGACGATTCCGGACGCCGGCGAAAACGAGGGCGCCGGTCGTCTTGACAACTTCGAGCCGCAGCTGCGTGATCTCGTGAGACGCATCCTGGACCGGGTGAAGCGAGTCGCACCCGACGAGCTGCAGTCGACCGAAGAACATCTCGAAGAGATTGTCGGTAGGTGGGCGGAGCTGGTCGACTGGAACGACGATCTCGTATACCAGAAGCCGAAGTGGTCAGGCGACAAGAAGCGCCGACCGGACTCCGCCGCCCTTTTGCGCACCTTCGAGGACGACGACCTGCCGTACTCGTTCCCGACCATGAATAGCCTCCGAGACGTCGATGTAGAGACCAACCTGCTAAACCGGGAGGGACGATGACCAGGTCAGGAGGAATTCGGGGTCAGCGGCCGACGCGGCGGCCCATCGCGCCCACCCCTGTGCCAACGGGCAAGGTCCGTCGGGCCCAGATGATCACCACCTACGGCGTGGGCTCGATGATCGCCATCGACGAGGCCTCCTACATCGTGGCCGGGCTGGAGGAATGGAAGGTGAACCGAGCCCAGCAGACCCACGAGCCCCGCCTCCAACGCGCCCTGGGCGTCTCCGAGCTGTACCTGCCGCCAGCGGAGAGCCCATACTACGGAGCGGCGTTGCGTCGATTCCCCAACTATTACTCGTGCCAGCGCTGCACCTTGTTGCAGCCGTATGGCCGGTTCGGCGGCAGGGATTCGACCTGCGCCTGTGGCGGGTCGTTGATCCCCTCCCGATTCGTGCTGGCCTGCGAGGATGGCCATCTCGACGACTTCCCATACTGGGCGTGGGTGCACCGCGGCACGCAGGAAGCCAGCCCTTGCAAGCAGGATCTCCGGATGGTCACGACAGGTCGGACTGCCTCCCTCCGGTCAATCGAGATCGTTTGCGACTGCGGCCGAAAGGCTTCAATGCAGGGCGCGTTCCGGCGCAGTGAGCTTCGCAAGCTGAACATCGGGTGTACCGGCGCTCGTCCCTGGCTGGGCGGCGACCATCGGGTTGCCCGCTGCACGAAGGCGCCGCGGACCATGCAGCGAGGTTCGTCGGCCGCCTGGTTCGGTCTTGTGCGGTCGTCATTGGCCATTCCGCCTTGGTCCACGAAGTTGCAGCAGCTGATCGATCCCCACTTCGCCATGTGGCGGGGCGAGGATGACGCCGTCATCGCACGCCAGGCCGAACGGGCCGGTTTGATCAGCGGCAGCATCAGCGTCGAGCACATCATTCACGCGGTGCGACGGCGGGAACAGCTCGAGGCTCGTGGACCGTCCGAGGAGGCCAACCTCGACGTGGACCTCAAGGCAGAAGAGTACGAGCAGTTGTGCGCCCCAACGAGTGACCACGGCGACGAGAGCGACGACTTCGAGTGCCGGCCCGCCGACGGTGACCCGCCCCTTTCTGAGATTGGCGAGGTCATGTTGGTGACACGGCTGCGCGAGGTACGAGTACTGCAATCCTTCACCCGCGTCGAGCCGCCGGTCGCCGCCGACCCGGCTGCCCGCCGGGCATCACTGTCAGCAAGTGAACTGGACTGGCTGCCTGCCATGGAGGTGGCGGGTGAGGGTGTATTCCTCCGGCTGTCGGACGAGCGGCTGCGCGCCTGGGAGGCTCAGCCGGAAGTGTGGGCACGCGCGAAGCAGATCATCGACAACCACGAGAAACTGTTGGCCCGGCGTGCCGCGACATCGGGGCGGCCGGCGCCTCCGTCTCGGGTGACCGCCCGCTCGATCATGATTCACACACTCGCCCACGCACTCATCAATGAATGGAGCCTCGACTCCGGCTATTCCGCCTCCGCCATGCGCGAACGCCTCTATACCGAGGAAGGCATGGCTGGTCTGCTCATCTACACGGCGACCAGCGACTCCGCGGGAAGCCTGGGTGGCATCGTCCGCCAAGGCGAGCCCGAGCGGCTCCGCCGGACGCTGACCTCGGCGCTGAAGAGGGCGACATGGTGCTCGGCAGATCCATTGTGCATGGAGTCAGGGGCTGGCGGGTCAGACGGCCTCAACCTCGCTGCATGCCACGTTTGCAGCCTCCTGCCTGAAACGAGCTGCGAATGCAACAACACACTTCTAGACCGCGGACTTCTCATCGGCTGGCCGGAGCAGCGCGGAATGGGGTTCTTCAAAGCATGAATGTTGGCTGCAGAACGTCAGTGAACGTCATCGTCTGGCGAGTGTCGACGTGCGGCTGACGGCATCGGGCGGCGGCGGAGCAACCGACGTCCGCATGCCCTTCACCACGTCGATAAGGCGGCCTGCGGCGTTTTCTGCTGGCTCGTGCTCCCAGATCCGGATCACTCTCCAGCCCGCGTCCTCGAGTTGGCGGGTGGTCTCGCGGTCCCGCGCACGATTCTTCAGAATTTTCGCCTCCCACCACGCGGAGTTGGCCTTGGGCCACGTTCCGTGCTCTGAGCAGCCGTGCCAAAAGCATCCGTCGACGAACACGGCGAGCTTGATGCGGGTGAAGGCGATGTCGATCGTCCGCCGAGGCAAGCCGGTGACCGGGAAGCCGATCCGGTACCGCAGCCCTGCTCGGTGCAGGGCGCGACGGAGCGTCAGCTCGGGCGCAGTGTCCTTCCGGCGTTGGCGTCGCATGCGACCGCTGACGCTGGCTGAACTCGGCACGGGACCTTCGGGCACAGTCCCACGGTAGTGGTGCGATCGGCGCCGTCGTCGCAGAGGTGTCGTGTGAGCTTTTCCTCCGCTAGGTTCCTGCGCAGAACACTGAAAAGGGTGGTGATCTTGAGCCTGTACACCGTATTCGCGGACTGGGCCAGGCGAAACGGCGTCGAGGCTGCCGTGCTCAGCTTTTCGGAGTCGTTGCCGGAAGCTCTTGTCGAGAAGTTTCGACGTCAGTTCGAGGCCGACAAGGCAAAGGTGCAGGCGGGTGGCCCGCCGATCATCACGGCCGGATCGGATGACTGGTACAGCGGGCCCGGAGACGCCGACCGCTATTGGCTCGCGTTGAAGGCCCGCTTCGAGGCCGAAGGCTGGCCGGCTGAACGGATTGAATCGGTGGACCATTCTTCCAGTACCGTCGTGGCTCATACCCCACGGCCGGACCGGCCCAAGTGGGACTCGAAGGGTCTCGTGGTCGGCTACGTGCAGAGCGGTAAGACCACCAACTTCACCGCCGTCGTGGCGAAATTGGCCGACGTGCAGTACCGCCTGGTCATCGTTCTGTCCGGCATCCACAACGGGCTTCGCCGTCAGACGCAGGTGCGCCTGGATCAGTACCTGAAGGATCTCAACCCGGACCGTTGGGTGACGCTGACGGAGGAGTCACGAGACTTCGTTAGACCGTCACACGATGCGTCGGCCGCCCTTAGCCCGGAGAAGACCGTCCTGGCTGTCGTCAAAAAGAATGCCGCAGTCCTCGGCAAGCTCATCAAGTGGCTCGACACGACCAACGGAAGGAAGGCTCTCGAGTCCGCGCCGGTACTGATCATCGACGACGAAGCCGATCAGGCGTCGGTGGCCACGGGACGCATCAACCCACTCATCCGTAGGCTGTTGAGCCTCATGCCGCGATGCACCTACGTCGGGTACACCGCGACGCCCTTCGCCAATGTCTTCGTGGATCCCGCCCAGGACGATCTGTATCCGAAGTCGTTCATCCTTAATTTGCCGCGTCCGGACGGCTATTTCGGGCCTGAAAAGATCTTCGGCCGAGATGTCGTTGAATGGGAAACCGCCGACGACCAGGGCCCGCCGGACGGCTACGACATGGTCCGTCTCGTGGCCGAGGAGGACGTCCCCCTGTTGCGCCCAGGCAGCAAGGAGCCTGCGGACGGCTTCACCCCCACGATGATCGATGAGCTGATGACGGCAGTTCACTGGTTCTGGCTCGCCACGGCCGCTCGCCGGGCCCGAGGCGACAACGGTCACAGCACGATGCTCATCCACACCTCCGTCAAGATCGCGGTCCACGAGAGCTATCGGGCGCCCCTCGAGGCCCTTCAACGGAAGGCCAGGGCCGGACTGGCCTCCGGTCGACCTGAGGTACATGACGATTGGCGAAACCTGTGGGAAAAGGAGTCGTCACGAGTACCGGCCGACGACTTCGACCGAAAGCAGAACTCGTTCGGTGAGGTGTTGCCGCACCTGGCCGACGTCGTCGCGTCGACACGAGTAGTTCTCGACAATTACCGGAGCCAGGATCGGCTCGACTACTCCGAACCCTCGGTGGTAGCAATCGCCGTGGGCGGTAACACCCTCTCCCGGGGGCTGACTCTGGAGGGGCTCGTCGTCAGCTTTTTCGTCCGGGGAGCGACGGCGTACGACACCCTGCTCCAGATGGGCCGGTGGTTCGGGTACCGCACAGGGTTCGAGGACCTGCCCCGAATCTGGATGACGCCGAATCTCGCAGCGGCGTTCCGGCACCTGGCGACTGTTGAACACGAGATGCGCGACGACATCGACCGCTATCAGCGCGAGAACCTGACGCCAACTCAGGTCGCGGTCAGGATCCGCACGCACCCGGCTCTGCGCATCACAGCCAAGATGGGTGCCGCCCAGCCAGCCTTTATCTCGTACGCCGGGCGTCGACTGCAGACGCGGTACTTCCGGCACCGGGACGTCGACTGGCTCGACAGCAACCTGCAGGCCGCAGAGAGCTTTGTCCAGGAGGCGGTCCGGCACGGTCGGCTCGACGAGGACGTGCCTGGCGCTCAGCTGATTCGAGACGTCCCGGTGTCGCTCGTGAAGGCTTTCCTCTCCCGTTATCAGGTGCACGAGGACTCGCCGGATCTGGACCGGGCGCTCATGGTCAAGTACATCGACCAACAGCTCACGAGCGACCCGCCAAGTCTGGCCATCTGGTCGGTCGCCGTCGTCATCGGTGAGGGGCCGGAGACGACGCTCGGCGGCCTCGACATCAAGTACTCGATCCGGTCTCGGCTGAACGACGGTCAGGGCGAGCGCGCCGACATCAAGACGCTGATGAGCAAGCAGGACCGAGCGCTCGATCTCAACCTGACGCCTGCTGAGGCGCGGGCGAAGGGCGAGAGCGAACTGGTTGATCTGCGCAACAACGACCCGGTGGGTCGCGATCGGGGCCTGATCGTTCTCTATCTGATCGAGCCGACGAGCAAGCCCGCAAACCCAAAGCAGAGTGCCGACGGGACGCGGCCGTTGCGTATCGCGCTGGACGCGGAGGAACCGGTGGTTGGTATGGGCATCACCTTCCCAGGAGATGTGCAGACGAAAAGCATTCAGGCCACCCATGTCGCCGTCGACCTCACCGACGTCGAGAGCGAGAACGTGGACGAGGCACTCGACGTAGACACCGAGGAGATGGCGTGATGGATATCGAACCGACCATGCTCGAGCGGGCGTGGGCGGTTCTGGTGCCGCCGCGGGCGAAGGAACTGGTTTCCTTCCCACTCGAGGTCGTGTGCGGTGCGGAGCCGTGCCGCGTGGCGCTCGACGGCGTGGGCGCCCGCCACCTTCTCATTCCAGCGGGCGACGAGGCCATGTCCGTCGACCCCAAGCCGGCGGTTCTCGGGATGGCGATTCGCAAGCTCAGCTTCGGGGGCCCAGCCGTGACCTACGTCGACGTTTCGTGCGCCGAGTCCGACCTCTTTTCCGAGTTCGACGAGGTCGTGACCGACGTGCTAGAGGCGGTGTCGGGAGCACAGCGGCCGGCATCGGCTGCGATCGGGGCGGTGACACGCTGGCGGAGACTCTTCCGGAGCCGTCTAGTCCGTGGTCTGTCGCGTCAGGCCAAGCTAGGGCTGTTCGCGGAGCTCACCGTGCTTTCTTCCCTTGTCGAAGCGGATCCCGGATTCCCAGTGAGAGCGTGGCGCGGGCCGCTCAACGAGCCGCACGACTTCGAGGCCGTTACCCGGTGCCTTGAGGTGAAAGGGCTGGGTGCGGCGACCGACAGCATCGTCGTCCATGGGCTGGAGCAGTTGAACACTCATGACGGCCGTCCGTTGGACCTCGTCCTACTGAGAGTGGCGGAAGACCCTGACGGGCAGAGTGTGACTGACTTGGTCGACCAGCTCCGCGGCGCCGTGGCGTCGCGGGCGGACCTTCGTACCCGCCTGTCGGCGGCGGGCTGGTCCGAACAGCCAGATCGGCCCGACCTCGACACATTCGCGATCGAGGAAGTGCTCAGGCTCGTGGTAGGTGTTGGCGTACCTCGCCTCGCCCCCTCGTCCCTTGTCGCCGGCGCTCTTCCGCACGGCGTCGGAGACCTCAGCTACCAGGTCGATCTCGCCGCGTTGCTTCCGCTGAGTTCCGGCGCATCGCTGGCGGAGATTGCCGAGGAGGCGGTTCGTTGAGCGGCCGCTGGTGGTCACAGCCGTTCGCGCCGGAAGGTTCGGCCGCTGCGGAAGGCATCGTCAAACAGTTGGGCCGCCCTGCGCTCGACCCGCTCACCGTTCTGGTGAGAGAGGCGGCGCAGAACAGCTGGGACGCCCGTCTGCCGGACGGCGTGGTGGAGTTTGGCGTCGACGTTCGCGTGCTGGGCGAAGACGTCGACGCCTGGCGCGAAGTTCTGCTGCCCGGACCAACGAGCGACTCAAGTGTTCACCTCGACAAGGTTCTGCGGCCCGAGGCCGTCGTGCTGGTCGTTTCCGACCGAAACACCGTCGGTCTGGGCGGTCCGCTCCGTGCCGGTGAGCGGGCGCGTGACGATGAGACACCGGACTTTGTGCAGTTCCTCAGGAATGTCGGGGAACCGAGCGATCATGAGTTCGGTGGTGGCACATACGGCTTCGGGAAGGGCATCTTTTACCGACTCAGTCGGATCGGTGCCATCCTGGTCGATACGAATACGGCCGCGGGCGGCCCCGCTTGTCGACGGCTGATGGGCGCGGCGCTCGGACACAGCTGGTACCTGGGCGATCGGCGGTTCACCGGTCGGCACTGGTGGGGGCGTGTGGCGGCGGACAACGTACCGGATCCGATCCTGGCCGAGCAGGCGGACTCTGTGGCGAAGTACCTGGGCCTACCGGGATTCGCAGACGGTCGCACCGGCACCGATGTGGTGGTTCTCGCCGCCGACCTTGGCTCCACCGGGTCGGAGTCGTATCCACGGGAGCGTACGCCGGCGGAGGCCGCTATCTTCATCGCCTCATCTATCCTATGGAACCTGTGGCCGAAGATGATTCCGGACGAGCGCGGGCGCTACATGCGCTTCGTCGTGGGCGTCGACGGCTCACGAGTTACTGTCCCCGAACCTGACAGCTTCGATGAGCTGGCGCCCTTCGTCGAGGCGATGCATGACGTCCGGGCGGGTAAGGGAGTCTCGTACGCCCGTACGGTCCCGCCGCGGAACGCAGGGTCCTTTGCGTTGGCGTTGGGAGCCGCCGACAGCGGAAACACCCGTCTCATGATCGGGGCGGCGAAGCCCTTCGATGGACCGTCCCATCACGTAGCTCGGATGCGTGTCGCTGAGCTCGTCGTGGATTACCTGCCTGGTCCGCTTCACCCTGACACACGGCTGTCCTACGGAGGTGTGTTCAAGGCGTCCGAGGACGCCGACGCGCTATTCGCCTCCGCCGAACCACCCACGCACGATGACTGGATTGCGAAGGGACTGAGCGGTTCAGCGCGAGGCGTTGTGCTTGGGGTCCGTACCTTTATACAGAAGCAGTTGGACGAGAAGCTTGGCTTCGGCGCCCAGGCCGGTGGCTCAGGCGGTCAGGGTCTGGGGGAACTGTCAGCTCTTCTCGCTGGAGTTGTGCCCGGGCCTGTCGCCCTCGGCCATGACATCGATGGGTCCAGCGGGCCGAGTAGCTTTTCAGGTGGTAGAGGGGCAGGGCCGATGACGGGTGGCGGCTCGAGCGGTGGTTCGTCGCCACGGCGAGGGGGAAAACCTCGCTTGACTGGCGCGCCGTCTCTGCAGATCCATCAGGGACATCCGTACCTCGTCGCTCTCGTGACGGTGCCTGCGGATTCACGCGCAAGGATCGTGGCTGCGGACGTCGAGGTCGTCGTGGAAGGTGGTGGCCGGGAAAGTGAGCCTCCGTTGGGTGCCGCAGTGCCGCAAGTAATGCAATGGCAATCCGTTGCCGGGAACGTCGTCGTGCAGGGCAGGAGCATCCGGGTACCCGCGGGTGAGGAATCGGACTGGTACGTGTACGCGACGCACGTGCCGGACGCCGTCGTGCGGTTCCGAGTGAGCCAGGTGACGTCCGATGCCGGCTGACGTACATCCCTATCTCGTACCGAAGCCCGGCACTGTCGTGTGGCAACCATGGATGTTGCTCGACGCCCAGGAGTGGTTCCCTATACCCGCCGCAGTCGACGGCTGGGATCCGGGTACGGACCTGCGTGTCGGCCGGCGAGTGCAAGTCGACCCGACAAGGTTCTTTCAGGAGACGGGACTGGAGCTCGAGGATGTCGCCTTGACCGTTTCGTGGACCAGTTCCACGACCGACATGACGGAGGCCTCGTCTCCGGTGCCGTTCGAATCGAATGGCGCGGCCGTCGCCGACACGCTCCTTGTCGGGAAGCGCTTGTCCGGGACCCTTACCCTCCGCTCTACCGTCAGCCTGATTCGCCAGCCGGCCCGGCGAGCGGTCGGGGTGGCCGCCGTTCCTGGCTCCGTACTTGCCGAACATGTTCAGCGTGTCGTGCTGGAGAACGTGTCCTCCATGTTCCCCGTGCATGAGATCGACTTCTCGCACACGCGCCTCTCGCCGACTGCCAGCTGGCATCTTGAGACCACCACGGAACTCATCGCACCGTTCTACGGGACGTTCCGTGTGCTTATCAACAAGCGTGACCGGGAGCTGTGTACGGCCGTCGCCCGTGGCACCAAGGACAGAAGGCAGCAAGCTCTGCTCGATCAACTGCAGGCGGATGTCGCCGCGCTGCTGCTGGAGCTTGCGCTGCACCTTCGTGACGAACTTGCCGAACGCGAGGAATGGCCACCGGACAGCGTCGGTGACGTCCTCTCGAGAACCGTAGCGGCTTCGCCGTTGGCGCTTGCTGCTCCACCGTCGCCCGCCGACCTGGCCGACTTCAGGACCCAGATCTCAGGCGCGATCAGGCAATTCGGGAGGGGGCGGATCTTCCAGTGAGCGAACTGTGGCCGCATCTTCCGGCCGTCGTAGGCGTAGCGATGTATGAACGAATCGATGAAGGGAAGGCTCCTTCGCCGTCTGAGACACATCCGGAGCAGACCTGGGCTCCTGTCGGTGGTCGCGTGTCTGTGAGGCGAATACGGGGCCTGATAGATGCCGTGTCAGCGCTCGCCGAAAAGCACGGCTGTCCCAAGGCAGTCGGTCCGGATGCCCGAGTCGCATTCGACCGGGACGCCGCCAGGCTGATCCGAAGCCACATGGACCTGTCCTGGGCCGAGGCGGGCAACCGGGATGTCTGGTCTTTCATCTCGCTCGTCGCCCTACCGCACGTGACCATGTGGCGCTTCGGTGGGGAGAACAGGGAACGGTGGGTGGCTACCGACCTGACCAGGCACACCTGGGCACGGCTGTGGTGGCAGGCAGTGGTCTTCGCCGGTCATGAACAGATCCTTGCCGCCCTCAGTGAGAGCGACCTCAACCAGCTCCTTGAGCGCCGCAGCATCGGCGGCGATTCACGCCTCGTACGTGAGACTGCTCGTGTGGTCACAGAGCTTTCCGGGGACGTTCCCCGGAGAAGGGTCATTCGCGACGTTACACTCCGGCTACTGCGCTATCTGGCATTCCTCGACATCCGAGCTCTCAGCGATGAACAGGTCCGAGATCTGTGCTCCGTGCTCGTGACCGAGACGATCATGCGTCTGTCGAAAGACACGCCTCATCGTTAGTGCTGGTCCAGTGTGGCGGCTATGTGCTTCGCCAGACCTGCCGCAAGCTCGACCGGCACGGCGTTGCCGATCTGCCGGGCGATCTGGATCTTGGTCCCACACCACTTGAAGTCGTCCTTGAAGCCCTGCAGCAGTGCCGCCTCGTGGTGGCTCAATGCGCGGTGTTCCTCGGGGTGCAGGTAACGACCCTTTTCAGGCTTGAAGAACTCTGTCCTGATGGTGACTGACGGTCGATCCCAGCGCAGGCGCGCGAACACGTCCATGCCGTCCGTCCGTCCCACCCAGCATGGGGGAAGGAGATGTGGTGGGATGCTGCGCCGATCACCCTCCGGCGGGATGCTTCTCATCCGCTCAATCGAAATCTCGGCGTACTTTCGTGCGAAGTCCAGGGCGGACGCCTTAAAAGCTCCCGCTACCTCCTGCCCGAAGAACCGGTCCGTGTCGTCCGGAAGCTCGGTATTCTCAGGAATGACGGAGTCGCGGAGCTCCCAGATGGCGTCGCGGACGGTTCGCCACTCTTCTCGGGGTACATCCCCACCCGGCACGTGTATCCGAGGGTAATCCTTGCGGGTCCCGATAACGATGAATCTCCGGCGCATCTGCGCCGCTCCAAAATTCGCAGCGAGAACCGTCTGGAAGCTCAACGAATAGTTGCTGAGCACTCCGCCAGGTTGCGTCTCCTCCCAAAGACTATGAAATTGTCCGGAGCGCTGGAACTGCGGCACGTTCTCGAGCAAAAACGCCGCAGGTTTGATCTTCACCAGGGCCTCGACGTACTGGCGCCACATAGAGTTGCGCGGATCACCGATGTCGCGTTTGCCGAGGCTGGAGAAGCCCTGGCAGGGCGGTCCGCCTATGACCACGTCAGCGGTCGGCAGATCTCCCTTCACCCATTCCGCTATATCGCCCCAATAGACGTTTTCTTCCCCGAAATTGGCTGCGTAGGTCGCTGCAGCGGCGAGGTCGAATTCCACAGCCCCCACGGTCCGGTACCGGCCGGTGCTGTGGAAGCCGGACGTCAGACCACCGCAACCGGCGAACAGGTCGACGACTCGAAGCGTGTCCGACCCACCCTGCGATGTGTCCGTCACCCTTCCCTCCTGCCGGTAGCCGCCGCTACGCACAAGTTGCTAGGGGCAATGGAGCAATGGTAATGATCAAGTTCGCCGCTGCCGCGGAGGCGCGCCAGCCGCCCGGTGGCGGGAGGGGAGGGCTGTTCCAACGGCCTCTTCCTTCATTGAACAAGGGATCCGGACACGTTGCGCAGACCGTACAAGCCACCTACGACATCGGTCGCCTGCCGTTCCGTGCAATGCTCACCAGCCGGCCGAGGCTGACCAGGCCTGCGGTCCAGCAGCGTAGCCGAAGACCTCTCGGGTCTCGCGGATGGGGAGGACACCGACGAGCTGGGCCTCCAAAGTCCCGCAGAGCTCGTTGAGATGGGGCCGGAGACGGGGAGCTCGCCTTGCCAAAGCCCAACCACGACGGCAGTGGCCATCAGGAGTTTCTTCCAGGTGCGGGAACGCCGGAGCGTCGCACTCTCGGAAGTGCTTGGTGCCCTTCCCGGACCCAGCGACTCCAAGAGAGCGGTGCGTATCGGTTGGCCTGGAGGCTGTCCAGTTTTGCAGTGCGACGGTCGTCGATCCAGCGCATGTCTATCGCGTCGCCGCGGTCGGAGATGTCTACCACTGCGACATCCAGAGCAAGGTTCGGAAAGCTACGACCCTTGGTCTCGTCCTTCTGCACAACGTGCTCGAGCCGTTGGATAATGCCGACCCCGCAGAACCTCACGTGCCCTTTGACCAGGCTTTGCCCGTCTCGCTCCACGGTCTCCGAGCGGAACAACAGGAGGGGCGGGGCGAGCAGTCGGTCGTGGATGCCGCTAGAAGCGTAGAGGGGCCAGGCCTCGAGCAGGGCTTTGTTGCCTGCAGTGGAGCCGAGTGGACCTCGAGTGTCTGGCTTGTGGTCCCCGTAGTAGCGAACGTGGCCGCGGTTCAGGTCGAACTCGTCATACCAAGGATTAGTTGCGTGCCCAGCCTTCCAAGGGCTGGATCGAAGGGCAACGACAGGCCGCCGTTTCCCGTCCGACGCGTGGACGTTCGCTGGCGCATTGATTCCTCTCTCCAGCTGGATGCGCGGCAGGCTGCTGTCCGGCGACGACGTCACGAAGTAGTAGTTGAGGTAGCCGTCCAGCGTCTCGTCAAGCGGGCTGGCATCGCGCGCGTAGCGAAGGATGTCGTTCGTCCGGACGATGCGAGGCGTCATGATCGCATCGTGCCGCGTTCGACCGTGCGTCAACAGCCCCGTTCGGACAAGACGTAGACCGTCGCGACGTCGATCGGGGGCGGCGGTACTTCCAGGCAGTTGAACCCACTGGTTCCGCTCATCTTCGGCGGCTTAGGCGTCTCGTTCGGCCACGAAGACGCCGAGTCCCTGGTGGCCGTATAGCTCGCCCGTCTCGATGAGGATCGTGATGGCTTGGCGGACTGTCGTCTGGCTGCGAACCTCGTAGATCTCGGCGAGCGCCTTCGTCGACGGCAGCTTGTGTCCGGGCGGCCACTCGCCCGAAGCGATGCGCCCTCTGACGTCGGCGATGATCCGTCGGTAATGCGGCTCGAACTTCCGTGGTGCGGGCATGCGAAGTACTCCCAGCTAGGCCCACACATCTGATCACGGCGGTGACTCCTCGGTCGGAGCAGCGTCCCTGATCAGCCAAATGACCCGAGCCAGCGCTGGCCAGCGCGCTGCTCCGACGCCCACGAACGATGAACGCGCGCTGCGCTCAGCCTTTTCCGAGGCAGCGTCGCGAGACGTAGGCGGGCCCGGGGCGGGTGCTGGGCTCCGGTCGGTACGGGCGCGCGGCCGTACCGACGGTCCCCGCCCGCCTCGGTGCCACATCACGCAAACCACGGGAGGGTCATGCCGTCCATCGGCAAGGAGCGGACGCAGCGATGATCTACGTGACCGGGGAACGCCTGCACCCGCACCACGTCCGCGCCGCTGCCTTCGACACCCGCTGGCGCGGCCTCGACCCGAACCAGGTCAACGACTACCTCGCCAGGTTGGCCGACGAACTCGACCGCCTGCACCGGGAACTGGCCACCGCGAACACCGAGTCCGAACGCATCCGCCAGGCCCTACGCCAGTGGCAGTCCCGCCACACCGGCTGCCGCCACTCCCCGCCCGGTTCACCGAACAGCAGGTGGCCGCGGTGAGCGCGCCCCGCTGGGTCATCCACCTGCCGACCACGTTGACCAGCCTCGACGGCGCCCTCATCCTCGCTACCGCGCTGCGCGACTCGCTCGGCCACGTCACCGCCATCGACTTCGGCGAGACCACCCTCAGCGAGGAGGACCGCCAGTTCCTGCGTACCCGAATCTGGTGTGACGCCCGGCTCGACGGCGCCGGCCGCTGCCGACGCCGCAACGACCACGACGGCCCGTGCGGGGTCACGGGGGAGTAGCCTCCGGGCATGCCCGACCCCTTGATCGACGACCTGCTGGCCGGCTTCACGGATCCCCGGCCGTACACGATGGAGGCTGTCGCCGACGCTTCCCGCGCGCCCGGCGTGCACGTGGTCCTCGACGGCGGCACGGTCATTTACGTCGGCCGGACCGGGAATCTGCGCAACCGCCTCCGGCAGCACCTGACCGGCAATCGCGGGTCGTCGGTGCTGCACGAGCAGGTCGGCCAGCTCCTCGACAAGCAGGGCCCCGTGGCGCCAGCGCAGGACATCGCCGGCTGGCTGAGCCAGCGCGAGGTCCGCTGGCAGGAGACCGACAATCCGGAGGGTACGAAGGAAACTCTGGTCCTGGCCCTCAAGCCCCGCTTCAACCGTCAGGTGCCCAGGCCGCGCTGATGAAGCAGCACGCGCCGGTCGATCGTCATCGCCGTCGATACCGGACGGTTTGGACGCCGTTTACTGTCCAGGGCGCCTGACCACCGGTGTTCAGCGGCTCGCCTGCGCCACCAGCGGGATGCCCTCGCGGTAGGTCGGCACCGCCGGAGCCCATCCCAACTCGCGCTTGGCCTTGGCGTTGGAGACGCGCATCGACGTGGTCATCATCGCGTGGACGTACGGGATGGGCCGCAGCATCCAGTTCGGGACCCGCCACGGCCGGCGTGCCCCGAGCTGGGCCGCGAACGTGTCCAGGTAGTCCCCCCAGCGCACGGGCTCGTCGTCGACGATGTTGTACGCCTGTCCGGCGCGCCCCTTCTCCAGGGCGGCCACGGTCGCCGCGGCGGCGTCCTCCAGGTAGATGAAGTTGGCGAAGCCGCCGGACGAGGGCACCGGTAGCCGGCGCTTGCGCAGCAGGTTGACGATCATGCTGGTCATGCTGTCCCGCCCGTAGAAGAATCCGTAGCGGAGCGCGATGCCCTCCATCTCGTCGGCCGAGAACACCTGCTCCTCGGTGGAGCGGATGGCCGCGACGGCCTCGCCGAGCTTGCCGCTCGCGGGTTCGCCGAACGGGTCGTCCTCGGTGATCACGTGTGGGCCGTGGTCGTGGTAGCCGTACCCGAGCACGATCGACTGGGTGACGAAGCGGTGGGCGCCGACGGCCCGGGCGGCCGCGAGGAGGTTGGCGGTTCCGGTGGTACGCAGGCTGTTCGTGCTTTGAAGCGCCGCCCGCATGTTCGTGGTGCCCAACGCGGTCAACTCGTGCAGGACCGCGTCGGCCCGCACGCCCCGTACGGCTGCGAGCAGGTTCTCGCGGTCCAGCACGTCGGCGACCACGGCCTCGGTGCCGGCGTTGCGCAGCCGCTCGGCGTTGGACTGGCTGCGGGTGATGCCGACGACCTGGTGGCCGGCGGCGAGGAGTCGGCGGGTGAGGGGCGTACCGATGGCGCCGGATGCGCCGGCGAGCAGGACTCTCATGGCTTCGGTCCCTTCCAGTAGGTGTCGCCCCTGTTGACGAAGTACCGAGCGGACGTGTGATGACCTGGCGGTGTGTCGCCTCGCACAACCGGAGCGCAGCCCAATAAGCGCTTCATCTCGTTCAGCGGCCCTACCTACGATCGGCTCATGGGTCGGCCCTTCCACATCATCGCCCCGCCGCGCTCCTGAGCGGGGCGCCTCAGCTCGACGTGTCCAGCCTGTGCCGGCTGGACACGCAGTTCACCCTGCGCTGAGTTCGGCACGCCCCGCTTCCGCGACCCCGATTCCTTCGTCGCAGGAGCGATTTCTTCATGCTTGTCTCCGAACACCCGGTGGCCGCCACCCGGCGCTCCGCCACCGGCATGTGGTCTCTTGTCCTCGCCGCCGTGCTGTGGGGCACCGGTGGCCCTACCGGCAGTCTCCTCGCCCAAGAAACCGGGCTGTCACCGCTGGCGGTGGCCGCCTACCGGCTCGCCACCGGCGGCGTGCTCGTCCTCACCTGGCTCTGCCTGACCCGCCAACCGCTGCCACGCCGCCGGCGCGCCTGGATCCGGATCGTCGTGAACGGACTGCTCGCCGCGGTCTTCCAGGCCTGCTTCTTCGCCGCGGTGTCACTGACCAACGTCAGTTTTGCCACCCTGCTCACCATCGGCACATCACCAGCCCTGGTCCTGTCAGCCGAATGGATCCTCCGGCGGCGGCGGATCAGCACGTCGGCGCTGGCCACGGTGGCGCTGGCCGTCAGCGGCCTGGCCCTGCTCGTCGGTCGGCCGGCCGGCGGCATCACCACCACGAACGCGCTCGCCGGAGCCGGGCTCGCGTTGCTGTCGGCAGCCGGCTTCGCCACCATGACCCTCATCGGAACGCGGCCCGTCGCCGGTCTCGACGACCTCGCCGCGACCGGCATGAGCTTCACGATCGGCGCGGCCATGCTCGTCCCTCCGGCCGCCGTGACAGCCGGCATGGACTTCGTCCCGACTCCGGCGTCCGTGGGGTTGCTGCTCCTGCTGGGCACCGTACCCACCGCGGTGGCGTACGCGCTGTACTTCCGAGGGCTGCGCACCAGCGTGGCCAGTACGGCAGCCCTGGTCGCGCTGCTGGAGCCACTGGTCGCCACGCTCCTGGCCACGCTGTTCCTCGGTGATCGCCTCAGCTCGATGGGGGTGGCCGGTGCCGGACTGATCGCCACCGCCATCGTGCTGAACACCCGCAGCAGCTGAATCGCGGCGTTCGGCCGTCGCTGTCCGCAGCGGCGGCCGCACGGGCGCAGGGTCGACGCTGTGGGCGGGCGTCGATATCGGTACGTCGGCCCGGCGGACGTTCCCCTGGGGCGAACCCCCGAATATTTGGTGGCCGTCGACGGATGACCTGAGCAACTTTCACCACTAGCGTCGGTCGGACCTGGACAGTCACCACTCGGGGAGGACCTCCCATGAAGAGCACCGCCCGATGAAACCCCGTCCACTCGCCGCCGCGGTCACCACCATCGCGCTCGTCGCCGCCGGCCTCACCGTCAACACCGGCACCGCCGTCGCCCACGGCAAGGGCTACTCCGCCCTGATCCAGCGCGCCTCCTACGGCGTACCGCACATCACCGCCCGCGACTTCGCCAGCCTCGGCTACGGCGTCGGCTACGCCCAGGCCGAGGACAACGTCTGCCTGATCGCCGAGCAAATGGTCACCGTGAACGCCCAGCGGTCCCGCTGGTTCGGCGCGGACACCCGCAACGTCAGCAGCGACCTGTTCCACCAGAAGGCCATCGACACCCAAGCCGCCGAGCGCTGGCTGGTCGGCCCGCGCGACGGCGTCCGGTCACCCTCCAACGAGGTACGCGACCAGATCCGCGGCTTCGTCGCCGGCTACAACGCGTACCTGAAGACTGAGAAGACCACCGACCCGGCCTGCAAGGGCAAGGACTGGGTCCGCCAAATCACCGAGATGGACATGTGGCGGGCGAACTGGGCGCGCATGGTCCGGGCCAGCTCCGGCGCCCTCGCCGACGGCATCGTCGCCGCCGCCCCGCCCGGCGGGACCGCCACGAAGGCGAGCGCCCCGCAGGCCGAAGTTGTCGTGAAAGCCGCCGACGGCGCGCCGGCCGGGGTGGGCAGCAACGCGTACGGTCTGGGTCGCGACGCCACCGCCAGCGGCGCCGGCATGCTGCTCGCGAACCCGCACTTCCCGTGGGACGGCGGCGAGCGCTTCTACCGGATGCACCTCAAGGTGCCCGGCCGGTACGACGTCGAGGGCGCGGCCCTGGTCGGCGACCCGATTGTGGAGATCGGCCACAACGGCCGGGTCGCCTGGTCGCACACCGTCTCCACCGCCCGCCGCTTCGTCTGGCACCGGCTGGCTCTGGTGCCCGGCGACCCGACCAGCTACCTGTACGACGGCCAGCCCCGGAAGATGACCTCCCGCACGGTCACCGTGCAGACGCCGGCCGGGCCGGTCAGCCGTACCTTTTACGACACCCACTTCGGCCCGGTCGTCGTGGTGCCGGGCAGCTTCGACTGGACCGCGCAGGCCGCGTACGCGATCACCGACGTCAACGCCGCGAACAACCGCGCGCTCGACGGCTGGCTGGCGATGGGCCGCGCGAAGTCGGTGGGTGAGCTGCGGTCGGTGTTGGACCGGCGGCAGTTCCTGCCCTGGGTGAACGTCATCGCCGCCGACCGCGACGGCCGCGCGCTCTACGCGGACCACTCCGTCGTGCCCCGGGTCACCGACGCCCTCGCGGCCGCCTGCATCCCGGCGCCCTTCCAGCCCTTGTACGCCAGCAGCGGCCAGGCCGTCCTCGACGGCTCCCGCTCGTCGTGTGAGCTGGGCCGGGACCGGGACGCCGCGGTGCCCGGCATCCTCGGGCCGGCGAACCTGCCCCTGCTGATCCGCAAGGACTACGTGACCAACTCCAACGACAGCTACTGGCTGGCCAACCCGGCCCGCCCGCTGGAGGGCTACCCGCGCATCATCGGCAACGAGCGGACCGAGCGCAGCCTGCGGACCCGGCTCGGCCTGCACCAGGTGCGGCAGCGGCTCGCCGGCACCGACGGGCTGCCCGGCAAGCGGTTCACCACCGGTCGGCTGTGGGATGTGACGTTCGGCAACCGGGCGTACGGCGGCGAGCTGGTCCGCGACGACCTGGTGAAGCTCTGCGAGGCGCAGCCGAGCGCCACCGCCTCCGACGGCACCACCGTCGACCTGACCGCCGCCTGCGCCGCGCTGCGCGGGTGGGACCTGAAGGTCGACCTGGGCAGCCGGGGCGCGCACCTGTTCACCGAGTTCGTCCTGGCCGGCGGGCTTCGGTTCGCCGACCAGTTCGACCCGGCCGCGCCGCTCACCACGCCGAACCGGCTCGCCGTCGACGACCCGAGGGTACGCACGGCCCTCGCCGACGCCGTCCGCAAGCTGGCCGGCATCCCGCTCGACGCCCGCCTCGGCGACGTCCAGACCGAGCCGCGCGGCGCCGAGCGCGTCCCGATTCACGGCGGGCGCCACGAGGCCGGCGTGTTCAACATGATCATCGGGGTGTTCGAGCCCGGTGTCGGTTACCCGAAGATCCGGCATGGCTCGTCGTTCGTGATGGCCGTCGAACTGGGCCGCCACGGGCCGTCGGGGCGGCAGATCCTGACCTACTCGCAGTCGGCGAACCCGAACTCGCCCTGGTACGCCGACCAGACCCGGCTGTACTCCGGCAAGGGTTGGGACACCATCAAGTTCACCCAGAAGCAGCTGCGGGCCGACCCGAACCTGGTCACGTACCGGGTGGGGGAGCGCCGCCGCTGACGGTGCGGCTCCGGCCCGCCCCCCGTCCCGGCGGGCCGGAGCCGCGTCACCGGCCCGGCGGCTGGTACGTCACCGGCATCTGGGTGGCTGCGTCGATCTCCTCGGGCGCGATCAGCGGGACGACGCTCGCCTCGACCCCGCCCGCCGCCCGGACGGCGATGCCCAGGGCGGCGGCGGTCACGTAATCCGGCAGCTCGCCGATCACGTAGAGGTCGTACTCGCCGAACGCGTAGTACAGCGTCTCCACCCGCCCGCCGGAGTTCTCGACGAGAGCGCGGACGATCTCGGCGCGCGCCGTCCCGCCCTCCCTGCCCAGCCCTGCCATCCCCTGGCTGGTGTAGGTCGCCTTGAACAGGAACTTCGCCACGTAGCCACCGCCTTCCGCGCTCCCCGGGCCCGGCCGCGCGTACCCACTTCGGAGCCGGCTACGCCTCCCGGGTCAGCTCTCCTGGTCGAGGAAGGCGAGGGTGACCGCGGCGAAGAGCGGCGAGGCGAAGAGGTCGTAGTGCGTCAGCCCGGGCAGGATGGCCAGGGCGTGGCCGCCCGCCGGCCGGCCCTCGCCGGCCCAGCCGCCGTCGCGCAGCCCGCCGTCGAGCAGCGTGAACACCTCGACGTAGTGGCTGGGCGGCGCCATGTCGGCGTCGGCGGCGACTACAAGCGTCGGCACCCGCAGGCCGCGTACCTGCTCCGTGTAGTCGAAGTCCCTGGCCATCGCCTCGCCGATCTTGTCGAGCAGCCGGGGGAAGTCCTCCGGGCGCGGCGCCACCCGCTGGTACAGCTCGTACATCGGGGTTTCCTTCATGAACTCGGCGGCTGCGCCGCTGACCTGGCCCTGCTGGGCGAGCATCTCCGGGTAGATGGCGTCGCGGCGGACGTTTGCCGAGGCCATCACCAGGCGGCCCACCTTCTCCGGATGGCGCACGGCGACCTGGAACGCGACCCCGCCACCGAGGGAGTAGCCGACGACGTCGGGCTTCGCCAGGCCGAGGTGGTCGATCAGGGCGGCGACGTCGTCGGCCATCAGCGTGACGTCCAGCGGCCGGTCGACATCGGCGGTGCGGCCGTGCCCCTGCAGGTCGACGAGGATGACCTGGTGCTTCTCGGCGAGCGTGGGCAGGATCGGCGCGAACATCTCGCCCGAGCCGAGGCCGCCGTGCAGCAGGATCATCGGGTGCCCGGCGCCGTGCGTCTCGTAGTACAGCTCGACGCCGTTGACGTCGGCGTACCGGCCGGTGGTGGTGTCGGTGGTCGTGGTCATCGCCGTCTCCTCAGGTTGCTTCGTCGCGATGCCCTGTTGACCGGGCGGCCGCCGCGGACTCATCGCCGCCGCCGGCACGAAATTTCCGGCGTCCGGAAGTGTCGGGGGTGAGGGCTAGATTGGCGGCGTGAGTGACGTGGCGACCAGCACATCGATCGAGGCGCTCCTGGAGCCGTACCGGGCGGAGCTGACCGGCTACTGCTACCGGATGCTCGGCTCGGCGTTCGAGGCCGAGGACGCCGTGCAGGACACGTTCGTGCGGGCGTGGCGCGGCTACGAGCGGTTCGAGGGCCGGTCGGCGCTGCGCACCTGGCTCTACCGGATCGCGACGAACGTCTGCCTGAACATGCTCGCCAGCGCGCAGCGCCGGGTCCGGCCGATGGACCTGGGCCCCGCCGGGTCGGGCGAGGCCACCCACCCGGGCGAGCCGCGCCCCGAGGAGATCTGGGTGGGCCCGGCGCCGGATGCCCGGGTCCTGCCCGAGGGCAGCGACCCGGCCGAGGTGATCGCCGGCCGGGAGTCGGTCCGGCTGGCGTTCGTCGCCGCCCTGCAGCACCTGCCGCCGCGGCAGCGGGCCGTGCTCATCCTGCGCGAGGTGCTGGCCTGGTCGGCCCAGGAGGTCGCCGAGCTGCTCGGCACGACGGTCGCGAGCGTCAACAGCGCCCTGCAGCGGGCGCGGGCCACGCTCGCCGCCACCGACACCGCCGCCGAGGTCCACCAACCGCTCGACGAGGAGCAGCAGGCGCTGCTCGCGCGCTACGTGCGCGCCTTCGAGGCGTACGACCTGAGGGCGCTGACCACGCTGCTGCACGAGGACGGGACGCTGTCGATGCCGCCGCTGCCGCTGTGGCTGCGCGGCCACCACGACATCACCGCCTGGATGGCCGGCACCGGAAGCGGCTGCCGGGGCTCCCGCCTGGTCCCGGTGGTGGCCAACGGCCTGCCCGCGTTCGGGCAGTACCGTCCGAGCCTGACCGGCTCCGGGCACGACCCGTGGGCGCTTATCGTGCTGGAGATCTCAGCCGGCCGGATCTCGGCGGTCAACAACTTCCTCGACACCGCCCGGCTCTTCCCGCTGTTCGGCCTGCCCGACCGGCTGGAATAGCACGCCCGCCAGGCCGAGCAGGTCGGCGAGTTCCAGCAGGCCCGCGTCGGCGCCGCTGACCACCAGCCGCCAGCCGTGCCGGCGCGCGGTCAGGCACAGCCGGGCCAGCGCCTCGACGGTGACCACGTCCGCGCCGAGCACCCCGGCAACGTCGCAGACCACCACGCCCCGGCCCGCACCGCGCAGCTCGTCGGCCAGTTCGGCGCAGAGGGCGGGGATCTCCGCGCGGGTCAGCGTCCCGGCCACGGCGAAGATGACCGCGTAGGTGCTCACCCCGGTAGGACCGGCCACCGGCGCGGAATTCATCGCCGTCACGCCGATGAGTCCCGCCGCCCCCCACGGTCTGACCGGCATGACGATTCGACTCGCACTCCAGACGGCCGGCCCGCTCCTGCTGCCCGGCGACGCCGGCTACGACGAGCACCGCCGCCCGCTCAACCCCGCGCTGGACCCGCGCCCGGCCGCGGTCGTCCGGGCCGCCCACACCGAGGACGTACGCCGGGCGGTGCTGGCCGCCCGCCACCACGAACTGCCGTTCGCCGTGCAGGCCACCGGCCACGGGACCCACGTCGCGCACGACGGCGCGCTGCTGCTGCGTACCGATGCGATGTCGGCGGTCCTGATCGACCCGGACCGGCGGGTCGCCCGGGTGGGGCCCGGCACCCGCTGGGGTGACGTGCTGGCCGCGGCGGCGCCGTTCGGGCTCGCGCCGCTCTCCGGCTCCTCGCCGGACGTGGGCGTGGTCGGCTACACGCTCGGCGGCGGCCTGGGCTGGCTGGCCCGGGCGCACGGCCTGGCCGCCGACAGCGTGCTGCGCGCCCGGGTGGTCACCGCCGACGGCACGGTGCGGATCGCCGACGCGGACCGCAACCCGGACCTGTTCTGGGCGCTGCGCGGCGGCGGTGGCTCGTTCGGGGTGGTCACCGAGCTGGAGTTCCGCCTCTACCCGATCACCCGGGTGTACGCCGGCGCGGTCACCTTCGGCCGGGAGCGGGCCGCCGAGACGCTGCTCCACTACCGGGACTGGATCGAGCGGGTGCCCGACGCGCTCAGCACCGCGCTGCTGCTCACCCGCGACGGGTCGCTCGTGGTGAAGGCGATGTACGCCGGCGACCCCGACCGGGGCCGGGCGCTACTGGAGCCGCTGCTCGCCGCCGCCGGGCCGGTCGTCCACGACGGCCTACGGGTCGTCGACTACCCGCGGGCGGCGATGGGCGGCACCTTCGCCCGTACCTTCGACCAGGTGCGCGTCCTCGACGACGACCTGGTGGCCGCGCTGGCGGCCGAGCCCGACGCCACCGTGGAGATCCGGCACTGGGGTGGCCGAATCGCCCGGGACTCCGGCGCCGCCGCGCACCGCGACGCGCCGCTGTCGGTCGTGCTGGACACCGTCCCGACGCCGGGTACGGCGGCTGCGCTGCGCCGCGCCGGCCTGGGCAGCAGCTTCCTCAACTTCCTGCCGGACCCGGCACGGACGGCGACCGCGTTCACCGCGCGGAACTGGGCCGCGCTGCGGCGGATCAAGGCCGCCCACGACCCGGACAACGTCTTCGCCGCCGGCCTCGCCGTCCCGCCGCACGCCGCGGATCTGGTCTGCGCCGCCGGACGGTGAGGGGCGGCCGCCCGTTCGGCCGGCTTCGCCGACGCCGACGCCGATCCGGCGGTCGTCCACGTCGGCCCGGTGACCGGCCGGGCTCAGCTCATCCGATTAGCAGGTTCACCAGTCTTGGCGGGCGCACGATCGTCCGGGTCACCGGGCGGTCCGCGAGCAGCGCGGAAACCGCGCTGTCCGCCAGCACCCGCCGCGTCAGCTCCTCCTCGGAGATGTCCACCGGCACGTCCAGCCGGTGCCGCACCTTGCCGTTGAGCTGCACGACGCAGACGGTGGTCGACTCGGCCGCCAGGGCGGGATCGACCGCCGGCCAACCGGCACGGGCGACGCTCGGCCGGTGGCCCAGGCGCGACCACATCTCCTCGGCGGTGTACGGGGTGAACAGGGACAGCACCACCGCGACCGCCTCGACCGCCTCCCGGACGGCCGGGTCGCCGCCCTGGCCGCTGTCGATCGCCTTGCGGGCGGCGTTGACCAGCTCCATCGTGCGCGCGACGGCCACGTTGAAGCGGTGGCCCTCGATCAGCGTGGTCACCGCGTCAACCAGCCGGTGCGTGACGCGGCGCATGGCCACGTCACCGGTCGCCGGGTCGGTTCCCGGCGCCGATGTGACGTCAGCGGCCAGGCGCAGCGCCCGGGCCAGGAAGCGGACCGAACCCGACGGCGACACGTCGGCCCAGTCGATGTCGTCCTCGGGCGGGCCGGCGAAGACCATCGTGAGACGAACCGCGTCGACCCCGTACGTGTCGATCTGCTCGCCGAGGTTGACCATGTTGCCCTTGGACTTCGACATGGCCGCGCCGTTCAGGATCACCTGGCCCTGGTTGAGCAGCGCCGTGAACGGCTCGTTGAAGTCGATCATGCCCATGTCCTGCAGGACCTTGGTGAAGAACCGCGCGTAGAGCAGGTGCAGGATGGCGTGCTCGACGCCGCCGACGTACTGCGCCACCGGCAGCCAGCGGCGCACCGCCTCCGGGTCGAACGGACCGTCGGTGTAGTTCGGCGAGCAGTAGCGCAGGAAGTACCACGACGAGTCGACGAAGGTGTCCATGGTGTCGGTGTCCCGCTCGGCCGGGCCGCCGCAGCGCGGGCAGGGCACCTCGGCCCACTCCCGGGCGGTCGCCAGCGGTGACACGCCGGCCGGGGCGAGGGCGGCGCCGCGCAGGTCCGGCAGGCGTACGGGAAGCTCGTCGTCGGGGACGGGAACCTCGCCGCAGGACGGGCAGTGGACGATCGGGATCGGGCAGCCCCAGAAGCGCTGGCGGGAGATCAGCCAGTCCCGCAGCCGGTAGTTGATGCCCGCCCGGCCGCAGGCCCGCGCCTCGACCTCCGCCACCACGCGGTCGGTGGCGGCCTCCCGGTCGAGCCCGTCGAGGAGATCGGAGTGGATCCGGGGGCCCTCCGCCGCGGTGGCGACGCCGGTCCGGGCCGGGTCCGCCTCGGCCGTGATGGCGACGACGGGCAGGTCGAACCCGCGGGCGAAGTCGAGGTCGCGCTGGTCGTGAGCCGGTACCGCCATGATGGCGCCGGTGCCGTAGCCGGCGAGCACGTAGTCGCTCGCCCACACCGGGATCTTCGCGCCGGTGAACGGATGCGCCGCGTACCGGCCGAGGAACACACCGGTCTTCGTGCGGTCCGCCGCCATTCGGTCGATGTCGCTCTCCCGGCGGGTCGCCTCCACGTACTCGTCGAACGCCGCCCGGCACTCCGGGGCGCACAGCTCCTCGGCGAGCGCGGAGTCGGCCGCCACGACCAGGAAGGTGGCGCCGAAGATCGTGTCGGGGCGGGTGGTGAAGACGGACACCGGCTCCGGGTACCCGTCGACGTGGAAGTCCAGGTACGCGCCGACCGAGCGGCCGATCCAGTTGCGCTGCATGGCGAGCACCCGGTCCGGCCAGGCGCCCTCGAGCTGCTTCATGTCGTCGAGCAGCCGGTCGGCGTACCGCGTGATCCGGAAGAACCACTGGGTCAGCTCGCGCTTGGTGACCTCGGCGCCGCACCGCTCGCACTGCCCGCCGATGACCTGCTCGTTGGCGAGGACGGTCTGGTCGACCGGACACCAGTTGACCGCCGACCGCTGCCGGTACGCGAGGCCACGGTCGTAGAACCGCAGGAACAGCCACTGCGTCCAGCGGTAGTACTCGGGGTCGCTGGTGTGCAGGCGGGTCCGCCAGTCGAACGCGACCCCGTACCGGCGGAACGACTCCGCCTGGGTGTCGATGTTGGCGTACGTCCAGTCGGCGGGGTGCTCACCGCGCCTGATCGCCGCGTTCTCCGCGGGCAGGCCGAACGAGTCCCAGCCGACCGGATGCAGCACGTCGAAGCCGCGCTGGACCCAGTAGCGGGCGAGGGCGTCACCGAAGGCGTACGCCTCCGCGTGGCCCATGTGCAGGTCCCCGGACGGGTACGCGAACATGTCGAGCAGGTAGCGACGCTCCCGGCTGCCGTCGTCCGCCGCCTCGAAGAGCGGGGTTCCGTCCCAGACCGGACGCCAGCGGTCCTGGATGGAGGCGAAGTCGTAGGTCCCGGCACCGTCACTCACGTCTGCGCACCAGTTTCGTCCCTCGGATAAAAAGCCCCGTCAGCTTAGCGAATCCGGCCTGCCGCCCCGGTTGCGCAGATCGACGGCGAGCAGGGTGAGCCAGAGCAGGCCGGTGCCCACGGTGAGGCGCTGGTAGAGACCGGCGAGGTCGACCAGAGCGGCGGCCTGGGCGAAGCCGAGGCTGGCGACGACGAACCCGGTCAGGAAGACCAGCCCGATGAGCGCCGACCAGGCCGCCCAGCCGCGCCGGCGCTGCCCGGCGAACCGGCGGGTGAGGACGAAGGTGGCGGCGACCAGCGCCGGGAACCCGATCAGCGCCGCCGCGTCGTGCAGTGCGCCGGACGTGCTGTAGCCGGCCGGCAGGTCGGGGGTGCCGGGTGGGTAGCCGCTGACCGGGTCGGTGGTGAACGCGCCGGCGGCGATCAGGCTGATCGCCCACACCCCGATGAGCAGGGGCCCCCAGGTCGCCGCCCGGCCCGGCCGGAGGACGCGGCGCGCCCCGACCGCGAAGGCGAGGGTGAGCGCGCCGTACACCAGGAAGTTGACCGTCTGGGTCCAGCCGCGCTCGCCGAGGGAGAGCGAGCTGATCGGGTGTCGCAGCGGGTCGTAGTCGTCGCGGAGGGCGCCGTCGACCAGGAACGCGAGGACGAACAGCGGGCCGGCGACGATGCCGCAGAGCAGGAGCGCCCTCGTCAGGCGGCCCGGTCGGGGAGCGGGCGGTGTGGCCGCGGGGATCAGGGTGGTCGTGGTCATCGCCGGATTCCTCCTTGCGGGAGAGGAGCGTTCTGTCAACGTACGTTGACGACGCAAACGCTGTCAACCGGAGTTGACGCGCCCGTCACGTCCGCACCGTTCGTACCGTCACCGGCGTGCCGGCCACCGGCGCGGCCGTGGTGGTCCTCACAACCGACTCTGCCTGCCGCTAAAGCGGCGGCGAGGTGTCGGTGGCGAGGGCTACTCTGCCCTGCGGGCTTCGCTCCTACCTCGTGCCGTTCCCGCCAACCGGCAGGCGCCGGGGTGCCACCACCCCTCATCCGTTCGGTCGATCCGACTTCAGGAGACTTCGTGACACAGCAATCCGTCGCGGCATCGCAGCCTGTTCCGACATCGGACAAGCTCGACGCCGCGGTGCTCAAGGTGGCCGGCGTCGTCGTGCTCGGCGCGATCATGTCGATCCTCGACGTGACGGTGGTCAGCGTCGCGCTGCCGACCTTCCAGAGCGAGTTCGACGCCACCTACGCCCGGGTGGCGTGGACGATGACCGGCTACACGCTTGCCCTGGCCACGGTCATCCCGCTCAGCGGGTGGGCCGCCGACCGGTTCGGCACCAAACGGCTCTACATGATCGCGCTGGCGCTGTTCACGATCGGGTCCGGCCTGTGCGCCACCGCCGACACCATCGGTGAGCTGATCGCGTACCGGGTGCTCCAGGGCCTCGGCGGCGGCATGCTCATGCCGATCGGCATGGCGATCATGACCCGGGCGGCCGGCCCGCACCGCATCGGCCGGCTGATGGCCGTCCTCGGCATCCCGATGCTGCTCGGCCCGATCAGCGGCCCGATCCTGGGCGGCTGGCTGATCGACACGGCGAGCTGGCACTGGATCTTCCTGATCAACCTGCCGATCGGCGTCGTCGCGCTGGTGTACGCGCAGCTGGCCCTCCCGAAGGACAACCCGGAACCGTCGGAGTCGTTCGACTTCCTCGGCATGCTGATGCTCTCGCCCGGCCTCGCTCTCTTCCTGTACGGCGTCTCGACGCTGCCCGAGACCGGCACGTTCGCCGACCCGAAGGTCTGGGTGCCCATGCTGGTCGGCGCCGCGCTCGTGGTGGCGTTCGTCCTCTACTCCTTCAAGCCGAAGCACCCGCTGCTCGACCTGCGGCTGTTCCGCAACCGCAGGCTGACGGTCGCCGCGGTGACCCTGTTCGTCTTCATCATCGCGTTCATGGGCGCCGGCCTGCTGTTCCCGAGCTACTTCCTCCAGGTGCGCGGCGAGTCCACCCTGCACGCCGGCCTGCTGATGGCGCCGCAGGGCCTCGGGGCGATGGTCACCATGCCGATCGCCGGCACGCTCGCCGACAAGGTGCCGGTCGGCCGCACCGTGCCGTTCGCGCTGCTGCTGATCGTCGCCGGCCTGTTCACCTTCACCCAGCTCGACGCGGACACGTCGTACGTGCTGCTGTGCGGTTCGCTGTTCGTCATGGGCCTGGGCATGGGCGGCACGATGATGCCGATCATGACGTCGGCGCTGCGGACCCTGACCGGTCACGAGGTGGCCCGCGGCTCCACGCTCGTGAACATCCTCCAGCAGATCGGCGGCTCGGTCGGTGCCGCCGTGATGTCGGTGATCCTCACCAACGAGCTGAACGGCTCCCGGGTCATCCCCGGCGTGACCGACCCGGACGGCAACCCGGTCACCGAGGCCGGGCTGGCCATCGCCGCCCAGCAGCGGCCGGAGCTGGCCCAGCAGGTTCCGGACCCGTCGCTGATCGAGCGGGGGCTGGACTTCGCCGCCGGCTCCTTCGCCTCGACGTTCTGGGTGGCGTTCGCCCTGGTCGTGCTGACGTTCATCCCGGCCGCGCTGCTGCCGAGGCGGCGTGAGCGGTCGCACCTGCTGGACGACCAGCCGGGCGGGCCGGGGGAACAGCCGAAGACGCCGGTGGTCGTTCACTGATTCCGAGCCAGCGAGGCCGCCGGTATCTCCCGGCGGCCTCGCGGCGTCCGGAGCGTTGGCACCCCCGGTGGGGGTCAGATGCCGGGCGGCGTGTACGAGATCCGCTGTCCCACCGCATCGTCGACCTCGTCCGGCGTCAGCACCGGCGTGACCCGCGTGTCCAGGCCGCCCGCCGCCCGGATGTCGATCGCCAACCCGGCGGCGGTCTTGTGGTCCGGCAGGTCACACAGCACGTACGTGTCGTCGCCGCCGAAGCCGAAGTGGAACGACTCCAGCGTCCCGCCGGCGTTCTCGACCATCTTGCGTACGACGTCGGCCCGCTTGCTGCCGCCGTCCTTGCTGAGCCCCTTCATGCCGTCGACCGTGTAGGTCGACTTCAGCAGGAACTTCGCCATCTCGACCCTCCCCAGACGCTGTCGCGGCCGCTCAACGCGTTCCCTGCCGCTGGACGCGGGCAGCACCCTCGACCTTGGCGCGACCGTGGTCGCGCTCGGTGCCCGAGGTGCCGGTCGCGGTCCGTCGGCGCCGCTGGTCCGGCCCGTGCTCGACGGGCGAGCCCTGCCGGCCCGGCGCGCCGCTGCCTGGATGCCGCCGTCCGCGCGCCGACTCGCCGCCAGGATCATGCTTGTTCGGCTTGTGGCTACCCATGGGCCGCGCGTACCCGGTACGGCAGCCGGTACGCATCCGCCGCCGTCCCCGGACGACCCGGTCCAGCCGACTGATACCGCGATATCCCGTTCCGGGACGGCGCGGCGAGCGGATGCGTCGATAACGTCCGGATCAGCCGGATCGGGTGCGGGTAGGGCCCTGGTCCGCCGCTGGCGACGAGGAGGCCCTGATGAGCGTGACCATGCCCGACGCGCTGCCCGGCGAGCTGGCCGGCATCACCGTCCACATCGACCGGTGGCGTCCCGCGCTACCTCCGGACGCCTGGCCCGGCGGCTTCCCGCAGGCCGGAGTGGTGTGGCGGCAGGACGTGTTCGCCGTGGCTGACGCATGGCGGCAGGGCGACGCGACACCGCGCCAACTGCTGAGCGCGGTGCTGATGTGGGGGTACGGCCCGATCGGCTACGGCCCCTGGCGCACCGCGCGCTCCCTCGACGGCGACCCGGACGGCACCCGGCTGGCACACGCCCTCGACCCGCTGCGGGCACCGGTCCTCGACGAGGAGGTGCTTCGTACCGCCTACCGGCGCCTGCGGGATCCGAGGGAGTCGCGGCTGCCCCGGCTCGGCCCGGCCTTCTTCACCAAGCTGCTCTACTTCGCCGGCTACCGGCGCGGCACCGGTGGGCTCCAACCGCTCATCCTCGACAGCGTCGTGGCCCGGCGGCTGCCGCCGGCGGCCGGGGTGAGCCGTCCGTCCGCGTGGCTCTCCGAGGAGTGGCTCGCCTACCTGCGCTGGGCCGGCGAGCAGGCCCAGCGGCAGGGCATCGAGCCGGAGGAGGTGGAGCTGGCGCTCTTCCACGACCGCTGGCCGCCCCACCTGGGTTCGCCGTAGGGGAGGGTCACGCCGCGCTGCGCAGGCGTTCGTCCAAGGCGTCGAGGTCGGGCAGGAACCAGATGTGCCCGCCCTTGTTCGACTCGTGTACCAGCGCCCGCAGCGCCGACGACTCCGCCAGGTGTGCCGAGATGTCGCCGATGATTGCCAATCGCAGCCGGTAGTTCACGAACTTCTGCATGACCTCCCCGGCGAACCGATTGCCGAGCGTGAAGAAGCGCGCGTCGAGCCGGCTCGCCGGCACGGCCACCACCTGCGCGCCGAGGAACGCCGCCCCGATCAGGTCGAGCGCGTCCTGCTCGGTGGCGATCACCGGCCCCGCCGGGTCGAGCACCAGCACCCCCACGCCGGCCAGCTCCTGGATGTCGTCGCTCACCGGTCCACTACTCCCGTCCGTCGCGGCGTCACCCATGGCCCCGCACCCCGTCCAGCACGGAGTCGACCAGCCGCAGCAGGTCGGCCGTGGCGGTCGGGCCGCCGAGGATCACCAGGGTCAGCCGGTTCCGTTCGTCGTCGTACATGGTCTGCAGGCTCAACGGCGGTCCGGGGTCGTGCCGGGTCGCCGCCCCGGCCTGCACGAGCGTGCCCAGCCGGTCGGCGGCGGCCCGGTCGACACCGTCGATCCGCACGATGCTCGACACCTCGACCGGCCCGGCGGGTGCGGTCGGCTCGCCGGCACCGGTCAGCGCCGCCAGGTCGCGCTCCGCGATCCGGTACTGCTTGCCGATCCGCACCGCCCGCAGCCGTCCCGACCGGATGTAACCCCGGACGGTCCGCACGTGCAGGCCGAGCCGCTCCGCGACCTGCTCAACCGAGTACATGTCACTCCCCATCGTTCCCTAACTGTAGCTCACAGGGAAGGTTAGGTAACAATGAGGTCGGGGCGCTCCGCGTTGCCGCTCCCGGACGCGACGATGCCGCCGCCATCGCGGTATCCGCTGGTCCCGGACACCGCGATGCCGGCGGCATCACGGGTACTGCCCGTTTCACTCCTGGGCCGGGGCCTCCTCGCCCTCCAGCAGCCGGGCCAGGCCGGTCGCGCCGGGGCCGATCCGCTTGACCTGATCGTTGAAGATCATGTGGATCGTGCCGTCCACGTCCATCGCCAGGCTGGCGTGCCCGTCGTACTCCTCGCCCAACGGATACAGCTGGCCGGCCGTCGGCGCGTCCAAGCTGTCGAACCACTTCTTCTGGCCGATGCACAGCGCCGGATCGAGCCGTACGCCGATGCGCGCGTGGTCCCGGCCCGGACCGCTCACCGGCACGGCCAGCCCGCCGAACTCG
The DNA here is from genome assembly GCF_040302465.1 of Micromonospora sp. NPDC126480. NCBI lineage: Bacteria > Bacillati > Actinomycetota > Actinomycetes > Micromonosporales > Micromonosporaceae > Micromonospora > Micromonospora sp. NPDC126480. Next base: position 77,469 of record NZ_JBEORU010000009.1, read on the forward strand.
GTGAGGAACGCGCGGGCGGGGGCGTGCATCGCGAACCCCTCGGGAGCGAGGGCGGACTCCCACTCGCTGACATCCACCCGCCGGCGCGGGTTCCAGCCGGCCGCCTTGAGCGCCTGGGTCACCCGCGGCGGCAGGTCCCGGTCGTCGGGCCTCACAGCGCCTCCCTGAGGTCGAATGCGTTCCGCAACGAGATACAACTGTTGCAGCACGGATTGTGGCTGCCGTGGGCGGGGTTGCCGGGGGCCCGGATCCGGGCCGACCCGATCGCACCGCCGCGTGGGTCGATGCCCTGGTCGAGCAGCCGCGACAACGACTGCGGCAACGCGCAGTTGCCGTGCCAGGGCGCGCGGAGGTTCGGCGGCACGCTGTCGAGGACCCGGGACACCTCGCGGTGCGGCGGGTAGATGTTGTTCGGGTGCTCGCTCACCGACACCTCGGTGTGCCGACCGTCGGCGGTGGTCACCGCCTCGGCGGTGCCGTTGGTACGGCCGTTGGCCTGCTGCCGGTCGGCCTCCCGGCGGGCGCGCCAGGACGCCTGCCGGGCGGGGGACGCGTTGCGGGTGGGCCGGGCGTCCGGGTCACCCCGCCGCCGGCGCTTGACCTTCTTGACCGGGCGGACCCACTCGCGGGCGAACTTCGCGGCGAGCTTTCCGCCCCGGTTCCTACCCACTGATCAACCGCCAGACGCACTCCTGGATCAGGTTGCCGACGATGGTGCGGGAGATCGCCTGGAACACCGGTATCTCCAGCAGCGACGCGCCGAACGTCGGAGCCGCGGTGGCGATCGCCTGCGCGATCTGGATCGCCAGGATGGTCAGCTGCACGATCACGGCGATCTTCAAAGCCAGCACGATCGCGGCGCAGATGATCAGCCCCGCACCGCCGATCACCGACCCGTCGACGTTGCTGAGCAGGCTGGCGAGCGGGCTCTCCGCGCCGGACCACCAGTCCCGGAACGCGTCGATGTCCTTGCCCTCGTTGCCACCCAGCACGGCGGCGGCCGAGGCGCCGGCCGCGTCCACGAAACCGGCGATGTCGCTGCTGAAGTCGACCCAGGCCTGGCCCAGCTCGAAGAGCTTCTCCTCGTCCGAGGCCGGCCACGTGTAGCCGAGGATGTCCAGCAGTGTGATCAGCTCGCCCGGTAACTGCATCCCCACGCCGTCACCCCCCGAGTCGTCCCAGGATCCCGTTGAACAGGTCGGTGTTGTCGGCCTCGTTCACCTCGTGGGCCTGCGCCATCGCGGACAGATCCTCGCCGGCGAAGCCGATCTCCTCGAGCGCCTCGGCGAGCACCTCGAAGACGAAGCTCGACGCCTCCTCGTACGCGACGCCGAGGATCGAGCCCGTCTCGTCGTCGCCGAACACCGGACCGATCGCGGCGACCCGGGCCTGGAAGGCGTTGAGCCGGTCGGCGAAGCTGGTGGCCGCGGACCCCATCCCCTCGGCGGCGGACGCGAGACCCTCCGTGTCGATCTGCACCGCCGTCACCCGCCCCGGCGGCCGAGCCGGTCCTGCGCGGCGGCCAGGCCGCTGACGAACGTGCTGAACTGCCGCGCGGCGTCCTGCTGGAGCGTCGTCAGCTGCCGGCCCAGCTCACCGAGGTCGACCGGGCCGGCGGCGGCCGGCGCCGAACGCTGGAGATCCTCCAGCGCGGCGTTGACCGCGGCGACGATGTGCTCGGTCAGCGTCGCCAGGTCGAGCCGCAGCAGGCGTGGATCGACCTCGAGCGCGGCCACCCGGCCGGGCAGTTCGGTGCGGGCCCGGACCAGGCCGTCGGCCGCCTCGCCGTGCCCCTCGACCGGCGACCCGTCCCCGTCCTGCACGGCGGACTGGTAGGCGTTCAACGCGCGCAGCGTGTCCGACAGTGTCTTGTCCATTCCGGACGGATCGGTCGACGTCACCCTCAGCCCCCGGTATTCACGCGACTACGTCGCAGTGATCCTAGGCCACGCCCGCCAGGATCATCGATGCCCGTCTCGCCGTCGCCGGCCGGTCGCCGGTGCGGTCGCGGAAAGTCCGGCGCGTCGTGTCGTACGGTTCGACTACCGTGCGGAGGGTCATGCAGCCGCGGAGCGTCGAGGCCATCATCGGGCGGGAACACCCCGCCGGTCTGCTGCGCGCCGACCTCGACCGGGCGCTGGCCAGCCACGGCGGTCTCGTCCTGGTGACGGGGGAGCCGGGCATCGGCAAGACGACGCTGGTCACCGCGCTGGCCGAGGAGGCCCGGCAGCGGGGTGCCCTGGTGCTCGGCGCCGCCTGCTGGGATTCCGACAGCGCCCCGGGCTACTGGCCCTGGGTCCAGGTCGTGCGTGGGCTGCGCCGCGCACCGGAGGCCTGGGCGCAGGCGTCGACCGCCGCCGCGCCCGGTCTCGCCGCCCTGCTCGGCGAGGCACCGCTACGCGCCGACGGCGCCCGGCCGGGCCTGAGCACCGACAGCCCGGGCCTGAGCACCGACAGCCCGGGCCTCGACGGCGACAGTCCGGGCCTCGACGGCGACAGTCCGGGCCTCGACGGCGGCGATGAGGAGGCGTTCGCCCTCTACGACGCGGTCACCACCGCGCTCGTCGCGGTCTCCCAGCGCCGCCCGGTCGTGGTCGTCCTCGACGACCTGCACTGGGCCGATCCGGCCTCGATGCGGCTGCTGGGGTTCGTCGCCCAGCACACCTGGTTCGAACGGCTGCTGCTCGTCGGCACCTACCGGGACGCCGAGGTGGAGGCGGCCGACCATCCGCTCCGCCCGCTGCTGATGCCGTTGACGGCGAAGGCCAGCACGGTCACCCTCACCGGCCTGGGCCGGGACGAGGTGGGCGCGTTGATGGAGCGGATCGCCGGGCACGAGCCGGACCGGGCCCTGGTCGACGAGGTGCACCGGCGCACCGGCGGCAACCCGTTCTTCGTCGAGCAGACCGCCCGGCTGTGGCGGGTCGACGGCAGCGTCGACCTGGTCGCCCCCGGCGTACGGGAAGCGGTGCGCCGCCGGCTCGCCCAGCTTCCCGACGCGGTCGTCGAGGCGCTCACCGTCGCCGCGGTGCTGGGCCGGGAGTTCCACCGGTCCGTCCTCGCCGCCTGCGCGGGCACGCCCGCCGCGCAGGTCGACCGGCTCCTCGACCGGGCCGTCACCGCCCGCCTCGTGGTCGCCCGCGGCGGTGGGCGGTTCGCGTTCGCCCACGATCTGGTCCGCGAGACCCTCTACGACGGGCTGGACGACGCCGAGCGCCGGACCCGGCACGCGGCGGTGGTGCGGGCCGCCGACCGCGAGCCGGCCCTCGCCGAGCGGCTCATTCCGGCCGACCTGGCTCGCCACGCCTGGCTCGGCGCCGGGGAGCTGGACCCGTCCCGCGTGTCCGACCTGCTGGTGACCGCCGCTCGGACCGCGGGCGGGCGGCTCGCCATGGACGAGTCGGCGGTCCACTTCCGGCGGGCGCTGGAGGTCACCGAGGACCCGACGCAACGGGTCAAGATCATGGTGGAGCTGGCCGGGCAGTGCTTCCACACCGGCGGGCAGGAGGAGGCGCGAAAACTCCTCGCCGAGGCCGCCGACCTGGCCCGGTCAGTGGACGATCCGGCGGTGCTGGCCCGGGTCGCCCTCACCCTGCACCGCCAGCACTGGACGCCCGTCGGGCACCTGGCGAGCGCGGGCGAGCTGCTCCGGGAGGCGTACCGGCGGTTGATCGGCGAGCCCGAGGACGAGGCGCCCACGGGGACGCTGGTGGCCGACCTGATCACCGCCACCGAGACGCTCGCGCGGCGCGGGCGGGACGACGAGGCGTTGACCTTCAGCCTGTGGGCCCGCCACGACACCACGTGGGGGCCGGGCACCGCCGCCGACCGGGCCCAGCTCTGCGCCGAGATCCGTCAGGTGGCCCGCCGGGTCGGTGACCGGGAGACCGAGCTGTGGGCCACGTCGCTGCGCTGGGTGGCCCTCCTGGAGCTGGGCGACCCGCACTACCTGCACGAGCACGCGACCTTCGTCGCGGCAGGCCAGGACAGCGACATCGCCCGGCACCAGTTGGCCGTCGCCGCCGACGGCGGCATCATCGCCGCCTTCCGCGGTGACTTCGCCGCTGCCGACGCGTACTTCGGGAAGCTGGACTTCACCGACTGGGGCGACTCGGACCACGTCTACATCGGCCACCACCTGCGTTGGGCTCGGCTGCTCCTGCAGGGTCGCTCCGGCGAGCTCGAAGCGCTGCTGCACGGCCTGGACCGCACCGATCACAACTACGTCGAGCTCATCCGCGGGCTCAACGCCGCCGAGCGCGGTGACCGGGACGCGGCCGTGCGCCTGGTCGAAGGTATCGAGGCGGCCGGGACGTCGTACCCGGCGCCGGTGTCGCCGCTCTGGCTGCGGCTGCGGGCGCAGGTCGCCGCCCTGACCGGCGACGAGGAGCGCTGCGCCCAGGCCCGCGAGGCGTTGACGCCGTACCGGGGGCAGTGGCTGGCAGCGCTGTTCGGCTGCGACATCGCCGGGCCGGTGGACCATTGGCTGGCCGGCGTCGACGCCGCCCAGCAGCGGTGGGACGAGGCGGTCGCCGGCTTCACCGCGGCCTGCGAGGCCGCCGACCGGATGGGCTCCCGGCCCTGGTCACTGCTCGCCCGCACCGGCCTGGTGGCGGCGCTTACCGGTCGCGACCGCCCCGGCGACGCGGCGGCCGCAGCCACTGTCCGGGCCGACACGGTACGCGAGGCCGCCGCGCTCGGCATGGCCCAGGTGTTGCACCGCCTCGGCGCGGCCCAGCCGTCCTCGCCCGGGACGGGCGTGACCGTTCCCGGCGGGCCGGACGGCGTGACCGTCGCCGGTGAACCGGGTGCGGCGGCCGTTCCCGGCGGCGCGTTGGCACCCTCCGTAGGCGGGCACCCGGTGGCGAACGAGTTCCGCCGCGACGGTGACGTGTGGCGGCTGGTCTACGGCGGCGTGACCGCGCACCTGCCGGACGCCAAGGGTTTGCACGACCTGCGCCTGCTGCTGAGCCGGCCGGGCGTCGACATCCCCGCCGTCGAGCTGCTCGACCCGGCCGCCGGGCCGGAACTGGTTGCCGCGCACCGGCTCGGCGCCGATCCGGTGCTCGACGACGAGGCAAAGGCCCGATACCGGCGCCACCTGGAGCGGCTGGACGATGAGATCGACCGGGCCGCCGCCCGGGGCGACGACCGCCGTGCGGCCGGCCTCGACGCGGAACGGGCCGCCCTCCTCGACGAGCTACGCACGGCGGCCGGCCTGGCGGGCCGCAGCCGGCGCCTCGGCGACCAGGCCGAACGGGCCCGCAAGGCGGTCACCGCCCGTATCCGGGACACGCTGCGCCGCCTCGACGAGCGGCACCCGGCCCTCGCCGCCCACCTGCGCGACACCGTCTCGACCGGCAACAACTGCCGCTACCAACCACCCACCCCAGTCCCCTGGCACCTCTAACCCACCCACCCCCACCCCCGCGGTCCACCCACTCAGACACGGGTTGATCATGAAGTTGTCGGGGCGACACGCCGGCGCGCAGCCCGATAACTTCATGATCAACATGGTGGGTGCGGCGGCCCGGCACGGCGCGGGCGCCGCCACGAGAACGTGGCGGCGCCCGGAAGCTAGTCGGGTCAGCGGCGGTTGTAGCGGCGCATGGTCAGCGTGCCGAAGACGACGACGAAGCCGGCGCTCCACAGCAGCAGCCACATCGTGTTCGTCGGGTCCGACGAGCCGGACATCACCGAGCGGACCGCGGCCACCAGGTGCGTGATCGGGTTGACCTTCACGAACGCCTGCAGCCAGCCGGGCATCGTGGCCGGCTCGACGAAGACGTTGCTGAGGAAGGTCAGCGGGAACAGCACCATCATGCTGACCCCCATCACCGACTTCTCGCTGCGCAGGGTCAGGCCGAAGAACGTCCAGACCCAGGAGAACGCGAACGAGAACACCACCAGCAGGCCGATCCCGGCGACCACGCCGAGCACGCCACCGTCCGGACGGAAGCCCAGCACCAGCCCGACGCCGAGGATGACCACGGCGGCGAGGATGTAGCGCAGCACGTCGCCGAAGATCATCCCGACCAGGGCCGCCGGCCGCCACACCGGCAGGGTGCGGATCCGGTCGAAGACGCCCTTCTCGATGTCGTTGTTGAGCCCGAGCCCCGTGTACATGGTGATCATCACGACGCTGGTGACCATGATGCCGGGCAGGAAGAACTGCAGGTAGTCACGCGGGCTGTCGGCGAGGGCGCCGCCGAACAGGTACGTGAACATCAGCACCATGATGATCGGGAACGCCGTCACGTCGAACAGCTGCTCGGGGACGTGCTTGATCTTCAGCAGCGCCCGCCAGCCGAAGGTCAGCGACGCCGACAGCGCGCTGGGCCTCGGCGGTCGTGCTCCGGGCGCGAGGACGGTCGCCAGCGCCTCGGTCGACGGGACGTAGACGGACGGGGCCCGCTCGGTGGTGGCGGTGGTGGTGTCGCTCATCGGGCTGCCTCCAGCTGCTCGTCCCGCTCGTCGGCCGGGGTGGCGGGGTGGTCGGTCAGGGCCAGGAAGACCTCGTCCAGGCTCGGCTGGCCGAGGGAGAAGTCGTCGACGACGATGCCGGCGCGGGCCAGGTCGGCCAGGGCGCGGGCGGCCTGCTCGCTGGCGGCGAGGTCGGAGCCCTCGCCGCCGACCCGTGCGGTCAGCGCGACCGGGTCCGGCTCCAGCTGCACCGGCACGCCGAGAGCCGCGACGAGCACCTTCTCGGCCTCCGGCCGCCGGCCGGCGTCGCGCAGGCGCAGGTGGACGGTGCCGGAGCCGACCGACGACTTCAGCTCGCCCGGGGTGCCCTCCGCGATCACCCGGCCGTGGTCGACGACCGCGATGCGGCCGGCCAACTGGTCGGCCTCGTCCAGGTACTGCGTGGTCAGCAGCACCGTGGTGCCGTGCGCCACGACCGCCCGGACGATCTCCCACACCTGGTTGCGACTGCGCGGGTCCAGCCCGGTCGTCGGCTCGTCCAGGAACAGCAGGTCCGGCGTGTTGAGGATGCTCGCCGCGATGTCGAGGCGCCGCCGCATGCCGCCGGAGTACTTCTTGACCTGCCGCCCGGCCGCCTCGGTCAGCCCGAAAGCGGCGAGCAGGCTATCCGCCCGCTCCCGCGCGGCCGGCTTGCGCAGGCCGAGCAGCCGGCCCAGGAGCACCAGGTTCTCCATCCCGGTCAGGTCCTCGTCGACCGAGGCGTACTGGCCGGTCAGGCTCACCCGGGACCGGACCGCGTCGGCGTCGGCGACCACGTCGTGGCCGAACACGCGGGCCCGCCCGCCGTCCGGGCGCAGCAGCGTCGCCAGCACCTTCACGGCGGTGGTCTTGCCCGCGCCGTTGGGGCCGAGCACGCCGTAGACGGTGCCCGCCGGGACCTGCAGGTCGAGGCCGTCGAGCGCCCGGGTCTCCCCGAACGCCTTGCGCAGGCCTTCGGCCTCCACGGCCAGGCCGGTGGTGCGCGTACTCATGATCTCTACCTTTCTTCGATCTTCAGGAGACGTACGGGCGGGCCGCTCGGGCCTCCCGCAGCGCCAGGCCCCACCAGGCGAGCTGGTCGAGCAGGACGGCGGCGTCCCGGCCGAGCCGGTCCTCCGCCGGCGGGGCGGGCCGGCCACAGAGCAGGTCGACGCCGACGACGTCCCGGACGGTCATGGCGTGCAGCGCGGTGAAGACCGTGCGGAGCTGGTCCACCGCGTGCAGACCCAGGGAACCGCATCCGTACGACACGAAACCGACCGGCTTCGCCTGCCACTCGTCGTACGCGTAGTCGATCGCCTGTTTCAACGACGCCGGGAAGCTGTGGTTGTACTCGGGGGTGACCACGACGAAAGCCTCCGCCTGACCCACCGCCGCCGTGAAGGACCGCATGGCCGGGGTCGCCTCCGCCGGCCAGCTGGCCGGGAAATCGTAGTCGACCAGGTCAAGGACGGTCACCGCGAGCCCGGACCGCTGCCGCGCCCGGGCGACGAACCAGCGGGCGACCTCCTTGCCGGCCCGCCCCTCCCGGGTGCTGCCGACGATCACGGCGACGTGCAGCGGCGTCATGGCGTCCTCCTCTCACCTCGGAGGCGCCAGACGACCCGCCAGATCCGATCTGGCGGGCCGGACTGTCGGAGGCAGGTGCTCCACTGGGTGGATGGTGGAGGGGATGCGCATCGTGCCGTGGCAGGTCGACGACCTCGACCTGCTGCGGCAACTCAACGCGCCGGAAATCCGGCGGCACACCGGCGGGCCGGAGACCGACGAGCAGGTGGTCGCCCGCAACGACCGGTACGCGCGGCTCGCCGACACCGGTGGCGGCGGCATGTACGTGATCGTGCTGCCGGACGGTGCGAAGGCCGGCAGCGTGGGCTACTGGGAACGGGAGTGGCACGGCGAGCCGGTCTACGAGACGGGGTGGGCGGTGCTGTCCGCGTACCAGGGGAGGGGGGTGGCGACCGGCGCGGTGCGCGCGCTGCTCGACGTGGCCCGCGCCCGGCGGACCCGGCGCTACGCGCACGCCTACCCGTCGGTCGACAACCCGGCCTCCAACGCGGTCTGCCGGCGGGCCGGGTTCCTGCTGCTCGGGCCGACGGAGTTCGAGTACCCGCCGGGCAGCACGATGCGGGTCAACGACTGGCGGGCAGACCTCGGCTAGTGGGTCGACGAAGGCGGCTCAGGCCGGGATGTAGTCGAAGGTGTCAGGGTTCGGGCCCTGCCGCCCGGCCTCCCCCTTGTCCAGGGTCGTGATCCGCTCCATCGCCGTGTCGTCCAGCTCGAAGTCGAAGATCTGGAAGTTCTCCTCGATCCGCTTCGGGGTGACGGACTTCGGGAAGACGATGTCGCCGCGCTGCACGTGCCAGCGCAACACCACCTGCGCCACCGTCCGTCCCAGCTCCTCGGCGAGGTCGACCAGGGTCGGGTCGTCGAGCACCCGGCCCTGCGCGATCGGCGCCCACGCCTCGGTCAGGATGTTGTGCGCCCGGTCGTACGCGCGGACCTCCTCGTTGCCGAAGTACGGGTGCACTTCGATCTGGTTCACCGCCGGCACCGTCTCCGTCTCGGCCGCCAGCCGTTCCAGGTGCGCCACCTGGAAGTTCGACACCCCGATCGAGCGGGCCCGGCCGTCGCGCCGGAACTCCTCCAGGGTCCGCCAGGTCGAGACGAAGTCGCCGTCGTACCGGGTGGGCAGGGGCCAGTGGATGAGGAACAGGTCGACGTGGTCCGTCCTCAGCTCGGCCAGCGTGGACTCGAACGCCCGGCGCGCGTCGTCGGGCCGGTGGAAGGGGTTGTTGAGCTTGCTGGTGATGAAGACCTCCCCGCGGTCCAGCCCCGATTCGCGGACCGCCTGACCCACCTCGGCCTCGTTGCCGTACATCTGGGCGGTGTCGATGTGCCGGTAGCCCACGTCCAGGGCGGTCCGCACCGCCCGCACCGTCTCGGCGGGCGGGATCTGGAACACGCCGAACCCGAGCTGCGGGATGGTGTTGCCGTCGTTCAGGGAGATGTCGGGGATGGTGCTGGCCACTGCGGGCTCCTCACGCCGTCTTCGGGGGGTCACGCGTGGTGCTCCGGCGCGTGACGCGGTCAGCAGAGGCCCTACCCGGTCGGGCGCGGTCTCTCACCCATGATTCCCCGCCGGTCAGCCCGCCAGGTCCGCGGGCACCAGGTGCCGGACGAGGTCCTCGTCCGGCCGGTACCCGTCGGCGCTGTGGATCCACGCGCTCGGGATGCCGGGCCGGTAGAAGCGCACCCAGTCGACGTCCGCCTTCAGGTCCGGGGCGGGGGTGTCGGAGGTCCAGCTGGTGTAGGCGTTGATCCCCCACTGCAACCGCTCGGGCAGGTCGGCGCGGTCGTAGCGGGCGCCCACCCGCCAGGTCTGGCCGGGCAACCGGTAGAGGCTCACCACCGCGCCGCCGACCCGGGCGAGCGCCAGTTCGACCCAGCCGGCCGCGCCGGGCAGCAGCCGTAGCCGCGACTGGCCGTTGCGGGTGGTCTTGACCTCGAGCTGCGGCCGGCCGCCAACGCCGGTGCCGGTGGTGATGAAGACCCAGTCGGCCCGGTCCGCGCCGGGCACCCGCAGCATCAGGCCCGCCAGCGAGTACGGCTTGCCCGGCACGTCGCTGTTGCGGCCGGCCGCGCGGACCCGGGCCACCATGAGTACGTCCCCGACGCGCTCCTGGAACAGGTACGGCGCCTGGAGCCGCTCGAACCAGGCGCTGACCTTCGGCTCGACGTGCAGCGCGCCGGCCTGGGCCCGGTCGACGTCGTGCCGCAGCAGGTCGTTCCGGCCGCCCTCGGCCTCGTGCAGCCAGCGTCACCCGGTCAGGGCCGGCCCGTCGAACTCGGAGCCGTCCACCTTGACCGGTGCGCTGGCCGGCGGTTCCGGCTCGGCCGGTGGGGCGGCGGTGGTGCCCGTCGCGCAGGCGCTCAGCAGCAGCGCCAGGCAGGCGATGCCCACGGTGGGTCGTGGCGACACGGAGGCTCCCTTCGTCGGTCGAGAGGGAAACCTCCTGGGCCGTCACGGCGGTTGGCGGCCGGCCGGCACCCGTGGCCGAACCGTTACGCCGCCAGGTCGGCGAGCGCGCGTACCGAGCGCCAGTTGCGGGTGGTCGCCACGACGCCGAGGCGCTTCTCCAGATAGTTGTTCGTGAACTTCGACCGGCCGTAGCCGCCGTCCGGGTAATGGAGGAACACCTCCCGGCCGGTGACGGTGAACGCGACGTTCTCGCCGCCGGGCACGGTGAGCCCGGCGACCGCCGGCACCGCCGGCGCGGTGGCGAGGAAGGTCACGTGCAGCTTCGTCGGGTCGTCCTCGCCGGCCGCGTACGGGTTGCCGCCGGCCAGCGCCGCCATCTCGCGACCGCTGCGGACCAGCACGGGGACGGCGGCCCCCAGCTCGGCGAGGGCGGTCTCGATGCCCCGGGCGAGGGCGTCGGCGTCGCGGGTCCCGCTGCCGAACACCACGTTGCCGCTCTGCAGGTAGGTCTTCACGTCCTCGTGCCCGAGGCCGGCGACGACCCGGCGCAGGTCGGCCATGCCGACCCGGACACCCCCGACGTTGACCCCGCGCAGCAGCGCCACCCAGCGCGTCATGGCCCGCCTCCTCTCACCTGCCGGGAGCGTAGCGGCGACCGCCGACAAACGGGGTTGCACGGTAATACGTAACTTCGTACTATCGACGTATGGCGGATGTCGAAGAACGGTTGGCGGCCCTGGAGGCGCAGGTGGCCGCCCTGGCCGAGCAGGTCGCGGTCCCACCGGCGGCCCCGGCAACGGGCGACGGGGTCTTCTGGGCCCTCGAAGGGCTCAAGCAGCGCCTGCCGGCCGAGAGCGACGGCGCCGTCCTCTACACCGGGGCGGTCCGCCTCGAGGGACAGCACTACGACTGGCAGTACGCGCTGTTCGTCGACGACGTGCTCGCCGCCGACTGGACGGAGCTGGCGGCCACCCTGTCCGCCCTGGGCCACCCGGTGCGGCTGCGCCTGCTCCGCGAGGTGCTGGGCGGCCGGCACACCACGGCCGACCTGGCCGGGATCGACGGACTCGGCACCACCGGGCAGCTTCACCATCACCTGCGCCAGCTCACCGCCGCCGGCTGGCTGCGCAGTGCCGGCCGGGGCCGGCACACCGTGCCCGCCGAACGGGTCGTACCGCTGCTGGCCATCCTCACCGCGGCCCGGCGGTGAGGGGCCGCCACCGCGGCGCCCGCCCACCACCGCACCCCGCGCCACCCCTACAAGAAGGAGCATCATGCGCAAGCCGACCGTCCTCGCCCTGGTCGTCGGTCTCGTCGCCGCCGTCGCCGCCGTCGGGTTGATGCCCCGCCCGCCGCGGCTGACCGCCCAGCAGACCGGCGACCCCGATCTGGCCGGTGCCGTGCGCGCGGCGGTGGGAGACCCGCAGGGCCACCGCGGTCTGGCCGTCGCGCTCGTCCAGGACGGGCGGGTACGCACCGCCGGGCTGGGCGACCGCGACCCGGACGGCGCGGCCGTCGAGCCGGGCACACCCTTCGAGATCGGCTCGGTCACCAAGGCGCTCACCGGCATGCTGCTCGCCGAGCGGGCCGCCGCCGGCGCGGTACGCCCCGACGACCCGATCGGTCCGGCCCTGCCCGAGCTGGCCGGCGCCACCGCCGAGGTCACCTACGCGGAGCTGGCCAGCCACCGTTCCGGGCTGCCCCGGCTCGCCCTGTCCGCGCCCGAGCTGGTGCGGATCGGGTGGGCGAACCTGACCGCCGGCAATCCGTACGGGCGCTGGGACGCCGACCGGATCGTGGCCGCCGCCGGCGACCGGGAGCCCGGCGACGGGCGCGGCGAGGTGTCGTACTCCAACTTCGGGGCGGCCCTGCTCGGGCAGGCGCTCGCCGCGCAGGCCGGCACCGACTACCCCGACCTGCTGGAGCGGCGGGTGCTGCGACCGCTCGGCATGGCCGACACGGTGGTGGCCGGGAGGGACCTGCCGGCGGACCGGGCGGTCGGGTCGACCGCCGGTGGCCGGGTCGCCGACCCGTGGGTCGGCAGCGGGTACGCCCCCGCAGGGGTGGGTGTCTGGTCCACCGCCGAGGACCTTGCCCGCCTGGTCGGGGCGATGCTCGCCGGCACCGCCCCGGGCGCCGACGCCGCCACGCCCCGGTTCGACGAGGACGACCGCAACCGGGTCGGGTACGGCTGGTTCACCACATCGCGCCGTCGACGACCTCGGGCTGCGACTGCTCGGTGTGCCCGAGGAGCGCACCGGCCCGGACGTCGGGGCCGGGTTGCCCGGCTGGATCCGGGTCGGGATGGCGTTGGTGTTCCCCCTGCTCGGCGCAATCAGTCTGCTGTCGACCCTGCGCGGCGTCCCGGACCGGCTGACCCTCGCGCCGGCCGCCGCGTGGGCGGTGCTCTACCCGGGCCTCGGTCACCGGCTCGGGGACTGGTCGGCCGTTCCCGGCTGGTTCTGGTTGCTCGGCGTCGCCGCGTCCGGAGCGGCGCTGGTCGCGGCCGCGTACCGGTGGCGGGACCTGCCGGCCACCGCGGGGATGGCTCCGTGGCGCCGGCTCACCGGTCTGGCCGGGAACGTCCTCGCCGTCGCGGTCGGGGTGGCCGTGGTCGTGGCGTGACCGGTGCCCGCGAACCACCCCCGCCGCCGACGCGGGCCGGCCGGCGGCGGGGTGGATCAGGCGGGGCCGCGCGGCTGGTCGCGGCCGGCGAGCTTCGAGCGGCGGTAGCCGTAGAAGGCGTAGACCAGGGCGCCGAGCACGAACCACACCGCGAACCGCAGCCACGTCTCCGGCGCCAGGAACGTGATCAGCCAGACCGAGAAGATCGCGCCCAGCGCGGGCACCACCGGCATTCCCGGCAGGCGGAAGGAACGCGGGGCGTCCGGGCGGCGGTAGCGCAGCACGATCACCGCGATACAGACCACCACGAACGCGAGCAGGATGCCGATGTTGGTCAACTCGGCGGCCTCCCGGATCGGCAGGAAGCCGGCGATGAGCGCGGAACCGACGCCCACGATCCAGGTGACCCGGTTCGGCACCCGGCGCACCGGGTGCAGCTTGCCGAACCACGCCGGCAGCAGGCCGTCGCGGCTCATCGAGAACCACACCCGGGTGACGCCGAGCATGAAGGTGAACATCACCGTGAGGATGCCGATGATCGCCCCGACCGCGATGACGCTGGCCAGGCCGGAGAGGCCGACCGAGGCGAACGCCGAGGAGAAGCCGCTCTCCGAGTCGATCTCGGTGTAGTTCTGCATGCCGGTCAGCACGAGGGTCGCCAGCACGTACAGGACCATCGAGATGACCAGGGAGTAGATGATCGCCTTCGGCATGTGCCGGCGGGCGTCCCGGGACTCCTCCGCGGCGGTGCTCATCGCGTCGTACCCGAAGACGGCGAAGAAGACGGTGGCCGCGCCGGTGATCGCGCCGCCGACGCCGAACGGGAAGAACGGCGAGTAGTTGTCGGTGTTGACGTAGAAGAAGCCGACGACGATGACCAGCAGCACCACCGCGACCTTCAGGCCGACGACGAACGTCTCGAACCGGGCCGCCGACTTGATGCCTCGGTTCAGCAGGAACGCGATCAGCAGGCACAGCACCACCGCGAACAGGTCGACCACGTGCCCCTCCCCGGTGCCCGGCGCGCCGAGCATCCAGGCGGGCAGTTCGACGCCCAGCTCGCCGACGAGGAAGGCGAAGTAGCCGGAGATGCCGATCGCCACCACGGCGACGATCGCGGTGTACTCCAGCAGCAGGTCCCAGCCGATGAACCAGCCGACGCCCTCGCCGAGCACCGCGTAGCCGTAGGTGTAGGCCGAGCCGGCCTTCGGGATCATGCCGGTGAACTCGGCGTACGAGAGGGCGGCCGCGGCGCTCGCCAGACCGGCGATCAGGAACGAGACAAGCACCGCCGGCCCGGCCGTCTCGTTCGCCACCGCCCCGGCGAGGGCGAAGATGCCGGCGCCGATGATGCCGCCCACCCCGATGGCGGTGAGCTGCCACAGCCCGAGCGACCGGGACAGCCCCTCCTCGGTCTCCTCGGCGATCTCCTCCACGGGCTTGCGACGGAAGATGCCGCTGCCGGTGACGCGTTCCGCGGAGGTCATCGTCGTCTCCCTTCCCCCGTTCCTGCCGTTGCGCGCGGGCGGTGCCTTACCCCGGCCCGGTCCACCCGAATCGATCTGCGTCGACGTTCACCCCACGACCGGCAGCACCACCTCGTTGCGGCGCAGGAACCACGGCCGCCACGGCGGGTCGTACCGCGCGTACCGGACCGCACCGACCGGGTGCAGGCGGGCCGCGGTGACCGCCCGGCCCAGCGCCGTGGCCCGCCGGTCGAACGCCGCCGCCGTGCCCCGCCCGGCGAACCGGACGGCGGCGGCGAGCTGCTCGGGGATCTCCCGGGTGCGGACCCGCGGGTCGGCCGGCGCGGGCACGATGGCGGGCGTGAAGCCGCTCGGCAGCACGAACCGCACCAGCCAGCAGCCCGGCCGGTCGCTCTCCTCCTGTACCACCGGCGCGGTCATCGGGACGGTCTCCGGCTCGGCCGCCTGGACCATCCCCGTCCGTGGCCGCCGTCGGGACCGGTTCGCCCCGGCCAGGTACGCCGACAGCGGCCCGAACGCGTCCCGGGCGACCTGGTCGAACTTTCCCTCGACGAGCACCTCGGCCACCAGGTGGGCGGGGTAGCGGCGCAGCTCGAAATCGGGGTGGCGGGCCACCACCCGGTACGGCTGCTGCTCGGTCATCGCGCACTCCCCGGTGGCGTGTAACCGCAACGCTACCGTCCGTTACTGTGCCCCTTCAGGAGAAGTCGCCTCCTCGCTCCGGCGCTGACCGGGTGAGTCGCCAGTACTGCCTGCGGCCGGTGTCGCGGATCACCACCCCGCAGCGGGCCAGCTCGGCCCGCAGTTCCTTCGCCTCGCCGGCGCGGTCCTTGTCGAGTGCGCGCTGCCGCGCGGTCAGCAGCGCGTCCGCGCCGGCCGGCAGCCCCGGCAGGCCCGGCACCCAGCGCCGGTACGCGTCCCGGTGCGGGTCCTCGTCGGTCCACGGCCAGCCCTGCGACCGGAACGCCTCCCTGAGACGTCCGGCCGGCAGATCCGACTTCTCGGCGGCCAGCTCGCTGTCGTCCGCGCCGAGCAGCACCAGCCGCTCACCGTCGGCGAACACGGCCCGCACGTCCCGCCGGGCCACCTCGCGCTCGGGTCCGTGCGGCCGGCGCAGCCGCACCCGCTCCCGGTCCACGGACACGATCAGCCGTTCAGCGTTGGCAATGCCCGCGAGCACCAGGCCGGCGATCGTGCCGAGCGCCACAACGCCCCCCGCCGCGTACGGGTCGGGCAGCCGGGCGGCGAGCACGAACAGCCACCGGAACGGCACCCACTCCTGCCCGACGAGCCAACCGGAGGCGGCCGCGAGCGCCCAGCCGGCTGCGGCACCGACCGCCGGGAAGCCGCCCCAGAACAGCACCAGCTCCGCCCGTCCGCCGTCCACGACGGTCCGGGCCCCGGGGCCGTCCACGGTCACGCCGCCTCACGCCGCATCGTCCGGACCAGACCGGCCACCAGCGGCAGGACCATCCAGACGAGCAGTGACACGCCGAGCCGGGCCCACTGTTCACCTGTCACGTCGGGGGTGAACAGCGGCTCCATCGTCCGGCCGGTGTCCAGCCAGCCGGCCGGGCCGCGCAGCGGGCGGATCATCTCGCCGAGCACCGACCAGAGGGTCGGCAGGAGGAGGTAGCTCACGAT
The DNA here is from genome assembly GCF_040302465.1 of Micromonospora sp. NPDC126480. Lineage (NCBI taxonomy): Bacteria > Bacillati > Actinomycetota > Actinomycetes > Micromonosporales > Micromonosporaceae > Micromonospora > Micromonospora sp. NPDC126480. Next base: position 93,669 of record NZ_JBEORU010000009.1, read on the forward strand.
CGCCAGCGGGGTGTTCAGCAGCAGCAGGCCGAAGCCGGCCCCCATCAGCACGTTTGTCACCTGGAGCACGGTGGCGTGCAGGATCAGCGCCCCCTCGATCCGCCAGGTGCCGGCCCCACCGGTCGCACCCGCGATGGCGGTGCCGGCCGCCGCCGTGGCCAGGCTGGTCAGCGTCGAGGCGGCGGCCGCCAGGACGAGGGCGGCGAGCTTGGCGACGATCACCCGTTCCCGGCGGGGGACCAGCGCGAACGTGGTCAGCGCGGTGCGTTGCGACCACTCGGCCGTGATCGACAGGATGCCGAGCACCGGCAGCAGCAGCCCCACCGGCAGCAGCGACGCGGTGAAGAACGAGCCGAAGGTCTGCTCGGCGTCGGGCGCCCAGATCAGTTGGACGGCGGCCAGGACGGCGGTGCCGAGCGCAATGGTGACGAGCAGCCAGAACCCGGCCCGGGTGTCGGCGAGCTTGCGCAGCTCCACGCCGGTCAGCCGGAGCAGGGACGGCCCGGCGAACGCCCGTGCCGGACGGGGGCCGGCGTCCGGACCGGCCGGCGTCGGGTTGCCGGGTGCACTGGCGGTGGTGCTGGTCATCGGGCGGCCTCCTGCGGGATCGAGTTGGTGGTCAGGGAGAGGAAGAGCTGCTCCAGGCCGCCGCCCTCGGCGGGGCGCAGCTCGCTGAGCGGCACACCCGCGTCGGCCGCCGCCTGGCCGACCGTCTCCGCGGTGGCCGGCACCAGCAACGACCCGTCGGTGCCGTCGGACGCCGCCAGGCCGGCCGCCGCCAGCGCGCGGCGTAGCGCCGCGGCGTCCCGGGCCCGGACCAGCGTCCGGTCGCCGGCGAGCAGCTCGTCCTTGCCGCCCTGGGCCACGATCCGGCCGCCCCCGATGACCACCAGCCGGTCCGCGACCGCCTCCACCTCGCGCAGCAGGTGGGAGGAGAGCAGCACGGTCCCGCCCCGGTCGGCGAAGTCGCGGAGCAGGCCGCGCATCCAGAAGATCCCCTCCGGGTCCAGGCCGTTGGCCGGCTCGTCGAGGATCAGCACCCGGGGGTCGCCCAGCAGCGCGTGCGCCAGGCCGAGCCGCTGCCGCATCCCGAGCGAGTACGCCCGGACCCGGCGCTTCGCGGCCGTTCCGGTCAGCCCCACCTGCTCGAGCTTGACCGCCACCTCCCGCCGGCCCACGCCCATCGTGGCGGCGGCCACCGTCAGCGCCTCCCGGCCGGTCCGCCCCGCGTGCTGCGCCGAGGCGTCGAGCAGCACGCCGACCTCGCGGCCCGGGTTGGGCAGCTGCCGGTACGGCCGGCCGAGCACCGTGGCGGCGCCGACACTGGGCGGCGTGAGCCCACAGATCATCCGCATGGTGGTGGACTTGCCGGCGCCGTTCGGGCCCAGGAACCCGGTCACGGTGCCGGGCTCGCAGTGGAACGACACGTCGTCGACGGCGGTGTGCCGCCCGTACCGTTTGGTCAGGTGTTCGACGCTGATCATGTGCTCCAGGCTGCCCGCGCCACCCGGCGGCCGGCAGCGGCCGGCGGTCGCCGCCCGGTCGACCAAGGTCGCCGCCGCCCGTCGACTTTGGTAGCTGGGCTGGTGCTCCGCCGCCTGCCTAGGGTGGTGGGGTGACGAGCGCCGCCGCACCCGAACACCCGTGGCTGCTGCCGGGGTCGCTGGCCGCCGGGGAGCGGGCCGACCGCCGCCCGCGCCGCACCACCCGGGACTGGGTGGTGGACGTGCTCGCGTTCCTGGTCTCCGTGGGCTGGGTGCTCTGGGCCACCGCGGACGCCCTCTCGGCCGACCCGCAGGCGGCCGCGCCGCTGGAGCCGCGCTGGCTGGTGGGCGTCGACGCGGTCCTGGGACTGCTCTGCTGCGGGCTGCTCTGGGTCCGCCGCCGGTGGCCGCTCGGGCTGGCGATCGCCACCCTGCCGTTTACCGCGTTCTCGGTGGCGGCGGCGATCCCGTTGCTGATCATCTATTTCACGGTGATCGTGCACCGCCGCACGGCCGTGGCGCTGGCGGTCACCGCCGCGGGCCTCGTCACCAACTTCGTCTTCTCCTACCTCCGCCCGGACCCCGACCTGTCGTACTGGGCGAGCACGGTGTGGGGCGTGGTCATCGCGGTCACCGTGCTGGCGTGGGGGATGTTCGTCCGGGCCCGCCGGCAGCTCGTCGTCTCGCTGCGCGAGCGGGCCGAGCGGGCCGAGTCCGAGCAGCAGCTGCGGGTGGCGCAGGCCCGCCAGATGGAGCGGACCCGCATCGCCCGGGAGATGCACGACGTGCTCGCGCACCGGATCTCGCTGCTCAGCCTGCACGCCGGGGCGCTGGAGTTCCGCCCGGACGCCCCGCCGGAGGAGGTGGCGCGCGCCGCCGGGGTGATCCGCGCCAGCGCGCACGCGGCGCTCGACGACCTGCGCGAGGTGATCGGCGTGTTGCGCGCGGAGACCGTCCCGGCCGGCGCTCCGGAGCGCCCACAGCCGACCCTGGCGGACGTGCCGGCGCTGGTCGAGGAGTCCCGGACGGCGGGCGTACGGGTGGACACCGTCGACCGGGTGACCGAGCCGGACCGGGTGCCGGCGGCCGTCGGGCGCAGCGCGTACCGGATCGTGCAGGAGGGGCTGACCAACGCCCGCAAGCACGCGGCCGGCGCGGCGGTCGCCGTCGAGCTGGCCGGCGCGCCGGGGGAGGGCCTGGCGGTGCAGGTACGCAACCGCTGGCCGGTGGGCGGCGTCGAGGCGCCGGACCTGCCGGGCACCGGCACCGGCCTGGTCGGCATCGCCGAGCGGGTCAGCCTGGCCGGCGGCCGGTTGGAGTACGGGCGGGACGACTCCGGCGACTTCCGCCTCGCCGCGTGGCTGCCGTGGCCGGCGTGACGCCGCCGCCGGACCGGGTGGACGCGCCGGCTCCGGTCCGGGTGCTGATCGTCGACGACGACCCGCTGGTCCGGGCGGCGTTGTCGATGATCCTCGGCGGTGCCCCCGACCTGGTCGTGGTGGGGGAGGCCGCCGACGGCGCCGAGGTCCGCGAGGCCGTCGCGGCGTGCCTGCCGGACGTGGTGCTGATGGACATCCGGATGCCCCGGGTGGACGGTCTGGCCGCCACCGAGGGGCTGCGGGCCGCGCCCAACCCTCCGGAGGTACTCGTGCTGACCACGTTCGACGCGGACGAGCAGGTGCTGCGGGCGCTGCGCGCGGGAGCGGCCGGCTTCCTGCTCAAGGACACCCCGCCCGCCGAACTCGTCCGGGCGGTCCGCCGGGTGGCGGCGGGGGAGGCCACCCTGTCCCCGACGGTGACGCGGCAGCTCATCGCGCACGTCACCGGCCCCGGCGGCGTGGACCCGCGCCGGGAGCGCGCCCGCCGCCAGCTGGCCACGCTCAGCGAGCGGGAACGGGACGTCGCCGTCGCGCTCGGCCAGGGCCGCAGCAACGCCGAGATCGCCGCCGAGCTGTTCATGAGCGTGGCCACGGTCAAGGCGTACGTGTCCCGGCTGCTGGTGAAGCTCGAGCTGAACAACCGGGTCCAGGTGGCGCTGCTGGTCCACGACGCCGGCCTGGTCTGACCCAAAGGGTGTCAATCCTGATACTATCGGTGATGAGAGTATCGGAGGTGAGACCTTGGACGGCTTCGTCGGTCGGACGCGGGAGCTCGCCGTGCTCGACCGGATGCTGCAGCGGGTGGCGCGGGGAGGGCGTGCCGGCAGGCCGGGGCGCGCGCTGCTGATGCGTGGCCGTCGGCGAGTGGGCAAGTCCCGCCTCGTCGAGGAGTTCGTCGACCGGGCCGGCGTCCCGCACCTGTTCTTCACCGCGTCGGCCCAGCCGACCGTCGCCGCCGATCTCGCGCTCTTCGCCGCCGCGGGCGGGGCGTCCTCCCTGCCCGGTGCGGCGCTCTTCACCGGACAGCGGCCGGGCACCTGGGACGCCGCGCTCACGCTGCTCGCCGCTGCGCTGCCCGCCGACCGGCCGAGCGTGGTGGTCCTGGACGAGATGCCCTACCTCATCGCCACCGATCCGGGGTTCGAGGGGACCCTCCAGAAGATCTTCGACAGGGAACTTTCCCGACGCCCGGTCCTGCTGGTCTGTGTCGGCTCCGACCTCGCGATGATGGAGGCGCTCAACGACTACGGCCGCCCCTTCCACCAGCGGGCGACCGAGATGGTGGTTCCGCCGCTCAGCCCGGCCGACGTCAGCGAGATGCTCGGGCTGCCGGCCGCGGAGGCGATCGACGCGTACCTGGTGACCGGCGGCCTGCCGCTGATCCTCGACGAGTGGCCCGTCGGCGCCTCGTTGCCGGAGTACCTCGCCGGGGCGGTCACCGATCCGACCTCCGCGCTCCTGGTCAGCGGGGAGCGGGCGCTTGCCGCGGAGTTTCCGCCGCAGTCCCAACCGAGCCTGGTGCTCCGCGCGATCGGCTCCGGCGAACGCACGTTCTCGTTGATCGCCCGCGCTACCGGTGGGATGCCGCAGGCGTCGCTGGCGCGGGCGGTCCGCCTCCTCGCGGACAAGCGGATCGTCGACGTCACCGTGCCCCTGTCCACCCGACCCAGCCGGGAGACCCGGTACGCGGTGGCGGACCCGTACCTGCGGTTCTGGTTGTCGTTCCTCGGCCCGTACCTGTCGGAGATCGAACGGGGGCGAGGCGACCTGACCCTGGCCCGGATCACGTCGTCCTGGACGTCCTGGCGCGGGCGGGCCGTCGAGCCGGTGGTGCGCGAGGCGCTGCGCCGGTTGCCCGCCGGGCACCTGCCCGAGGGCACCGACGTGGTGGGCGGCTACTGGACCCGGAGCAACGATCCGGAGATCGATCTGGTGGGAGCCGACCGGGAGCCGGTTGCCCGGCGCGTCACCTTCGTCGGCTCCGTGAAGTGGCAGGAGAAGCGCCCCTTCGACACGCACGATCTCCGGCGTCTCCTGGTGCACCGGTCCCGCCTGCCGGGTGCGGACGACGACGTGCCGCTGGTCGCTGTTTCCCGCAGCGGGGTGGCCGCCGACGGGGTCCGGGCGGTGTCGCCGGAGGACCTGCTGGGCGCGTACCGGGATTGAACCTTCCGGCGGCGGGCGACGTACTCCCGGCCGAGGATGTGGTGCGGCGCGTCAGCCGCCTCGCTACCTGAGCTGCGGGAGGCCTACCGTGCGAGTTGGTGAGCAGTCGACGGATCCCATCGACCAGGTACTGGGTGAGGTGCCGGTTCCGGTGCCGCTGACCCCCGAGGACGTCCGGCTCGCGGTCCGGGCGGTCGTCGTGCACGCGGCCGAGGAGTGGCCCTCGGGGCCGCTGTGCCGCAACGACGGTGCGACCTACCCGTGCCGCCTGCACCGCTGGGGCCGGCGGGTGTTGGAGACGCACGGCCTCAACGAGCGCCAGATCGACGCTCTGATCCGGCACGGCAACCCGTTCGTGCACGTGCCGTTCCCGTTCACGATCAACGGGCCCGCGCCGGCGCGTCCCGCGGCGCCGGCTCCCGCGCCGGCCCGCACGCCTGTCCGACCCGGGTACCCGGTCCGGGGCCAGGTGGCCTCCCGGGCGGGCGCGCCCGGCGCGCGGCCCGCGGTACGGCCGGGCGCTCCGGCCCGGACGGCTCCGGCGGCCACCCCGCGCTGGCCCCGGGCGAGCTGAGCGGAGGTACGCCGCGCGGCTCGACCGAAGGACGCCGGCCCGGTCCGGGGGATTTCCCCACCCCGTACCGGGCCGGCGCCACCGTGGCCGGTGGGTCAGTCCATGCGGACGCTCGTGCGATTGCCGACGCCGCAGTCCGGCGCCGACCAGACCGTCGTGTTGGCCGTGTCGTCGCTGTTGTTCTCCCGGCGCGAGTCCAGGTGGACGTGGTCGTCGTGGCCGGGAGCGCCGGGCCCGAGGATTCCGCTGAAGCCACGGTTACGGGCGTCGCGGGCCACGTCGCACAGCGACCGGGTGCGCGACACCACGTCGGCGGCGTTGCCGTAGAGGTGCTGGCTGTCCCGCGCCCCGCCGACCCGGTCGTTGCAGGTGCGGCTGCGGAAGCCGCTTGTCACGTAGAGCGGACGGTCGCCGAGGCTGCGCCGCATCGCCTCCAGCTTCCACATGGTCCGCAGGGCGTTCTGCCGTGTCGCGCTCGCCGACAGCGGGCCGCCGGTCCAGCCGCCCCGGCCGCAGCCGTCGTCCATCTCGCTCCAGCTGAAGTGCCGCGGCGTGCAGTCGTTGTCCTGCAACTCGTAGATCTTGCCAAACGTCTGGGGCCCGGCGATGCCGTCGACCCGCAACCCGTACGCCGACTGGAAGCGCCGGACCGCGGCGGCGGTCTTCGGCCCGTACCGGCCGTCGAGCTCGACGATGTCGCGGTTGCCGGCCCACCCGGCTACGCGGAGCTGCAGTTGGCGCACATCGGCGCCGGACCGCCCCTGGTAGAGGTTGCGCGTCCAGGTGTAGCAGGCGTCGGCGTGGGCGGCCGGTGCGGCGACCACGGAGGCGATCGCGGCCCCGGGCAGTGCCAGGACGAATGCGACAGCGGCGCGCTTCAGGGTCTTCATGCGCACAGAAGTCCTCCCATAGGAAAGAGATTGGAGTGGGACATCGCCCGGGACGTCCCGCGATTTCCACCCTCGCACTGATCCGCCGCTTAGGAGGGGATTAACGAGAATTGTCCTCAGGTTCTGTGCTCGGCGGCTTGAACCGGCAAATGCGGCGATTTGAAAACCGGCCATTCGCCCCGGAAATCGCACCGGCGCGGAAACGGAACGGATTGTTGCTTCCGATCACACCGTGGGTGATGTTCCCGCCGTACCGTCAGCCGGTAACGTCAGCGCCGCCGGTGAGGGGAGGTGGGCACGGTGGCGCGTGGCGGTGTCTTCTGCGTCGAGGGCCAGTGGCACCGCGACCTCAACGAACGGGGTTCCGTCCTGCCCACCCTCGAGCTGTTGGAACGCCTGGGAAAGATCCGGTTCATCCACAAGGACGCGGCGACCCGGGACGAGCTCTTCTACTTCCTCGACCGCTGGCTGCTGAAGCAGTACGCCGACTACCGGGTGGGGTTCTTCGCGATGCACGGGGAGCCGAGCCGGCTCTGCCTGACCGACTGGGAGTCCGTACCCCTGGCCGACGTGGCGGAGCGGATGGCCGGCCGCTGCGAGGGGCGGCGGCTCTATTTCGGCAGCTGTTCGGTGCTGCGCGCCTCCGACGCTGTTCTGCGCGACTTCCTGGAGACCACCGGAGCGGCACTGATCTGCGGTTTCACCCGCGAAGTCGACTGGGTCGAATCGGCGGCCTTCGAAACCGTCCTGCTCGACGTACTCGCCAACGGGCAGCGCCACAATGCCGCCGAACTACGGATGGGCTCGACGCACTGGGCGCCACTCGCCTCGTATCTCGGGTTCCGGGTGATCTACGCGAACGGCCGTGCCTGGCGCCCGTCCGTCCGGCCCCGGGTCCCCGCCCAACCCCGCGGCCGGGCTGCGGTGGAGCCGGAGCACTGACAGAATCGTGCGGTGGCACGCAGCATCGCGACGAACACCCGGGTCGACCGGGCCGAGCTGATCGAGTTCCTCCGGCCCCGGCACCGGGTCATCCTCATCACCACCCGCGCCGACGGGCGACCGCAGTCGTCCCCGGTCTCCGCCGGGGTGGATGCCGAGGGCCGGCTGGTGGTCTCCACCTACCCGGAGCGTGCGAAGGCCACCAACATCCGCCGTGACCCGCGGGTCTCCGCGTGCGTGCTCTCCGACGACTGGAACGGCCCGTGGGTCCAGGTCGACGGCACCGCCGAGGTGCTCGACCTGCCGGCGGCGCTGGAGCCGCTCGTCGACTACTACCGCAGTATCTCCGGCGAGCACCCGGACTGGGCCGAGTACCGCGCGGCCATGCTCCGGCAGGGCAAGTCGCTGATCCGGGTCACGATCGACGCGTGGGGCCCGGTCGCCACCGGCGGCTTCCCGGCCCGGCTCGCCGACTGACAGCGAGGCCGAGCCCTCCGGTCAGTACGCCACGGCGAACCGGGCGTTCTCGTGGCGCGGGTTCTCGATCTCGTCGACCACCGCCACCGCCAGGTCCTCGTAGGTGAGCACCGAGCGGCCCTCGTGATCGGTGACGGGCTGGTCGCCGCCGGTCCGGTAGTGGCCGGTGCGCTCGCCCGGGTGGAACTCCAGCGGCGGCGGCGACACGTACGTCCAGCGCACCCCGTCGGCCGACGAGCGGTAGTGGTCCAGGGCGTCGGCCTGCCCGAGCGCGGCGTCCCGGTACTCGTGCGGGAAGTCCGGCTCGTCCAGGTAGCGGGTGCCCTTCGGGGTGAGCAGCGTCGCGCCGCCGCCGAGGTGGATGACCCGGGGTGCGTCCGGCACGTCGCGGAGCGCCCCGACGATCGCCCGGGCCGCGTCGAGCCACAGCTCGCGCTCGCCGCCGCCGATCGCCACCACCAGCGCGTCCGCCTCCGGTGCCAGCTCGCGGACGCTCCGCTCGCTTGTCGCGTCCCCGGTTACCACCCGCACGCCCGCCGGGAGGTACGACGTGGCCTCCGGCCGGCGTACCGCGGCGGTGACCCGGTGCCCGCGGTTGAACGCCTCGGTGACCACCCGGGAGCCGGCGGTCCCGCCCGCCCCGAACACGACGATGTTGCTCACGCCCCCAGGCTATGGACGGCGCGGCTCCGCCGCCGGGGAACGGCCTAGTCCACCAGGGCCGAGTAGACCAGCTGGCGCAGCTGCGACCGGATCGGCCAAGTGCTCGACGGCAGCAGCTGGGTGAGGAACAGCGCGGTGATCTCCTCGGCCGGGTCGACCCAGAAGGCCGTGCTCGCCACCCCGCCCCAGTAGTACTCGCCGACGCTGCTCGGCACCCGGGACGGGACCGGGTCGTCGACGACCGCGAAGCCGAGCCCGAAGCCGATGCCCTCCAGCGTGGTCTCGGCGAAGCCGCCGGTGGAGAGCGTGTCCAGGTCCTGGCCGCCGGGCAGATGGTTGCGGGTCATGAAGCGCACCGTGCGGGGACCGAGCAGGCGTACGCCGTCCAGCTCGCCGCCGCGCAGCAGCATCTGGGTGAAGCGGTGGTAGTCCGTCGCGCTGGAGACCAGTCCACCGCCCCCGGAGAGCAGGTTCGGCTTCTCGTACGCCAGCGCGCCCAGCTTGTCGTACCGGAACGCCCGCCCGGTGCGCGGGTCGGGCGCGTAGAGGGCGGCGAGCCGGTCGGCGGCGTCGCCCTGCACCCACCAGTGGGTGTCGGTCATGCCGAGCGGGCGGAAGACGCGGTCGGCGAAGAACACGTCCAGGCTCTGCCCGGAGACGACCTCGACCAGCCGGCCGAGCACGTCGGTGGCGACCGAGTAACCCCAGGCGGTGCCCGGCTGGAAGAGCAGTGGCAGCTCGCCGAAGGCGGCGCAGGCGGTGGCCAGGTCGACGTCGGTCGGCGGGTACAGGTCGTACCCGGCCGCCCGGTAGAGGCCGTCGACCACCGAGGTCTGCATGAAGCCGTACGTCAGGCCGGCGGTGTGGGTGAGCAGGTGCCAGACCCGGATGGGCTCGACCGCGGGCACCGTGTACGGCTTCAGGGTCGACCCCTTCGCGTACACCTTGACGTCGGCGAACTCCGGCAGCCAGCGGCTGATCGGGTCGGTCAGCTCGAACCGGCCCTCCTCCCAGAGCATCATCGCCGCGACGGAGGTGATCGGCTTGGTCATCGAGTAGATGCGCCAGAGGGTGTCGGCCGCCACCGGCGCCCCGGCCTCGACGTCCCGCAGCCCGTACGTCGAGGAGTGCGCCACCTCGCCGCGGCGGGTGACCACCACCTGGAAGCCGGCGAGCCGGCCGTCGTCGACGTACCTGCCGAAGTGCTCGTCGATCCGCGCCAGGCGCGACGGGTCGAAACCGATCCGGTCCGGGTCGATGCTGCGCTCCACGCTCACACCGGCGAACGTACCCGCCGGTACGGTTCCGTCGGAAGGGCGGTCCGCCACACATGTCGGTGCCGGTCAGTAGCCTGGCCCGATGCCGGAGCTGACCGAGGAGACCACGTTCCGCGACGAGGACTGGTACGGCGAGGAGATCACCGAGCGGCACTTCGTCGGCTGCCACTTCGAGCGGGTCGACCTGACCGAGGCGCTGCTCCGGGGTGCCGCCTTCACCGGGTGCACGTTCGGCAACGTCCGCTTCAACGCCGCGCGCCACGCCGACTCGGCCTTCACCCGGTGCGTGTTCCGGCGCTGCAACTTCTTCGAGGCCGAGTTCACCGGCTGCAAGCTGGTCGGCAGCACGTTCGATCAGTGCGAGCTGCGGCCGCTGACGGTGGCCGGCGGGGACTGGTCGTTCGTCGCGCTTCCCGGCGCCGACCTGCGTGGGGTGCGCTTCACCGACGTCCGGATGCGTGAGGTCGACCTGACCGGGGCCGACCTGAGCGGCGCCACGGTCAGCGGCGTCGACCTCTCCGGGGCCCAGTTGCACCACGCCAAGCTCTCCCGCGCCGACCTGCGCGGTAGCGACCTGACCGCCCTCGATCCGACCGAGGTCGAGCGGGCCGGCGCGGTCATCGACGCGGAGCAGGCGGTGGTGATCGCGCAGGCGCTCGGCTTCCAGATCGGTTGACGTGACTACCCGCTGCTCAGCGGACCGGTGCGGAGCCGGAAACGCTACCACCGGGTAACGAAGTGGACACACCGGACGGGGCCGGGGTGGCGGAACGTCCGTTCTGCTGCAAACGTGAGACCACTCACGGCGGTGTAACGTTCCTGCCGGCTTGGGCGCTGCGGGCGATGGGGAGTGGAGGGTCCGTGCCGGAGGAAGACCTCACGCGGGCGGACGCCCGTGGGCCACGCCACGGCCGGCACTCGTCCGACCGCCTCACCGCCCGAAGGATCCGGTCGACGATCCCGGCGCGGACCCGCGGCGCACTGCGCCGGCTGGCCCGGTCCCGGCGGCGCCGGCGCTGGGCGCTGGAGGGGGTCGCGGCCCTCGCCTGCCTGGTCGCCCTCGCCACGTACGTGCAGGCCAACGACGGGCCGACGCCGGGCGTGCCGGACCCGGGTGGCGTTCCGGCCGGGGTCGGGCGGCCGAGCAACCTCCCCGGCGCCGACGGCCGCGACCCCGCCTCCGGGCAGGCCTCGCCCGGGCTGCGGCCCCGGCAGCGACCGCCGAGCCCGTCGCCCACGCCGTCCACGCCGCCGCCCTCGCCGGTGCTCACCCTCGCGCTCCGGGAGGTGCCGGCGGAGGTGGACCTGACCGCCGTGGGCAGCCGCGACTGGGTCCACTGGGGACTCCGCGGCGACGGCACGTCGGTCCGCAAGCGCGGCGGTTCCGGCGAGATCCACGACGCCGGCGGCCGTGGTCGCCGTGGCTCCTGGGACGGCAACCAGGAAACCTTCCGGTGGCGCGACGGCAACCCGGTACGGTCCGTCGACGGCAGTCCGCACGGGAGCTTCACCTGCGGCACCGGCAGCGGCTTCACCCTCGCCGTCGCCGGCAGCGGCGACCCCCGGTCGGTGCACGTGTACGCCGGGACATGGCGGGCGAAGGGCCGGCTCGACGTCCGGCTGTCCAGCGGCGGGCCGGTCCGCACGCTCCGCCTGGAGGACCCGCACACCAGCCGGTCCGCCGAGTTCGCGATCCGCTTCCAGGCACCGGTGGGCGAACGGTTGGTGGTCACCTGGACCACCGAGCACGCCTTCACCGACGACTGCGCCGGCGTCACCCTCCAGGCGGTGGCGCTGCGCTGACCCGGAATCCGGGCGCCGGCCGGGGTAGCGTGGGGTCGGCAGGTCGACTGAGGACGGGAGTAGCGATGGCGACGGGGGAACAGGTCCTGGACAGCCCTCAGGGCTGGGTGGCCGAGCACGTCCGGCGGTACGTGGCCACCGACGGGGCCGACGGTCACGAGTGGCGGCCCGGGGTGTTCACGCTGCTGCTGACCACCCGGGGACGGCGCAGCGGCACGTTGCGGCGCACCGCGCTCATCTACGGCCGCGACGGCGAGGCGTACCTGGTGGTCGCCTCGCAGGGCGGCGCGCCGGAGCACCCCGCCTGGTACCTGAACCTGCGTGCGGATCCGCGGGTCGAGGTGCAGGTCGGCGCGGAGCGGTTCGTCGCCCGGGCGCGCACCGCGGCGCCGGAGGAGAAGCCGCGGATGTGGTCCACGATGGCCGCTATCTGGCCGGCGTACGACGACTACCAGGCCAGGACCGATCGGGAGATCCCGGTGGTGGTGCTGGAACGCGCCTGACCACCGGCCAGACCAGGGGAGGACAACATGTCCGCGTTCGCCGTCGCGCACCTGCGTACGCCCAACTTCGACCACGAGGACATCCACCGCTACCTGGAGCGCATCCAGGCCACTCTGGACCCGTTCGGCGGGCGGTTCCGGGTGCACGGCCCGCAGGTCGACGTGATCGAGGGGGAGTGGGCGGGCACCATCGTCGTCATCGAGTTCCCCGACCGGGACGCGGCCCGGGCCTGGTACGACTCCCCGGCGTACCAGGAGATCCTGCCGTTGCGGACCCGGCACATCGAGGGCTCGGCGATCATCGTCGACGGGGTGCCGGCCGACTACGATGCGGGCCGTACCGCCGCGTACCTGCGCGCCCGGGCCGCCGGCTGATCGACCGGTCGCTGCCGGCCGGCTGTTAAGAAGGGCCCCTTGTACAACGCGAGGCGTTAACAAGGGGCCCTTCCTTGCACGCTCAGCAGGCGATGGGCTTCACCCAGGAGCACTCGCGGTCCTCGGGGCCCGGCGGGTTTGGCAGCGTCCGCGGTGCGACCCGGGCGGCCGCCCCGTCCTTCTCGGTGTACGACGCCAGCGCCACGGCGATCTGGTCCTCGAGCGCCTTGACGGACGAGGCCAGGTAGTTGTTCAGCAGGATCGAGAAGGCCAGCACCCGGCCGTCGGCGTCGGTGACGTAGCCGGACAGGCCGGACACGCCGGTCAGGCTGCCCGTCTTGGCGTGCACGTTGCCGGCGGCCGGCGTGCCGCGCATCCGGCTGCGCAACGTGCCACCGACGAAGCGCTCCGCCTCCCCGGCGATCGGCAGGGCGGCGTACCAGGCGGGGAACCAGGGCTCCGAGCGGACGGCGGTGAGCAGGTCGACGAACTCGGTCGCCGGTACCAGGTTGCGCCGGGAGAGCCCGGAGCCGTCCCGCTGGCGGAAGGTGGCCGGGTCCATGCCGGCACCGGACACGTACCCGTTGATCGCGGCGATTCCCGCCGACCAGGTGCCGGAACCGGCGAGCATCCGGCCGATCTCCTTGGTGAGCACCTCGGCGTGCCCGTTGTTGGACAGCTTGAGGAACGGCACCATCAACTCCGCCAGGGTCATCGAGTCGTGCCGCGCCACCTCGGTCGCACCGGCGGGCGTGGGCGTGCCGAGGACCGTGCGGCCCAGCACCCGTACGCCGTGCCTGCGCAACGCGGAGCGGAAGACGTCGGCCGCGTACCCGGTGGGCTCCCAGACCGTGACCCAGTCGCTCTCCGGCGCCTCGCCGACGGCGATCTGGCCGGTGACCACCACGGTGTTGCCGCCGTGCGCGCGCTCGAAGGAGATCGTGGTGTCGCCCTGCGCGACGGTCGTCGCGCGGTTGTCGAACCGCAGGTACCGGGTCGCCGGGCTGGTGCTGATCACCGGCCTGGCGCCGGCCGTCGCGCCCGGCGCGGCGCTGACGATCACCGTGCCGGCGTCGTAGTCGGTGTCCGGCGCGACGGTGAGCGCGGAGACCTGCGCCGCGTAGTAGTAGGGCTCGTCGTCCCAGGTCCAGTCCGGACCGAGCCGGGTGTCGTCGTAGCGGGTGTCGTCGGCGACCAGGTTCCCGGTCACCACGCGTACGCCGGAGGCGGCGACTCGGGCGGCCAGCGCGTCGTAGTCGGCGGCCAGCATCGTCGGGTCGCCCCCGCCGCGGAGATAGAGGTTCCCCGTGAGGATGCCGGCCCGGCGGGGGCCACCGGCGTGCACGCCGGTGCGGAAGCGGTGGTCCGGCCCGAGCAGTTCCAGGGCGGCGGCCGAGGTCAGCAGCTTGGTGTTGGAGGCGGGGACGAGTCGCCGTTCGCCGTTGCGGTGGTAGACCGTCTCGCCGGTCGCGGCGTTCTTGACCACGACGGAGGCCTGCGCGCCGGCGAGGCGCGAGTCGGCCAGGATCGCGTCGATTGTGGCGTCGAGCCGGGTCGCCGCAGGGGCCGGCGACTCGGCGGTGGCGGTTGGCGCCCCGGCGGTGGCCGCTGCGGTGACGAGCGCCACCAGCGCGAGCGTCCGGGGAAAGAGGCGACGATCCATGCGGTGATGCTGTCACGGAGATATCTGCCAGGAAAGACCACAGGGCGAAGAAAATCTTCGAACCGCTAGCACGACACCGCTGGCGGGTGTGGCGGTTCGCCGGATTTCATCCGATCGGGTACGGGCCGGCGACCTGATTTGACGGGGGCCGGGGCAGGGGGCACCGTAGGCGTGAGGGGCCCGGTCGCGCGCCCCGAGCCACGACGGCGCTACCGGCCGTCCCGGCTTCCCCGGCCCCGTCGGCGCCGGGCGCGAATCCCAGGAGGAGTTCCGCCATGCTCACCATGACCGACAACGCCGTGCTGGTGATCCGAGACCTCGCCAACCAGCAGGACGTCGCGGAGGACGGCGGGGTCCGGATCGCCGCCGACCCGGAGGCGGGGTCGCTCACCGTCGAACTGGTCGAGCGGCCCGTCGAGGGCGATCAGGTGGTCGACAACCAGGGCGCCCGGATCTTCCTCGACTCGGACGCCGCGGAACTGCTCGGGGAGGCCTCCGTGGACGCCAGCGTCGACGACGAGGGCATCGTGCAGTTCGGTTTCACCGAGAAGTAGTGACCACGGCTCAGCCGGCGCGCCGGGCCGCTCCACCCCGGTTCGACCGGGCGGTCCGGCCGGCCTCCGGCTGACCGGCCCGCCACGGCCCCGGCCCGGCCTCCCGCGCTGGAGCGAGCAGCGTGGTCAGCACGTGGGCGAGATGGTGCGAGGTGCACCAGGCCGCCCAGCTGCTGGTCGAGCCCGCCCCGCCGGACCGGCGGGCCCGCCGCACGATCTCGTGGTCGCCCCACGAGTAGGCGGCACCCGCCACCGGCCAGTGCGGGGCCGCGACCAGGGTGCGGCACAGGTCGGCGAACCGGTCGTCACCCCGGCCGCCCCGTCGCGACCAGCGGTAGATCCACCAGGCCCCGTCGGCCGTGTAGCGCATCGTGGGCAACCGGTCGCCCGTCTGGTCGGCGTCCCGCGCCGCCGGGTGGACGCCGTAGTCGCCGTAACCGACGCCGAGGTCCGCAAGTCCCTGCCAGAGCAGCCAGTCCCAGCGGTCGAGGCGCACCGGCTCGTCGGTGGGCAGACGGGACAGGGCGGGCGGCATACCACCCGCAGCCACGCTGACCGAGCGCCAGGCGTGCCGGCGGGCCCAGTCCAGCAACCGGCGGACCCGGGGCTCCACGAGCCGCAGATCGGCCCGGCAGCACACGTCCGCGGCGTCCACCAGCAGGTCGCACTGCTCCGGCACGAGTCGAGTCCACCGCCAGATCCGTTCCACCGCCGCCGTCGCCGCGTCCGACCCCGCCCGGTCCGTGCCGAGGCGCAGCCGGACGAGCGCGCGCTGGGCGTGGGCCCGGGCCGCGGCGCCGTGGGCGGCGAGCCGCCGCTCACTCTCCGCGAGCCCGATCACCGGCACCAGGGGTACGCCCCAGCGCGCCAGCTCCGTCCCCGGTGCGTCGTCCGGCAGTGCCGAGACGTCGACCGCCGGAAGCAGCCCGGCGGGCAGCCGGTGCAGCGCGTCCACCGTGCCGGCGTCCCCGGGGGACACGTCGATGACCGGGGCGAGCAGTAGGGCCAGGGTCGGGTCGAGGTGGCTGAGGGCGTCCAGCTCACCGCGCCGGCTGGCGAGAATGGGGCGGTAGACCGGTTCCGCCTCCCGGCCCCCGTGGGCGGGCACCATAGTTCAGCGTAGCCACGGCATCGGCGCCGGCCCCTGCGTTCCGGTGCGCTGGACCGCCTTTGCGCAGGTCAGGCGCGGCGGAGGGCGTGCGGCTGTCATGAATCGGACACTTCGGTCGGGTGCCGGCCGGTGGCCCGCTGCCGCCGGTGAGTGGGGCGGCACCGGGCCGGCGGGATCGTCAGTCGTCGTCGCGGCCGCCGGTCGGACCATGATCAGTTGATGCTCAGCCGGCCGCGGAGCCCCGTCCGGGCCCAGCGGGGCATCATCCGTATACGACGCGCGGCCGGCCCGGACCGTGGTCCCGACGACGACGTGGAGATCGAGTTCACCGGGCCGGGCGGCAACGTCGAGCTGACGTTGCGCTGTGCCGGCGGGCAACCGGTGGCGGATCCCGACGACGACTGACCGGCGGTGGTCCGACCGGTGGCAACGAGCGCACGGCGCCGCCCGACTCGTGGTCGGAACGTCGCCGCGCTCTGGCCGTCTCCCACCATCGCAGCCGTACGGCGGTACGCCAGCGGGGACCTGGCTCGACCGGACCGTGGTCCCGTCGAGGTGTCGATCCCCGTTCCGGGCCGGCGCAAACCCCGGAACCGTGGGAAATTCCACGATCTGCGAGTCCCGGCGTGGCGTCGGGCCGCAGCGGGTATGGAGCGCGGCATGGAGCATTTCACGATCGCGACCGTCGCCGAGAAGAGCCCGGACTTCCGGCGGGTGCTGTGGACGGGCCGGAACACGCAGCTGGTCATCATGACCATCCCACCCGGTGGTGAGATCGGTGAGGAGGTCCACGAGGACATCGACCAGATCCTCACCTTCGTCAGCGGCACCGGGGAGGCCCGCGTGGCCGGCGAGAAGCGCGAGATCGCCCAGGGCGACCTCGTGGTGGTGCCCGCCGGCACCAAGCACAACTTCGTCAACACCGGCCCCAATCCGCTTGTGCTCTACACGGTGTACGGCCCGCCGGAGCACGCCGACCAGGTGGTGCACCGGACCAAGGAGGAGGCGGACGCGGCCGAAGCCGCCGGCGAGGACGAGCCGCCCACCTCCTGACCGGGGAGGCCACCGTCGCCGGCCTGACTCCGGTGGTTCGGGGTACCCGTCGAGGGTGGACCACCTGGCGATCTCCGACTACGGGTTTCTCGCCGACTGCCGCTCGGGCGCCCTGGTCGGTCGCGACGGTTCCGTCGACTGGTGGTGCCCGGAGCGGGTCGACGGTGCGGCGGTGTTCGGACGGCTGCTCGACCCCGGGGCCGGCCACTGGCGGCTGGCG
The DNA here is from genome assembly GCF_040302465.1 of Micromonospora sp. NPDC126480. Taxonomy (NCBI): domain Bacteria; kingdom Bacillati; phylum Actinomycetota; class Actinomycetes; order Micromonosporales; family Micromonosporaceae; genus Micromonospora; species Micromonospora sp. NPDC126480. The sequence continues at coordinate 110,803 of NZ_JBEORU010000009.1, forward strand.
CCGGTCGGGTCGGGTCGCCCCGGGCACCGCGTGGAGCGCGCGTACCGGCCCGACACGCTCGTGCTGCGTACCGTGCACCACACGCCGGACGGCAGCGTCGCGGTCACCGACGCGCTCGCCGCCGAACCCGGCGCCCGGGCGCACCAACTCGGCGTGAACTCGCCGGCGGTGCTGCTGCGCCGCGTCGAGGGTCTCTCCGGGCGGGTGCGCATGGTGTCGGACTTCGCGCCCCGCCCCGACCACGGGCTGCTCACTCCGTACCTGCACGACCAGCCCGGCGGGAGCGTGCTGGCGGTGGCCGGCGCGACGAAGCTGGAGCTGCGTTCGGACGCGCTCACCCTGCGGGGCGGGCAGGACCGCGCGCACACCGAGTTCGAGGTCTGCGCCGGCGACGCCGTGGGCTTCACCGCCGCGTACGCGCCGACGTACGGCCCGCCGCCGGCCCGCCTGGATCCGGCGTCGACGCTTGCCGACACGGTCGCGGCGTGGGAGTCGTACCGCGAGACTCACCTGTACGAGGGCCGCTACCGCGACCTGGTGCGGCACAGCGCGGTCGTGCTCACCGGCCTCACGTACGCCCGCAGCGGCGCGATCGCCGCCGCGCTCACCACGTCCCTGCCGGAGGAGCTCGGTGGCGACCGCAACTACGACTACCGGTACGCCTGGCTGCGGGACTTCTCGATGACCCTGCGCGCCCTGTGGGTGGCCGCCTGCCCGACGGAGGCGTCCCGGCTCTTCACCTGGGCGGCCCGCTCGATCGGCCGGGTCGGTCCGGCGCCGGTGCCGGTGCTCTTCGGGCTGGAGGGCGAGCGGGACATCTCCGAACACGAGTCGGCGTACCTGCGCGGGTACGCCGACAGCCGCCCGGTGCGGTTCGGCAACGACGCCTGGCGGCAGCGGCAGCTCGACGTGCCCGGCGAGATGCTGGCGGCGGTGTGGCGCCTGCTCCACCTGCTCGGGGACCCGCTGGACGACGAGCTCGTGGAGATGGTGCTCGGCCTGACCGAGGAGGTCGCCAGGGACTGGCACCTGCCGGACCGGGGGATGTGGGAGACCCGGGACGCCGACCGGCACTACGTGTCGTCGAAGGTGCTCTGCTGGGTGGCGATGGACAAGGCGGTCGCGCTGGCCCCCCGGCTCGGGGAGCGCGCGGATCCCCGCCGGTGGTCGGCCATCCGGGACGAGATCCGGGCCACGGTGCTCCGGGAGGGGTGGAACGAGCGGGTCGGCGCGTTCACCGGCGCGTTCGGCTCCAGCCAACTGGACGCCTCGGCGCTGTACCTGCCGGTGGTGGGTTTCCTCCCGGCCAGCGACCCGCGGATGCGCGCCACCATCGAGGTGGTGGAGCGGGAGCTGGGTACCGGCGGCGGGCTGGTCCGGCGCTGGGAGTCCGACCCCGCCGGTTTCCTGCTCTGCTCGTTCTGGCTTGTGGAGTGCCTGGTACTGGTCGGGGAGCGGGAGCGGGCCGAGCGGCTCTTCGTGAAGGCGGCCGGGTACGCCAACGACGTCGGCCTGTTCAGTGAGCAGGTCGACCTGCACACCGGTGCCCAGCTCGGCAACACGCCGCAGGCCCTCTCGCACGTCGGCCTGATCAACGCCGCGTGGCGGCTCACCGACCCGACCACCGACTAGGGAAGGTGCCGGCCGCACCCGTCAGGCCGGCAGGACCGGCACACCGTCCACGTCCACCGTGGCCGGGTACTTGAGGCCGGCGCCGGTGTTCAACACCACCACCCGCTCGCCGGCCCGGATCCAGCCGCCGGCCCGCAGTTGCCGGGCGGCGGTCAGGCAGGCCGCGCCCTCGGGGCACAGCAGCAGCCCCTCCCGCTCGGCGAAGCGGCGCAGGTCGGCGAGGAGGTCGGGGTCCGACACCGCTACGGCGGTGCCTCCGCTCTCCCGCAGAGCGGCCAGGATCAGCTCGTCGCCGAGCGGGGCCGGCACGGTGATGCCGAACGCCACGGTGTGCGCGTCGGCCCAGGGTTCGGCCCGTTCCGCCCCGGCGGCGAACGCCCGCACCACCGGGGCGCAGCCGGTGGCCTGCACCGCGACCAGGCGGGGCAGCCGGTCCTCGATCCAGCCCAACGTGCGCAGCTCGTGCAGCGCCTTGTGGATGCCGATCAGGCCGACACCGCCGCCGGTCGGGTAGATGATCACGTCGGGCACCTGCCAGCCGAGCTGCTCGGCGATCTCGTACCCCATTGTCTTCTTGCCCTCGAGCCGGTACGGCTCGCGGAGCGTGCCGGCGTCGAAGATCGCGCCCCGCGCCTCGGCGACCAGCCGGGCGACCTGCCGGCCGGCGTCGCCGATCAGGCCGTCGACCAGCCGCAGGTCCGCCCCGGCCGCCACGCACTCGCGGCGGCAGATGGCGGGCGCGTCGACCGGCATGACGATTGTCGCGCCCAGCCCGGCCCGGGTGGCGTACGTGGCCCAGGCGGCGCCCGCGTTGCCGTTTGTCGGCATCGCGATCCGCTCGACGCCCAGCTCGCGGGCGCGGCTGACGCCCACGGCCGCCCCGCGCGCCTTGAACGACCCGGTCGGCGTCAACCCCTCGTCCTTGACCAGCAGCTCCGGGATGCCGATCTCCGCGCCGTACGCCGGAGCGCGCCACAGCGGCGTCCAGCCCTCGCCCAACGTGGTGACGTGCCCGGGGTCGGCCACCGGGAGCAGCTCCCGGTACCGCCAGAGGTCCGCCGGCCGCAGCCCGAACCGCTCCGGGGTGACCACTTCGGCCACCGCCGCCAGGTCGTAGCGGGCCAGCAGCGGCGAGCCGCAGCCGCACATGTTCTGCGGCTCGCCGGCGTCGTGCTCCTGTCCGCAGCGCGGGCACTCCAGGTGGGTCAGGTACACGGTCTTCCTCGCGTCCCTCGGCGGCCGGTCAGCTCGTGTCGATGCTTCGCCACTGCCGGCTGCGCCGGCCCGGTTCGTACGCCGAGTCGAGGCGCTTGGCCACCACGCCCGGCAACCCCTGCTCGCGTGCCGTGCGCAGGGCCTCGGCGCCGGTGCCGGGGAACCAGGGCGGAGTCTGCCAGTGCGGGCCGGCGAGGGCCAGCCCGTCGAGCAGTTCGCGGCGCTGCGCGTACGGCAGGTCGACGCTTGTCGCACCCTCCAGCCAGAGCAGGTCGAACAGCAGGAACTGGGCGTCGGCGGTGGCCCGCCCGCCGCGGGCCGGGCGGACCCGGCCGGCCCGGTCGATGCGGACCAGCACGCCGTCGAGCACCGCCTCCGTCGGCGCCAGCGTCTCGGCCAGGTCGCGCAGCCACGGGTACGTCCCGGTGATCTCCTCGTCCGTCCCGGACAGCAGCCGCAGCCGGCCGCCGGAGACGTACGCGACCGCGCGTACGCCGTCCCAGCGCAGCTCGTACCCCCATTCGTGCTCGTCGCGTGGCACCTGGCGCGCGGGGGTGGGCAGCATCGGCCGGACCAGGTCGGGCATGCTCGTCCAACCCTCGGGCGGCGGGTCGGTGCGCCGCACCATCCAGTCCCGCCCGTCGCGGCCGCCGGTGGCGAAGAGGACGTACCGGCCGCTGGTCCGCTCTCCGTGCAGGACCACGATGACCTCGTCGTCGCGCCATTTCTCGCAGCGGTAGGTGCCCCGGTCGTGGATGGTCATCCGGCCGCCGCCGTACTCTCCGGCCGGGATGTCGCCGGAGAAGTCGAGGTACTCCATCGGGTGGTCCTCGGTGTGCACGGCGAGGTGGTTGCGGGCGTTGTCGCGGGGCAGCCCGCGGGGCACGGCCCAGGAGGCGAGGACGCCGTCGTGCTCCAACCGCAGGTCCCAGTGCAGGCTGCGGGCGTGGTGCTGCTGGATGACGAAGCGCGCGCCGTCCGCACCGCCGGGCTCCGGGGTGCGGCCCGGCACCGGTTCGGGGGTACGCGCGGCGTCCCGCTTGCGCCGGTACTCCTCAAGCCGGTCAGCCACACGAGCATTCTCCGGCACCGTGCCGGATCCCGCCCGGGGTCGGCCGGTCGAGGGGTGTCGCCGGGGTTGGCCGGTGTGCGGGGGCCGATCAGGGGTAGAACCGTCGGTATGGACCTCGATCAGCCCACCGTCCCGCTCCCCGGCGAGGTGCGGATGCCCCTGCTCGGCTTCGGCACGTGGCAGATCGCCGGCCCGGCCGCGGCCGACGCGGTGCTGGCCGCCCTCGACGCGGGTTACCGGCACATCGACACCGCCACCATGTACGGGAACGAGGCGGAGGTCGGCCGGGCGGTCGCCGAGAGCGGGCTGCGCCGGGAGGACGTCTTCATCACCACGAAACTGCCGCCGGAGCGGGTCGGCCGGGAGCGGGAGACGATCGAGGCGAGCCTGCGGGCGCTCGGCGTCGACTGTGTGGACCTGTGGTTGGTGCACTGGCCGCCGTCGAACCCGGCCGACAGCATCCCGGTCTGGCGGGAGATGCTCGCCGCCCGCGACGAGGGTCTGGCCCGCGCTGTCGGGGTGAGCAACTACAGCACCGCGCAGATCGACGAGCTGATCCAGTCCACCGAGGAGAACCCGGCGGTGAACCAGATCCGGTGGAGTCCCTTCCTGTACGACCGCAAGCGGCACCGGGAGCACCGCGACCGCGGGATCGTGCTGGAGGGCTACAGCCCGTTCAAGACCAGCGACCTGGCGGACCCGGTGCTGACCCGGATCGCGGCGGCGCACGACGTCTCGCCGGCCCAGGTGGTCCTCCGCTGGCACATCGACCACGAGACAGTGGTGATCCCGAAGAGCGTCACGCCGGACCGGATCCGGGCCAACGCCGACGTCTTCGAGTTCTCGCTGACCGCGGAGGAGATGCGCGACATCGACGCGCTCGCCTCCGCCTGACCCGTCCCGCCGCCGTATCCGGTGGCGGACGCGCGCCGTCGATGGCGAAAACCTTCAGAGTAGAGAAACCATCCGAAGGGTATCGACATTGACGAAGATGACAGGGTAGCGTCACGGCCATTAATCGATCCTCGTATCTATTTGGAGGACGCCATGGCCCCTGCCCGTCCCGTCCGTCTGCGCCGCCGAGGTCTGCTCGGCGTGCCGGCGCTGGTGGCCGCCGCCGCGGTCGCCGTGGCTGCCCGGCCGGCGCCCGCCGCGGCGGCGCCCGCCGCGTCGAGCCCCGAGTGCCTCGCCGACCTGCTCCACGCCGACGCCAACCTGCTCCAGGAGTCCTGATGGCCACCATTCCCTGGCTCGTGGACGTGCTGCGGGGCGCGGGCGTCCAGGTCGTGACCCACGGCGACTGGCTCAACCGCATGCGACCGGGAAGCTTCAGTCCGATCGGCGTGCTCTGGCACCACACCGCCGCCACCTCGAGCGCCAGCAACCCCCACCCGGCGCTCAACGTCTGCATCAACGGGCGGTCCGACCTGCCCGGCCCGCTCTGTCAGGCGCTTGTCGACTACCACGGCGTGTTCCACGTCATCTCCGCCGGCCGGTGCAACCACGCGGGCACCGCCCGCGCGAGCGGACCGATCCCCGCCGGCGACGGCAACACGATGCTCATCGGCTGGGAGATCGACTACAACGGGGTCAGTCAGCAGATGACGTCGGCGCAGTACAACGCCTCCGTCGCGGCCACCGCCGCCGTGCTCAAGCGGCTGGGCAAGGATTCGAGCTACGCCCGCGGGCACCGCGAGACAAGCACCACCGGCAAGATCGACCCGTCCTTCATCGACCTCAACGTCATGCGCTCCGACGTGGCGGCGAAGATGGCCGGTGGCGGCTCGACGTGGAGCCAGATCGTCGACAACAGCACCGCCGGACGGTTCACCGCCAGCGCGAACTGGGGCACCTCGTCGTACTCCGCGCAGCGGTACGGATCCGACTACCGCTTCGCGAACCCGGTCGCCGCCAGCGACGCCGCCTGGTACAAGTTCAACGTCCCGGCCACCGCGAGCTACCGGGTGGACGCCTGGTGGCCGGCAGTGTCCGGCTACAACGCCAGCACCCCGTACATCGTCGCGACGACGACCGGCAACCAGACCGTCTACGTCGACCAGCGGGTCAACGGCGGGGCGTGGCGCACCCTCGGCACCTTCACCCTGCCGGCGGGCGACGCGAACCGGGTCGCGGTCAGCCGGTGGAGCGGATCCACGGGCTACGTCATCGCCGACGCGGTCCGGCTGACCCGCCTCTGAACCGGGTAGGGGCGGCCGGCAGCGGGAACGGGCGGGTGCCGGCGGGATGCTCCAGGGAGGAAACGGGGGTGTGACCGCTGCGGTCACACCCCCGCCCGTAGCTCAGGAGCGGGTGCAGGCCGCTCCGTTGAGCGTGAAGCTGGTCGGCGAGGAGTACCCCCCGCTCAACGTTCCCTGGTAGCCGAAGCTGGCCGTACCGCCCGGCGCGATCGAGCCGTTCCAGCTCACGTTGCGCGCGGTCACCGACGACCCGCTCTGGTTCACCGTGGCGTTCCACGAGTTGGTGATGGTCTGCCCGGCGGGCAGCGTGTACGCCAGCGTCCAGCCGTTGATCGTGCTCGACCCGGTGTTGGTGATCCGGACGTCGGCGGTGAAGCCGGTGCCCCACGAGTTCGGCGTGTACGTCACCGCGCACCCGCTGCCACCCGGCGGCGGCGTGGAGGGCGGCGGCGGGGTGGACGGCGGCGGGGTGGTCGGGTTGCCGCCGCCGTTGACCGAGGCGGAGAAGTTGGTGACGGCCAGGCCGACACCGCCCTGCCAGGGCTCGAAGCCGGCCTGGATGCTGGTCAGGTACCACGAGTTGGTGATCGCCCCGCGGTTGCGGACGTCGTTGATGAAGTCCAGCACGCTGAAGCTGAGGCTGGAGATCGCCGACGGCGCGACGTACGAGACGACGTTGTTGGAGCCGTTGCTGCCGCGCCAGACCTCCCAGGTGCGGCCGGCGAGGTTGGCCGAGCCGACCGGCGAGCCGATGGGCTGGATCTGGCCCTGGCGGTTGAGCCAGATCATGATCTCCATCTGGTTCACCCCGTCCCGCTTGGGCGTGGGGTCGAGCCAGATGTCGTACGAGGCGTTGTAGGTCGCCCCGCTCACGTACCGGTAGTTGATGCTGCTGTTGGCACTGCTGATCTGGCTGACCTGGATCGGCAGGTTGGTGCCGGGGGAGCAGTTGGTGTAGTGGCAGCCGATGAAGATCGACGGGTACGCGGTCGGCGCGCCGTTGGTCGGGGCGCTGCCGTCCTGCCGGGTGATCTCGAAGCCGGTGTCGGTCACGTTGATGCACTGCTGGGCGCTGGTGCCCCAGCGGTTGTTCTGCACGACGTACCGGCCCTGAATGGTGGTCGAGCCGTACTGCTCGCAGATCTGGGTGTCGGCGGAGGCGGGACCGCCGAGGGCCACGGCGACGATCGACCCGGCGGCCAGCAGGGTCGCGGCCGCGAGGGCCCGGAGTGGACGTTTCATGGTGCTCCTCGGGTGCCGGCGCCGGGCGGCGCCGGACTGGCTCGGTGGGGTCAGGGGCGAGTTCGGGAGCGCTCCCACGCTTGCTCGACACATTTACATCCCTGAAACCCTCGCGCAACTACCCGGCGGCAATCGACCGGAAAGTGAGGTTTGTCACGCCAGCGACGCGCGGACCGCAGGTGATCGTCCGGGCGAACCGGCGAGGTGCGCGAAGGGGTGCCCCGAGGCGGCCGATCGACTCTGGTGTGTCCTGATTGCACCGAGTAGTGTCTTGCCTCCAACGCGTGCCGAACCCCTCCGGAGGCGTACACCACCATGGGTGGCTCTCCCCTGCGCATCCTCGTCGTCGGCGCGGGCATCGCCGGCCTCGCCGTGGCCCGGGCGCTGCGGATGGCGGGCTTCCGGCCCGATGTCACCGAGCGGCTCCCGCCCGGGGAGCTCGCGGACACCGGTCTCTACCTTCCCGGCAACGCGGCCCGGGCACTGCGCCGGCTCGACCTGGACGGTCCGGTCCGTCCCCTCGGCCAGGTGATCCACCGGCAGCTCTTCCTCGACGCCGCGGGCGCGCCGCTCTGCGAGGTCGACCTCGACGCGCTGTGGGCCGGCGTCGGCGAATGCCGGGCGCTGCTCCGCGCCGAACTGCACCGCGTCCTGCTCACCGGCGCCGGCGGAGCCGTCCGGCACGGCGCCGAGGTCCGCGGCATCGACCTGCTCCCGGATGGCGTCGGGGTCACGTTCGTCGACGGCACCGCCACCGAGTACGACCTGGTGATCGGCGCGGACGGCCCGCGCTCGTCGATCCGGGCGCTCGCCGCGCTCGGCGGCCCGCCCCGCCCCACCGGGCAGGTCGTCTACCGGGCGCTGGTACGCGACGGCCCCGCCGTCACCGAGTGGACCGCGCTGCTCGGGCACCGGGCCGGCTTCCTCGTCGTCCCGATCGGGGCGGGCCGGCTGCACTGCTACGCGGACGAGACCGACGACGTCCCGCCGGACGACCCGGTGGCCCGGCTCCGCGAGCTGTTCGGCGACTACGGCGGGCCGGTGCCCGAGGTGCTGGACTGCCTGGAGCAGGTGCACGTCGGCGTCACCGACGAGGTGGAACTGGGCCGCTGGTACCGGGGGCGGGTGCTGCTGGTCGGCGACGCGGCGCACGCCACCGCGCCGACCCTCTCCCAGGGTGCGGCGATGGCCCTGGAGGACGCCGTCGTGCTCGCCGAGTCGCTCAAGGCGGCCAGCAGCGTCGACGCCGCCCTGACGGCGTACGAGAGCCGCCGCCGCCCGCGTACCCGATGGGTGCGGGACCGGACCCGCGACCGCAACCGGACCCGGGACGTGCCGCCGGCGCTGCGCGACCCGCTGCTGCGCGGGCGCGGCGGCCGCATCTTCGGCGAGCACTACCGGCTGTTGCTGGGCCCCCTGTGACCCCGGCCGGCCCGGCGTCCGGGAAGCGCGGGGCGGCCCGGACGCGACGGGTGCGGCAGGTTACCCGACCACCCCGATCGGCGTGGCCACCTGCCGGGGACTATCCTCCTTGCGGATGACGGCCCGCAGAGAACAACGCGTGCCGAGCGGGACAACCCAGAACCGGAGGCCACTCGTGACCACCGTCGCACCCAAGCCGGTCGTGACCCGGCCCTGGCCGGTCCGAGAGCCGGTCAAGGGGTCGGCCATCGCGCGGCTGCTGCGTACCACGGACGCGAAGCAGATCGGGATCATGTACATGGTCACGGCGTTCGCGTTCTTCATGATCGGTGGCCTGATGGCGCTGATCATGCGGGCCGAGCTGGCCCGGCCCGGGCTGCAGTTCCTGTCGCCCGAGCAGTTCAACCAGCTCTTCACCATGCACGGCACGATCATGCTGCTGTTCTTCGCGACGCCGATCGTGTTCGCCTTCGCCAACTACGTCGTGCCGATCCAGATCGGCGCGCCGGACGTCTCGTTCCCGCGGCTGAACAGCTTCGCCTACTGGCTCTACCTGTTCGGCGGCACGATGGCCACCGCCGGCTTCATCACCCCGGGCGGCGCCGCCGACTTCGGCTGGTTCGCCTACGCCCCGCTGAGCAACGTGGAGCACTCCCCCGGCGTCGGCGCCAACATGTGGATCATGGGTCTGGCCATCTCCGGCCTCGGCACCATCCTCGGCGCGGTCAACATGATCACCACGATCCTGACCCTGCGCGCGCCCGGCATGACCATGTTCCGGATGCCGATCTTCACGTGGAACATCCTGGTCACCAGCCTCCTGGTGATCCTGGTCTTCCCGCTGCTGGCCGCCGCGCTCTTCGCGCTCGCCGCCGACCGGCTCATGGGCGCCCACGTGTACGACCCCGCGACCGGCGGGCCGATGCTCTGGCAGCACCTGTTCTGGTTCTTCGGCCACCCCGAGGTCTACATCGTCGCGCTGCCGTTCTTCGGCATCATCTCCGAGATCATCCCGGTCTTCTCCCGTAAGCCGATCTTCGGCTACAAGGGCCTGGTCGCCGCGACCATCGCCATCGCCGCCCTGTCGATGAGCGTCTGGGCGCACCACATGTTCGCCACCGGCCAGGTGCTGCTGCCGTTCTTCAGTTTCCTGAGCTTCCTCATCGCCGTACCCACCGGCATGAAGTTCTTCAACTGGATCGGCACCATGTGGCGGGGCCAGATCAGCTTCGAGTCGCCGATGCTGTTCGCGATCGGCTTCCTGGTGACCTTCCTCTTCGGCGGTCTCACCGGCGTGCTGCTGGCCAGCCCGCCCCTGGACTTCCACGTGTCCGACTCGTACTTCGTGGTGGCCCACTTCCACTACGTGCTGTTCGGCACCATCGTGTTCGCCGTCTTCGCCGGCATCTACTTCTGGTTCCCGAAGATGTTCGGCCGGATGCTCGACGAGCGGCTCGGCAAGGTGCACTTCTGGCTGACCATGATCGGCTTCCACACCACGTTCCTGGTGCAGCACTGGCTGGGCAGCGAGGGCATGCCGCGGCGGTACGCCGACTACCTGCCGGACGACGGCTTCACCACGCTGAACATGATCTCCACGGTCGGCGCCTTCATCACCGGTGTCTCCACGCTGCCGTTCATCTACAACTGCTGGAAGTCGTACAAGGCCGGCCCGGTGGTCGAGGTCGAGGACCCGTGGGGCCACGGCAACTCGCTGGAGTGGGCGACCAGCTCGCCGCCTCCGCTGCGGAACTTCGACCGGATGCCGCGGATCCGCTCCGAGCGGCCGGCCTTCGACTACAAGTTCCCTGAGCTGGCCGCCGGCGGCCAGTCGCTGGCCGGCCCGCCCGAGGGCGGTGCCAAGCCGCTGACCAGCGAGTCCGACGGTGGCGCGAGCTACCAGGAGGACGTGGCGAGCGACGTCGACCGCCGCTGACGCCCTCCACGACGTACGACGGGCGCCGTTCCCCCCGGGGGGAGCGGCGCCCGTCGCCGTTCCTGCCGGTGGGCGACCCGGGGTACGGCATCCCGCGCCGTCGACAGCCGGAGACAGCACGAGATGCCGCAAGCCGAGTCGATCAACGGGTGCGGTGTGGCCCCCCCCGGGTCCCGCTCCCGCAGCCCAGGGGTGCGGGAGCCGGCGTCAGGCGGCCGGGGTCAGCTCGGGCTCGGGTGCCGGCTCCGCGGCCGCGACCGTCCGGCGGCGGCGCAGCTGCACCGGGATCACGGCCAGGGCGACCAGGCCGCCGATCACACCGGTCACCGCGAAGCCCCACGCCGGGGCGGACGCGTCGATGACCGCTCCGGCCAGCGGGGCGCCGACCGCGATGCCGACCGTGATCGCCGAGGCGTGCAGGCCCATCGCCTCGCCCCGCGCGTCGGCGGGCGCCAGCCTGCTCACCGCGTCCGAGGTGGCGGCGAGGGTCGGGGCGCAGAGCAGGCCGGCCGGGATCAGGGCCAGGCAGAGCAGCCACCAGCTCGCGCCGCCCAGCCCCACCGGGATCGTGCACAGGCTCAACGCCGCCATCAGCGCCAGCGGCGACCAGGACCGGGTGACCGCCCCGTACGCGAAGCCACCGACAAGTGAGGCGACCGCCCACATCGCGAGCACGGCGCCGGTGAAGCCGACGTCGCCGTTGTCCCGTAGCACCGCGATCACCGCCACGTCGGCGCCGCCCAGCACGAGCGTGGCGGCGGTGCTGACGGCGAGCACGGCGAGCATCCGGGGCGTGAGCCACTCCCGCCGCGGCACCTTCCGTCGTGGGCCGGTCGGCTCGACCGCGTCGCGGATCGGGGGGTTGAGCAGGAAGAGCCCGACGCCGGCGGCGACGATGCCGGCCCCCACCAGGTAGAGGGTGGTGCGGGCGGAGATGGCGGTGACCGCGGCGGTGGCGAGGGCCGGCCCGATCATGAACGACAGCTCCACCGACATCGAGTCCAGCGCGTACGCGGGCCGGCGGCGCTCCGCCGGCACCATGGCCGCGATGGACTGGCGGATCACCGAGAAGATCGGCAGCGCCAGCGAGCCGGCGAGAAAGGCGGCCGGGAGGAGCAGCGGGTACGGCAGCATCGGCGCGGTGGACCAGAACACCGCCTCGGCGACACCGGTCAGCACGAGCACCGGGCGCAGGCCGCGCCGGTCGACCAGGCGGCCCAGCAGCGGGCCGCCGATGGCCGCGCCGACGGTGATCGCGGCACCGACCAGCCCGGCGGCGCCGTACCCCCGGCCGAGGTCCTGGACGACGTAGAACGTCAGGGTCACGCCGGTCGCGGTGAGCGGGACGCGGGCGAGGACCGCCACGAGCAGCAGCGTCCGGAGACCGGGCAGGGCGAGCGCCTCCCGGTAAGGCTTCATGTTCACGTGGGTCCGTACCTCCGCCGGACATCCTCGACCGGAGGTACGACACCCGCCAACGAATCACGACCTCATGCGGCCCTGATCACAGGCTCCCCGTGGGTCGTGACCCCGGCACCCTCGAGCGCCCGCAGCGCCACGTCGGTCGTGTCCGGCGCGACGGCGGCCGTCAGGTCCAGCAGCACCGTGGTGTCGAACCCCTCGCGGGCGGCGTCGAGGGCGGTCGCCCGGACGCAGTGGTCGGTCGCGATCCCGACGATCTCCACCCGGTCCACCCCGTGCCGCCGCAGCCAGTCGGCCAGGCACTCGCCGTCGTCGGCGTGCCCCTCGAAACCGGAGTACGCGGCGGCGTGCTCGCCCTTGTGAAAGATCGCCTCGATCCGGTCGGTGGCCAGCTCGGGGTGGAACTCCGAGCCCGGTGTGCCCACCACGCAGTGCCGGGGCCACGAGTCGACGAAGTCCGGCGGATCGCCGAAGTGCGAGCCCGGGTCGATGTGGTAGTCCTTCGTCGCGACCACGTGGTCCCAGCGGTCCGGCTCGGCGGCGAGCAGCCGGCTGACGCCGGCCGCGACACCGGCCCCACCGGCGACGGCCAGCGACCCGCCCTCGCAGAAGTCGTTCTGCACGTCCACGATGATCAACGCGTTGCCCATGTGACGCCCTTTCAGTCGGCCGGCACGACGGTGACCGGAATGGCCGGGTCGCCGGCGGAGAGCTTCAACCCCTCCCAGGGGATCGAGATCAGGCACTGCCGCAGGTGCTCCCGCGACTCGTCAAGCGTCGGCGGCGTCACCGGCTCGCCGTCGACCACGTACGACCGCTGCAGCAGCCGGTCGTTCGGCTGCCGGTCCGGCACGCCCTGCGGCACGATGATCTCCTCGGTGGCGGTGCCGGTCGGCTTGTGCCGGCGGACCGCCACCTTGCGACCGCCGATGGTGGCCTTGCGTTCGGAGCGCTTGACGACGGCACGCCCCTCGACCTCGACGAGCTTGTAGACCAGGCCGGCGGTGGGGGCGCCGGAGCCGGTCACCACGGCGGTGCCGGCGCCGTACATGTCCACCGGCTCGGCGGCGAGCGCGGCGATCGCGTACTCGTCCAGGTCGCCGGAGACGATGATCTTCGTCTCGGTGGCGCCGAGCGAGTCGAGCAGCTCGCGGGACTGCTGCGCCATGACCGCCAGGTCGCCGGAGTCGATCCGGACGGCCCGCAGGTCGGGCCCGGCCACCGCGATGGCGTTGCGGATGCCCTCGCTGATGTCGTACGTGTCGACCAGCAGCGTGGTCTGCTTGCCCAGCGTGGCCACCTGCGAGGCGAACGCCGCCCGTTCGTCGTCGTGCAGCAGGGTGAACGCGTGCGCGGCGGTGCCCGCCGTGGGGATGCCGTAGCGCTGGCCGGCGGCCAGGTTGGAGGTGAACCGGAACCCGGCCAGGTACGCCGCCCGGGCCGCCGCGACCGCCGCCTCCTCGTGCGCCCGCCGGGAACCCATCTCGATCAGGGCGCGTCCGCGGGCCGCGGTGACCATCCGCGCGGCGGCCGCGGCGACGGCGCAGTCGTGGTTGAGCACCGACAGCACGAGCGTCTCCAGCACCACACACTCGGCGAAGGTGCCGGAGACGGTGAGGATCGGCGAACTGGGGAAGAACAGCTCACCCTCGGCGTAGCCGTCGACGTCGCCGGTGAAGCGGTAGTTCGCGAGCCACTCCGCGGCGGTGTCGTCCACCACGCCGGTACGCCGCAGGAAGTCGACCTCGGCCACGTCGAACCGGAAGTCCCGGATCAGGTCCACCAGCCGGCCGGTGCCGGCGACGACGCCGTACCGGCGGCCGGTGGGGAGCCGGCGGCCGAACACCTCGAACACGCAGCGGCGGTCCGCGGTGCCGTCGCGGAGGGCGGCACTGACCATTGTCAGCTCGTAGTGGTCGGTCAGCAGCGCGGGGCGGAGGTTGCTCACCGACTCAGCCTAGAACCTGCCCCGCGTCACGTTCCGGCCGCGCCGGGACTTCGACGCCCGGTGCTACGCCGCGGCGGGTCCGCCTCCTTCGTGGCCCGGGATCGCCCGCAGCGCCGCGCCCAGCTCCGCGCGCCCGGCGACGCCGAGCTTGCTGTAGATGCGCTGGAGGTGGTTCTCGACGGTGCGCGCGGACAGGTAGAGCTGGTCGGCGATCGCCCGGCTGGTCGCCCCGGCGGCCGCGAGCCGGGCCACCTGCCACTCGCGGTGGGTGAGCGTCGGCGACCCGGCCCGCAGCGCCGGCGTGTGGACCTGGCCGCAGCGCCCGAGCAGCGTGGCGAGCCGCTCCCGGGCACGGCCCGCCAGCGGCGAGCGCCGCTCCCGCAGCAACTGCAGTGCCGTCGCGGTGGCCTCGGCGGCCCACACGGTGAGGTCGTGCTCCGCGAAGTCGTCGGCGACGGCCAGCAGGTCCTCGGCGGCGCCGTCGGCCAGCGCCCGTGCGTGCCGGGCCAGCAGCGGCGGCAGCACCCCGTCGACCTGTTCGGAGAGTTCGCTGAGGCGCTGGGCGACCGTGCGCCGGCTCCCGTCGGAGCAGGTCGGACCGACCGGCGCGCCGGCCTGACCGAGCCGGACCAGGTCGTGCAGCACGTGCACCTCGTGCCCGGCGAAACCGTCGGCGCGCAGCCGCTCGGCGACCTCGGTCAGGTGCTTGACCGCGCCGGGCAGGTCGCCGCCGGCCGCGAGGACCGCGCCCCGGGCCTGCTCCAGCCACGGGTACAGCACCGCCATGCCGTGTGCGTGGGTGCGGTCGGCCTCGGCCATCGCCTCGGCCGCCTGGTCGGCGTCGCCGCGCAACGCCGCCGCCTGGGCCCGCTCGGCCTGGGCCAGGCCCGCGTAGACCCGGCTGGTGGCGAGCACGGCGCACGCGCTCAGGCTGGTCCGCAGCGCGCTGTCGGTCTCGCCGCGCAGCCGCGCCGCGTACGCCTGCAGGATCGCCAGGTAGCCGGTGCCGAGCCGGAAGTCACCGGCGCCGGCCAGGTCGGCGAACTCGTCGGCCACGATGGCGTCGATGCCGACCAGGTCGCCGGCGAGGGCGAGCCGGGTCCCCCGGGCGAGTTCCAGCGCCAGTTGCAGGTACGGCATGTCGGCGCGCCAGTGGGCCGCGGCCGCCTGCACCAGGTCGATGGCGGCGGCGCTGCGACGCAGCTGCCCCTGGACGGTGTGCAGGTACGCGATGGTGCACCGGGCCAGCTCGCGCGAGGCGACGCTGGCGGCGGGCCGGTCCAGCACGGTCTGCCCGAGCCGGAGCGCGGCGGTGGTGTCGAGCCCGTGCAGCCGCATGATCGCCTCGAAGGCGAGGAGCCGGGCCTGCGCGGCCGAGTCCCGCAGCTCCGCCGCCTGCGCCGCGATCTCCTCCACCGTGGACTCCCGGCTCAGTCCCCAGTAGCTGACCATCCCGCGTACGGTGAGCCAGCGGCTGCGCCGCCGGTCGTCGCCCAGGTCCGCGGCGACCGCGTCGAGCACCTCGATGGCCTCGTCCGGGCGGTCGGCGAACATCAGGATGGTGGCCAGCAGTTCGGCCGCGTCGAAACCGCCGCCGGCGTCGAGCGCCGCGCGGGCCAGCCGGGTCGCGAGCGGCACGTCGTAGCGGGTGAACGCCTGGACGGCGGCGCCGAGCAGCATCGTCTCGTCCTGGGCGGTGCCCGACTCCAGCCGCCACACGGCCACCCGCAGCAGGTCGTCGCGGCGCCGGGTGCCGACCTCCTCGAGCAGCTGGGCGAGGCGCGCCTGCAGGCGGCGGGTGCGGCTGACCGGGCACTGCCGGCGGATCACCTCGCCGTACAGCGGGTGGGCCAGCCGGACGTCGAGCCGGCGGTCGTCGCGGACCACGGTGATCAGGCCGCGCTCCTCGGCGGTCTCCACGTCCGCCGGCTCCACCGCCTGCTGGAGCAGGTGCAGGCCGAGCGGCTCGCCGAACGCGGCCAGCTCCACCGCCGACCGCACGCCCGGGGTGAGCTGCCCGATCCGGGTGTCGATGAGGTCGGTGAGGCTCGGCGCCAGCTCCAGCCGGCCGGTCCACTTCCACACGCCGTACGTGCTGGTCAGCTCGCCGGTGCCGGAGGCGGCGTGGACCAGCTCGCGCAGCAGCAGCGGGTTGCCGGCGGAGAGCCGCCACAGCCGGTCGGCGGAGCCGGCGTCCACCGGCCCCTCGAGGATGGCCGCGAGGAGCCCGGCGGTGTCGTCCGGGTCCATGGGGCTCAGCTCGGCGTGGTCCACCAGGTCGTCGGTCCAGAGTGCCCGGATCGGCAGCGGTATCTGTTCGCCGTTGCGCAGGGTGCCGACCACGATGGCGTTCTCCGAGCGGGCGACGAGGTGCACGAGCGCGGCGGACGGCGGGTCCAGCAGGTGCGCGTCGTCGACGGCGAGCACGATGCGGCGGCCGGCGGCCTGTTGCTGCAGCACGTCCACCGCCCAGCGCAGGATCCCGGCGGGCGACAGGCCCTGCGGCTGGTCGGCCGGGAGCACCTGGACCAGCCCGCCGAACGGCAGCGCCGCCGTGGTGGCGCTGGCGGCGACGAACCACACCGCGTACCGGTCGCGGGGCAGCGCCTCCACCCCCTCCCGGAGGAGGCGGCTCTTGCCGATCCCGGCGCTGCCGCTGAAGAAGAGTCCCCGCCCTTCGGCACCCGTGACCGCCGCCGACAGACGGTTGAGCTCGTGGGTACGACCGACGAATCTCCACCGACTCATTCGCGCAGCATATCGACGTGATTCCGTATGTGCACGGTCCGTCACGCACCGAAGTTGAGTAGTGTCGTCATTACCCGTGAGTAGACCGGGTGTTCCGATCGCGTCCCGGTTCGCCCGTACTCTTCCGGCATCCGGGTCCGCACACCGGGAGTTCCACGTGGCCGGCACCGCCGACCACCAGCACTGGGAGGCCGCCTGTGACGTCGGGTCCACTCCCTGCGGTAGACGTGTCGGGCGAGCCGGCCGACAGCGCCGACCTGCCGCACGGCCGACCGCTGCCGGCCCGGTCGGGCGCGCCGGCGCCGGGCGCCGAGGAGCCGCTGGGTGTGGTGGCCGCCGGTCCCGCCGGCGCCGGTCGAGCCGGGCTGCTCGCCGCCCTGCTCCAGCTGGATCCCGCCATGCTCGCGGTGCCGGCCGGCAGCTGGCTGCTGGTCCGCCACCACCGGGTGCCGCGCCGGGCCGCGTACGTGCCCGGCTACCGGCAGCCGCACTCCTACGGCGCCGACCGCCTCGCCGCGGGGCCGGCGCTCGCCCGCCCACCACGCCGGGTCGAGCTGAGCGTGCCGGAGCCGTTGCTGAGGCACTTCACACTTGTCGACACGCCGGACACCGGCGCCCTGGGCGCGGCCGGCGGGCGGGTGCTGCTGGACGCGGCGGGCCGGGCCGGCGCGGTGCTGTTCGTGATCGCGGCCGACCAGGCGTTCACCGCGGCCGAGCTGCACCTGCTCGGCGATCTCGCCGGGGCGCGGGTAGAGGTCTTCTTCGCCGTGACCCCAGCCGCGGGCGGCTGGGCGCCCGACGGCCCGCCGACGGAGGACACGGGGGCGTCCGTCCGCGCGGCTGACGCCGGGTCCAGCGGAGTCGCGCCCGCCGACGCCGTGGACCCGGCCGCCGTCGCCGTGGCGGCGCACCGCGCCGCGCTGCTCGCCGCCGTTCCCGGCCTCGCCGCCGCCCGCTGGTACCCGGTCGGTCCGGACGGCGTCGACGACCTGCGGCGGGGCCTGGTGGGCTGGGCCGCCGACGAGGGGCTGCGCCGGGGCAGCGCCACACCTCCGGTGCTGCCCGGCCAGCACGGCCGGGTGCCGGTGCTGCCCGAGCCCGGCCCCTGGGCCGACCAGCTCGAGCGGCAGGCCCGACTGGCCGCCCGGCGGATCCGTCAGCACCTGGCCCTGGAGCTCGCCAACACCCACCTGCGCGTGGTGCAGGAGATCGTCTTCGGTGTCGGCTGCGCCGGCCTGCCGCAGCTGCTGGACCGCGAGATGGAGGCGCTGTCGCTGCTGGCGACCGCCGAGTGCGACGACGCCGTCCGGGCCCTCATCGCCGAGGCGGCGGGCCGGGTGTTCGGCGTGCCGGTGGCGGCCGGCGTCCGTCGGCGTATCGCCAACGCGGTGCACTGGGGACTCGCCGACCATCCCTCCGGCGAGGAACTGGACCGGGTGTTCCTGGTGACCAGCACCGGCGGCGTGGCCGGGCTGACCGGCGTCGGCGCGACCGACGCACTGACCGGCTACCCGGGCGCCGTACGGGACGAGGTGCTCCCGCCGGTGGCGGTGGCCCTCTCCGGCGGCTGCTGGCAGCACTGGCGCATTCCGGGCAACGACGACCCGAACGTCGCCCGGGCCTGGGCCCAACGGGCGCTACGGGAGGTCGAGCTGGAGTTGACCCGCGAGGTTTCCCGACGCTTCGAGGTGATCCGGCTCTCGCTGGGCGCGGTGCTCGCCGATGCGGTCGACCACGGCATCCTCCTCGCCTGAGGCCGGGGTGGCCGGCACGGGCGCCGGTGGTGGCGGTGCCGATCCGCGACCGGCCGGCGTTCCGGTTCCTCGGTTCGCCGGATCCGGTGGCACGATGGGGGGCATGGCGGCTCCGCAGGTTGCACCGGTCGAGACGCCGGACACCGACGAGGTGCCGGCTGCCGACCGGCCGTGGGTGACGATCGTGTGGGACGACCCGGTCAACCTGATGACGTACGTGACCTGGGTCTTCCAGAAGCTCTTCGGCTACAGCCGCGAGAAGGCCGAGCAGCTCATGCTTGACGTGCACCACAAGGGCAAGGCGGTCGTCTCCACCGGTGCCCGGGAACGGATGGAGCACGACGCGTCCCAGCTGCACGCGTACGGCCTCTGGGCGACGGTGGACCGGGCGTGAGCGGGCGTCAGCGAGTGAACAGTCAATCCAGCGCGGTGGTGCCTCAGGGCGGCACGGAGCGCAGCGGAGTGCCGTCATGAGCATGTTCCGGCGGCAGGGGGACCGCTACGTCGCCACGTTCGCGGTGGACGAGGTCCGGGTCCTGCGCAAGGTCGCCTCCGAGGTCGTCGGTCTGCTCACCGACGGGTTCGACCACTCCGACCCGGTGGTCGTACGGCTCTTCCCCGACGCCTATCCGGAGGACGCCGCGGGCACCGCCGAGTTCCGCCGGTACACCGAGGGCGACCTGAAGACGGCGAAGATCGACCAGGCGGGTGCGATCCTCGCGGCACTGCCCGGCGAGGCCGGCGGGGAGGTCCGCCTCGACGCCGAGGCGGCCGAGGCGTGGCTGCGGGCGCTCAACGACGCCCGGCTGGCGATGGGTGTCCGGTTGGAGATCAAGGACGGCACCGATCTCGGCGCCGAGCTGGACGACGCGGTGGCCGAGGACCCGACGTCCAGCCGGGTGTTCCAGCTGTCGGTCTACGCGTACCTGGGATATCTCCAGGAATCCCTGCTCAACGCCCTGATCGACTGATCCGTGACGGCCGCCACCTCGCCGGGCCGCGCGGGCAGGCGCTAGGCTTGTCGGCGTGCTGAGCATCGACCGGTCGATCGTTGACGCGATCGTCGCCCACGCGCGTCGGGACCACCCCGACGAGGCGTGCGGCGTGGTCGCCGGTCCCGCCGGCAGTGACCTGCCCACTCGGCACATCCCGATGGAGAACGCCGCCCGCTCCATGACGTTCTACGAGTTCGACTCGATGGAGCAGCTGCGGGTGTGGCGGGAGATGGACGACCGGGACGAGGAGCCCGTCGTCATCTACCACTCGCACACCGCCACGGAGGCGTACCCGTCGCGCACCGACATCTCCTTCGCCGGTGAGCCCAACGCGCACTACCTGCTCGTCTCCACCCGTGAGCCCGACACCGAGGAGATCCGCTCCTTCCGGATCGTCGACGGCGTGGTGACCGAGGAGCCGGTCCGCATCCTGGACGCCGGGGTGGACCCGCACGCCGTGCAGTCCTACATGTTCGGGCAGAGCCCGGCGACGGTCGACTACGAGTGTTCCGGCCGCTGACCCCAGCGCCGTAACACCCCGCCACGTCCCGTCACCATCCCGGCACACCCGATCAAGGAGCACCGCACCATGGCCATCGAGGTTCGCATCCCCACCATCCTGCGCAGCTACACCGGCGGCGCGAAGGTCGTCGAGGGCACCGGCGACACGCTGGGTGACCTGCTCACCGATCTGGACGCCCGGCATGCCGGCCTGAAGGCGCGGCTGGTCACCGACGCCGGCGCGCTGCACCGCTTCGTCAACGTCTACGTCAACGACGAGGACGTCCGCTTCCTCGGCGCGCTGGACGCCAAGCTCAACGACGGCGACAGCGTGACCATCCTGCCGGCCGTCGCCGGCGGCGCGTTCGGCTTCGCGGCGGCGGCCGCGATCGCCCAGCACGGTGCGGCGGCAGCCGCGGCGCGCGGCGCGTCGGTCGCCGCTCGCTGAGGGCGGGCCGACATGGCGAGGTACGACAGCCTCCTGGACGCCTGCGGCGGCACGCCCCTGGTCGGGCTGCCCCGGCTCTCGCCGACGGTGCCCCACGGGGCGCCGCCGGTGCGGCTGTGGGCGAAGCTGGAGGACCGGAACCCGACCGGCAGCATCAAGGACCGGGCCGCCCTGTTCATGGTCCGGGCGGCCGAGGAGTCCGGCCGGCTCCGGCCGGGCGACACGATCCTGGAGCCGACCAGCGGCAACACCGGCATCTCGCTGGCCATGGTCGCGAAGCTGCGCGGCTATCGGCTGGTCTGCGTGATGCCGGAGAACGTCTCCACCGAGCGGGTGCAGTTGCTCCGCATGTACGGCGCGGAGATCATCTTCTCGCCGGCGGCGGGCGGCTCCAACCAGGCGGTGGCCACCGCCAAGCAGATCGCCGCCGAGCACCCCGACTGGGTGATGCTCTACCAGTACGGCAACGACGCGAACGCCCGCGCCCACTACGAGACCACCGGCCCCGAGCTGCTGCACGACCTGCCCACGATCACGCACTTCGTGGCCGGGCTCGGCACCACGGGCACGCTGATGGGCACCGGGCGGTACCTGCGGGAGAAGGTCGACGGCATCCAGGTCGTCGCTGCCGAACCGCGCTACGGCGAGCTGGTGTACGGGCTGCGCAACATCGACGAGGGGTACGTGCCGGAGCTGTACGACGCGAGCGTGCTGACCCGGCGTTTCTCCGTCGGCACGCGCGACGCCGTGCTGCGTACCCGGCAACTGGTCGAGGTGGAGGGGATCTTCGCGGGCTTCTCCACCGGGGCGATCCTGCACGCCGCCCTGGCGGTGGCGCACGAGGCGGTCCGGGAGGGGCGCCGCGCCGACGTGGCCTTCGTGGTCGCCGACGGCGGCTGGAAGTACCTGTCGACCGGGGCGTACGGCGGCACCCTCGCCGACGCCGAGGACGCCCTGGAGGGGCAGCTCTGGGCCTGACCGGGACCGGGAGAGGGTGTCACGTTCGTGACATCTTCCCGTGGATGATTCATGCGCTCCCGTGACCGCGCGTAGGCTGCGCAGCGTGGCGTACGCGGCGGTGGAGATCATGCTTCGCGGTGCGACGGCCGGCGCGGACACTACGCATCGCGACAGCGAGATGACTCGATGCGACTGACCGTTCTGGGCTGTGCCGGGAGCTTCCCCGGGCCCGAGGCCCCCTGTTCGGCGTACCTGGTGGAGGCCGAGGGTTTCCGGCTCCTGGTCGACTTCGGATCGGGGTCGCTGTCCACCCTCCAGCGGTACGTGGGGCTGCACGCCCCGGACGCCATCCTCCTCACCCACCTGCACTGCGACCACATCTTCGACGCCGCTCTGTACGTGGTGGCGCGCCGGTACGCCCCCGAAGGCCCGTACCCGCCGCTGCCGGTGTACGCCCCGTCCGGTGCGCCGGACCGGCTCGCCGCCGCGTACGGGCAGGAGGACGGGACCGTCGAGGACGTGTACCAGTTCTACGCCCTCGAGCCGGGTACCTTCCCGATCGGCCCGCTGACCGTCACCGTCGACCGGGTCAACCACCCGGTGGAGACGTACGGCGTCCGGCTGGAGCACGGCGGCCGGGTGCTCTGCTACTCGTCGGACACGGCGCCGTGCGACGCCCTGCTCCGGCTGGCTCAGGACGCCGACGTGTTCCTCTGCGAGGCGAGCTACCTCGACGGGGTGGAGAACCCGCCGGACCTGCACCTGACCGGCCGGGAGGCCGGCGAGGCGGCCACCAAGGCGGGCGTCGGCCGGCTCCTGCTGACCCACCTGATCGCGGCCTGGGGCAGCGAGGCGCACACCGTCGCGTCCGCCGCCGCCGCGTACGCGGGCCCGCTCGACGTGGTCCGGCCGGGCGCGAGCTACGAGATCTGAGCCCGCCGTAGCCGGCTCTTGCCGAACTGTTTCCCCGACGGTCAGAAGGCCGTCGTCCGCCGCACCCGCGGCACCCGCACGGTGGGGGCATGCGGATCGCCATCGTGACCGAGTCGTTCCCGCCGGACGTGAACGGCGTCGCGCACTCGGTGGTCCGGGCGGCCGAGCACCTCGTCGCACGCGGCCACGAGCCGGTGGTCATCGCGCCCGCCCCGCCCGGTGCCCACCGGCACGAGCCGGACCGCTACCCGTACCCGGTGGTCCGGATCCCCAGCGTCCCGCTTCCGCGCTACGACGGCTTCCGGCTGGGTGTGCCGACGTCGGCCCGGCTGACGAACGCGCTGCTGTCGGCCGCCCCCGATGTCGTCCACCTGGCCAGCCCGTTCGTACTTGGTGCACGGGCCGCGGCACTGGCCGCGCGGCACGGGCTGCCGACCGTCGCCGTGTACCAGACCGACGTCGCCTCGTACGCCCGCGCGTACCGGGTCGGCTGGGGCGAGGCAGCGGCCTGGCGACGGCTGCGCGAGATCCACAACTCCGCCCGCCGTACGCTCGCGCCCTCCACCCGGGCCGCCGCGGACCTCATCGCCAACGGTGTGCAGCGCATCTGGCTCTGGCGCCGCGGTGTCGACGCCGAGCGCTTCCACCCCGCCAACCGCTGCCCGGTGCTGCGGCGTGCCCTGGCACCCGGCGGCGAGCTGCTCGTCGGCTACGTGGGGCGGCTGGCCCCGGAGAAGCGGGTCGACCTGCTCCACGCCACCACCCGGCTGCCCGGCGTGCGGGTCGTGGTGGTCGGCGACGGCCCGGCGCGCCGCCAACTGGAGCGCGCCCTGCCCGATGCCACGTTCCTCGGCGTGCGGCGCGGTGCGGACCTCGCCCGCCTCTACGCGAGCTTGGACGTCTTCGTGCACACCGGCCCGCACGAGACGTTCGGGCAGACCCTCCAGGAGGCCCTCGCCAGCGGCGTACCGGTGGTGGCACCGGCGGCCGGTGGCCCGATCGACCTGGTCGAGACCGGGGTGACCGGGACGCTGGTGCCGGCCGGTGACGCGGCGGCGCTGGCCGGCGCCGTGGCGGACCTCGCCGCCGACCGGCCGCGCCGGCTGGCGTACGGGCTCGCGGCGCGCGCCGCGGTCAGCCGGCGGAGCTGGGCGACCGTCGGCGACGAGTTGATCGGCCACTACCGGGCGGTCCGGTCCGCCGGGGCGCTCGACCTGCCGACCGCGTCGTGAGCGGCCTGCGGATCGTCCGGCTGGCCAACTTCGTCACCGGCCGCTCGGGCGGGCTGCGCACGGCGCTGCGCAGTCTCGGCGTGGCGTACCGGGCCGCCGGGCACGACCCGGTGCTGGTCGTGCCCGGTGCGCGCGACACCGACGAGCGGCACCCGTGGGGGCGGGTGATCACGCTCGCCGGCCCCCGCGTGCCGGGGACCGGCGGGTACCGGGTGCTCACCGACCGCACCCGGCTGGCCCGCGTGCTGGCCACGCTGCAGCCGGACCGGCTCGAGGTCTCCGACCGGTCGACGCTGCGCTGGACGGGCGACTGGGCCCGGGCGCACGGCGTGCCGTCGCTGATGGTGTCCCACGAGTCCCTGACCGGGCTGCTCGGCGAGTGGCGGGTGCCGGCGGTGCTGGGGCGCCGCATCGCCGACCGGCTCAACCGGGAGACCGCCGGGGCGTACGACCGGATCGTGTGCACGACCCGGTGGGCGGCCGAGGAGTTCGACCGGATCGGCGTGCCGGTCGAGCTGGTGCCGCTCGGCGTCGACCTGGCGACGTTCCGGCCGGAACGGGCCGACCCGACCCTGCGCGAGCGGTACGCCGACCCCACCGAGGTGCTGCTGGTGCACTGCGCCCGGATGTCCGTCGAGAAGCGACCGGAGCTGGCCGTGGAGGCGCTCGTCGAGCTGCGCAACGGCGGGGTGCCGGCGGTGCTCGTGATGGTGGGTGACGGTCCGCTGCGACCGGCCCTGATCCGGCGGGCCGAGGGGCTGCCGGTGGCGTTCACCGGATTCCTGCCCGACCCCGCCGCGGTCGCCGCGCTGCTCGCCAGCGCCGACGTGGTGCTGGCGCCCGGCCCGGTGGAGACCTTCGGCCTGGCCGGGCTGGAGGCGCTGGCCTGCGGCACGCCGGTCGTGGTCAACGCCGCCAGCGCGTTGCCCGAGGTGGTGGGCGCCGCCGGGCTCGCCGCGTACGGCTCGGCGGTGTCGCTGGCCGCGGCGGTGACCCGGCTGCTCGACCGCCCCGAGGCGGAGCGCCGCCGGGCGGCCCGTGCCCGGGCGGAGGAGTTCGGCTGGCCCGCCTCGGCCGCCGGCTTCCTGCGCGCACACGACACCCTGCCTTTCGGCCGGTCGAGCGGGTGCGGCGCACCGCCTGAGCCGGTCAGGACACCCCGGGGCGCTTCGATCACGGCACCACATAGGGTGCAGGCATGGCGCGACCTGACGGGCGGCTGCCCGACCAACTCCGACCGGTGGCCCTGACCCGAGGCTGGAGTACCCATCCCGAAGGCTCCGTGCTTGTGGAGTTCGGGGCCACCCGGGTGCTGTGCACCGCGAGCGTCACCGAGGGGGTGCCCCGCTGGCGCAAGGGCTCCGGGCTCGGCTGGGTGACCGCCGAGTACGCGATGTTGCCGCGCGCCACGAACACCCGCTCGGACCGGGAGAGCGTCCGGGGGAAGGTCGGTGGCCGGACACACGAGATCTCCCGCCTGATCGGCCGCAGCCTGCGGGCGTCGATCGACCTGAAGGCGCTCGGCGAGAACTCCATCGTGCTCGACTGCGACGTCCTCCAGGCCGACGGCGGCACCCGCACGGCGGCGATCACCGGCGCGTACGTGGCGCTGCACGACGCGGTGAGCTGGCTGGCCGCCCGCAAGGCCCTGGCCGGGAAGCCGGAGAAGGTGATGCACCGCTCGGTGGCGGCGGTCAGCGTCGGGGTGATCGCCGGCGAGCCACGGCTGGACCTCAACTACGACGAGGACGTGGCCGCCGAGGTCGACATGAACGTGGTCTGCACCGGCACCGGCGAGTTCGTCGAGGTGCAGGGCACCGGCGAGGCGGGCGTCTTCGCCCGCGAGCAGCTCGACGCCCTGCTCGACCTGGCCGTCGCCGGCTGCGTGGAACTGGCCGAAGCCCAGCGGAAGGCTCTCACATGAACAAGGTCCTGCTCGCCACCCGGAACCGGAAGAAGCTCATCGAGCTGCAGCGCATCCTCGACGGGGCGCTGGGCGCGCACCGCATCGCGCTGATCGGCCTCGACGACGTCGAGGCGTACCCGGAGCTGCCGGAGACCGGCCTTACCTTCGGGGAGAACGCGCTGATCAAGGCGCGGGAGGGGTGCCGCCGGACCGGCCTGCCCACCGTCGCGGACGACTCCGGGCTCGCCGTCGACGCCCTCAACGGCATGCCCGGCGTGTTCAGCGCCCGGTGGGCCGGCAGGCACGGTGACGACCGGGCCAACCTCCAGCTGGTGCTCGACCAGGTCGCCGACGTGCCGGACGAACACCGGGCTGCGTCGTTCGTCTGCACGGTGGCCCTGGTGCTGCCCGGCGGCAAGGAGCACCTGGTCGACGGCCGGCAGCCCGGCCGCCTGCTGCGGGCGCCGCGCGGCGAGGGCGGCTTCGGCTACGATCCGATCTTCCTGGGCGACGGGCAGGACCGCACGAACGCCGAGCTGACACCCGAGGAGAAGGACGCGGTCAGCCACCGCGGCAAGGCGCTCCGCGAACTGGCAAAGCTGATCGCGAAGGTGCTCCCGCCGGCCGCCGGCTGAAGCATACGTCCGCTCGAGAGCCTGTTCGCCGGATTGCCCTGCCGGGTGCGACCATCGCAGGGGGCACCGGCTGGCAATGGTGGAGTCGCCCGGCCGCTGCGGCGTGGTCGGGCGCCGTGGAAGGGACGGGATGAGTCGGTTCTGGATGCGTGGCGCCGTCGCCGCGTTGCTCGCCGTGGCAGTGGTCGTCGTCAGCGCCGGCTTCCTGGCCACGAGGGGGACCGACCGTCCGGCGGAGGGCGCGACGGGTGCCTGGGAAACGGTGGCGGTCGACGCCGGGCCCCTGCCCACCACGCGCGACGGCCGCAGCGGCTTCGTGCATCCCGGCATCCTGGTCAGCGCACCGCAGCTCGATTTCGTGCTGGGCAAGGTCCGGGCCCGGGAGGAGCCGTGGCACTCGGCCTGGCTCGAGGTCGTGCGCAGCCGGTATGCGGACCTGTCCTGGCGTCCCGAGCCTGTCGCCACGGTCGAGTGCGGCTTCTACTCGAATCCCGACCGGGGGTGCACCCGGGAGGCCGAGGACGCGATCGCGGCCTACACCCACGCACTGCTCTGGGTGTTCACGCGCGACGGCCGGTACGCCCAGAAGTCCGTCGAGATCCTGGACGCCTGGTCGGGTGCGCTGAAGCGGCACACCAACTCGAACGCGCCGCTGCAGGCCGGCTGGTCGGGGGCGATGTTCGTCCGGGCGGCCGAGCTGATCAGGCACACCTACCAGGGGTGGGCACCGGACCGGCTCGCCCGGGCGGAGGAGATGTTCCGGACGGCGTTCCTGCCCCTGGTGCTGGGCGAGCTCAAGGGCTACCGGGCGGGCAACTGGGGTCTGATCATGCTGGACGCGGCGGTCGGTATCTCGGTGTTCCTTGACGACCGTCCCTCGTTCCTCAAGGCGGTCGAGACGTGGCGCCTCCGGCTCCGGTCATACGTCTACCTGAGCAGCGACGGAGCGCTCCCCAAGGCGTCGCCGGACGACACGTACACAACACAGCAGCTGGTACGGCAGTGGAGTGGACAGACCCGGTTCGTCGACGGGCTGGCACAGGAGACCTGTCGCGATTTCCTCCACACCGGCTGGGGCCTTTCAGCCGCGGCGCACGTCGCGGAAACCGCCTGGATCCAGGGGCTCGACCTGTACGCCGAGGCCCGTGAGCGGCTCACCGCGGCGCTGGAGCTGCACGCCGGCTTCGACCTCGGCGAGCCGGTCCCGTCGTGGCTGTGCGGGGGCAAGCTGACCCTCGGTATCCACCCGATGCCGGAGGTCGCCTACAACCACTACGTGACGCGGGTGGGACAGCCCCTCCCGAGGACCGAGCAGGTGATCAAGGCGAACCGGCCGGCGGGGCCGGCCTTCTTCTACGCCTGGGAGACCCTGACGCACGCCGCGAACCCGCGCTGAGCCGACCGTCGCCGGCACGGGACGTCGTATGGAAGATCGATTCGGTACGCTCACCGCCGCCATGCCGCTGCGGTCGCAGCGGTCGCAGACCCCTTCCGCACGGCCGTAGCGAGGATCAGTGAACGTCTCCAGGGACACGCCCCGCGGCGCTTTGCGGCCCGAGATCCAGGCACTTCGGGCGCTCGCGGTGCTGCTGGTGCTGCTGTTCCACTTCTGGCCGCACCGCATCCCGGGCGGATATGTCGGCGTCGACGTCTTCTTCGTCATCAGCGGTTTCCTCATCACCGCGCACCTGGTTCGGGAGGTGCAGACGTCGGGCTCGGTACGCCTCGGCATCTTCTGGGCCCGCCGGATCCGCCGTCTGCTACCGGCCTCCCTGCTCGTACTCGTCGCGACCGCGGCGGCCGTCTTCGTCTGGGTGCCGCAGCTCTACTGGCCGCAGATCCTCCGCGAGATAGCGGCGGCGACGCTCTACGTCGAGAACTGGCAGTTGGCCCACGACGCCGTCGACTACTTGGCTGCGGAGAACGTCCGGTCTCCGGTGCAGCACTACTGGTCGCTCTCCGTGGAGGAGCAGTTCTACCTGGTCTGGCCGTTGCTGATCGTGGCCGCGGTCGTCCTCGCGCGCCGGCTCCGGCGGACGGATCCGATGCCCGCGATCCGCGCCACGCTGGCCGTCCTGGTACTGGCCTCGTTCGTGTACTCGGTCTACCAGACGTCGGCGAACAGCGCCGCCGCCTACTTCGTCACGCCGACCCGGGCCTGGGAGTTCGGGGCGGGGGCCCTGCTGGCGACGCTGCCGATGTTCGGTCGCGCAGCCGGCGACCGCACCCGAGCCGCCGTCTCCTGGCTGGGACTGCTGCTGATCGGCGTGGCGGCGTTCGTCCTCAGCGCCGGCACCCCGTTCCCCGGCTACGCGGCGGCGCTGCCGGTCGTCGGCACGCTCTGCGCCATCTGGGCAGGCGCTCCCGATCTGCGGTGGGCACCGTCGGGGTGGATGGGACTCGCGCCGGTGCAGCGGCTCGGTGACTGGTCGTACTCCGTCTACCTCTGGCACTGGCCGCCCATCGTGGTCTTCGGCTTGGCTACCGGTGACGTGATGCGATGGCCGGTGAAGCTCGCCGTCATCGCCGGCGTCATCGTGCTGGCAGCGCTGACCAAGCGCCTCGTGGAGGACCCGGTCCGGTTCCGCGCGTTCGCCGGTGCGCGCCGGCTGTGGCCGCAGTACGCCGCTGCCGCCGTGTCGATGGTGATGGTCATGTCCGTCGTCGTGCTCGGAAACCGGCAGATCGAGCAGAGCAACCAGGCGACCAGTTCGCGCTTCGAGCAGTTGCTGGCCGTCGGCAGGCCCTGCCTCGGGGCGGACGCCCGGTTGTCCGCCGCACGCTGCCCGGAGGGCGGCCTCGGTGGCGAGGTGTTCCCCGAGATGTCGATGTTGACCAAGGACACCGGCTTCGCGTACCGCTGCTACGACCAGCAGCCGGGGGCCCAGTTGACCTCCTGCCGAATCGGCTCTCAACGGCCCGACGCAACGCGGGTCGCGCTCGTCGGTGATTCGCACGCGGCGATGCTCATTCCGGCGATCGAGGGGCACCTCGACACCCGCAACTGGGCCGTCGACACGTACGTCGCCCGCGGGTGCATCTGGGCGAAGGTGGACGCCGGTGACGAGGCTGACCCGTGCTACGCGCGGCGACACGCCATGATGCAGCGGCTGGGCGGCGACCCCCGGTACGACCTCGTGATCGTCAGCGGGCGGCGCAACGCCAGCGGGGACCGGCGAACGGCGGAGGGGCAGATCCGCGCGTACCTGGAGGCGTGGCAGCCGGTGCTGGCGCGGGGGACCAGCATCGTCGTGGTGGTGGACAACCCGCGGCTCGGTGAGGACGACCTGGGCTGCCTTGTCGACGATGCCGCCAATGGCGGGGATTCCACCCGCTGCGCTGTCGACCGCAAGGTCGGCCTCGGTATCCGTGACGCGCTACAGGAGGCCGCGCGGCGTACCGAGGGCCGGGTTCGCGCGGTGGACCTCAGCGACCTGTACTGCACCGAGACCCGGTGTCCGCTGGTGATCGGCAACGTGATCGTCTACCGGGACTCCCATCACATCACCGCGTCCTACGCGCGAACCCTCGGTCCGCATCTCGTCGAGCGAGTCGCCGCCGCCCGCGAGTCTTGACTTCCGCCGTCAACGGGCGCGCGATTCGGGCCGAAAGGGTTCTCGAAGTCGCCTGTGTGACGGTGGCGTTGCTGCGCCAGAATCCGCGGCCCACTGCATGATCACCGGCTGGCTGAGAGGGCCGTCGGTCGTTCTGACCTTCCCGTATAGTGCCCCGAGAAGTAGCGCGAGGAGATCGTGAAATGGACAATTGCCTCAGAATTCGGCGGCCTGGGTACTGCATGATGGCCGACGCCTGATGAGTGACACCGCATCGTTCTCCGCCCGCGCCGGGCACCGTCTCTCCGGTGGCGAGCCGGCCGGTCGCTCCCGATGGTCGTCGGCTGCAGAGTTCATGGCGATCCTCGCCCTCGCGCTGATCGGCGTGAAACCGTTCTTCGACCTGTTCGGCAAGAAGGTCCCCGAGGACACCGTGGACTCCGGCATGGTGGCGACGGCGATCGGGGCCCTTCTCATGGTGGGCTCGTACGTCGCGGTCGCCGTGGTATCGAGGCGACTTCCGAAGCCGTTGGCCCCGGGGCTCGTAGCGCTGATCCTCCTCGGCCTGTTCTCCGTCTTCGGCCTGCTCGCCGTACCTGGCCGGGAAAACTTCCTGGAGGTCTTCACCACCGCCAACGTGGACCAGATCTTCGGGCCGTACATCCGGCCGGAGAACGGGGTCGTCACGCAGGCCGCGCAACTCGCCGTCGGGTTCGCTCCGCTGGCGTTGCTGGCGGTCCTGTTCGTCAAACCGGCCTGGTTCTCCACCAGCCGGCTGCGTTGGATCCTCCTGTTGGTGGTCCTCGGCGCCGTCGCGCACTGCGTCGTCGCCTGGCTGCAGGTCGCCGGTGTCGTGCCGTACACGTACTTCTTCAACGAGCCGACCGGCAAGATCGGGCGGGCGTCGGGCGGCTACTTCCACCCGGCGTCTCTGGGCCGCCTGCTCATTTTCGCGGTGTTCATCCTCTACGCCGCCGGTGACCGGCTGCGACTCAGGACGTCGGTCCGCTACCTTCTCCTCGCCATCATGGTCGCCACGGCGGTCGTCAGCACCCACCGGATGACCGTCGTCAGCATCGCGATCGTGATCGTGGCGTTCGAGGCGCGCCGGCTCCCCGAGCTCGTCGAAACGATTTCCAACCTGCCGTTCCGTACCGCCGTTTGGGGGGCGGTCGGCCTTCTCGCGCTGGTGCTCTTCGCCGCGGTCCGATGGGGGTCGTTCGTGCTCGACCGGGTGCTCTACGTCGCCACCCGGGTCGGTTCACTGAATCCGACCAACGACCAGTTCCTGCACGGTCGAGGGCAGATCTGGTTCCGCATAGCGGAGGCGTGGCAGGACGCCACACCGGACATCTGGCTCTTCGGGCTCGGCTACGAGCCGTGGAACACGCACAGCGATCCGCTACGGATCTTCGTGGTCTGGGGGCTGTTCGGGGTCGCCCTGATGGCCCTGATCTTCGTCAACCTCTGGCGGGTGACGAGGCGTGTGGTGGCCGTCGAGGCGCGTTGGCTGCTGACGCTGCTGTACGTCCTGCTGGGGGTTGCCGCCCTCACCCAGAAGCCGACGTCCTACTCGTACTTCATGTGGTTGTTCTTCCTCTGCGTAATGTTGATCGTCGTGTCCTTTCCCCGGATGGACACGCCGGCCGTTACGGCAACCGAAACGGTTGGTGAGCACAAATGAGCAGGCCGTTGTTCATTTCCTGGAAGCGTTACCAGCGTCGTTCCGACGTGCTCGCCGAGGCGCTTGGTGCCGAGATTGTGTGGCGTCCGCACCGGGCGTCCGGAAAGCTCCTCCGTCCCTACGACTACTTTGCGCACGCCACGGAGGATCTGAAGCTGCTCCGGGCCCGCCGGCCGCCGTTCGTGGTCGTCCAGGCCCAGCCGCACCTGCCCGCCCTGGCGCCGAACCTCGCCCGGGTTCCGTACGTCGTCGACGCGCACAACGGGCAGTTCCAGTCGTGGTGGCGCAAGGTGCCCGGCACCGAAGCGATCCTGCGCGGGGCCCGACTGGTCCTGACCCACACCAGGGAGGCCGACGAGATCGCCCACGACGTGTTTCCGGGCCTGCGCACCCTGGTCGTGCACGACCCGCTCCGGGAGATCCCGCCGGCGCCACCGCGCGACTGGGTGTTCGTCGTCGCCACCGCCGCGCCGGACGAGCCGATGGAGGTCCTGTTCGACGCGATCGAGGCGCTGCCCGAGGTGACCTTCGCGACCACCGCGCCCCTGCACCGGCTGTCCGCGCCGCTGCGCGAGCGCGCCGAACGCCTTCCCAACCTCACCACCTTCGGTTTCCTCGACCTGCCCGACTACGAAGCGACCGTCGCCGCGGCGCGCGCCGTCGTCGTGCTGACCACCCGGGAGGCCACTCAGCCGAGCGGCGCGTGCGAGGCCCTGAGCGCGGGGCGTCCGCTGGTCCTCTCCCACACGCGCACGACCGAGGCCCTGTTCGGGAGTTTCGCCACGCTCGTCGACAACCGGGCCGACACCTTGGCGGCCGGGGTTCGGAAGGCGCTCGAGGAGGATGCCGGAATGGCGGGGCGGCTCGCGGCAGCGCGCCGGGCCTGGCTGGACCGGACAGAGGTCGAGCTGGCGGCGCTGAGATCGCACATGTCGGCCGGAGCGGCCCGATGACGTGCGCACCGTGCACCGGCGGCGGCGTCCGGTGATCGGAGTCGAGCCGCCCACCGGCACGCGGCCGGCGGCCCGGTCCGGCGGCGGGATGGCGCGGCGGCTCCGGCAGCTGGGAATGCTCGCCGCCAGCCAGGCGGGTGTCACCGTGATCGCCTTTGCCACGCAGGTGCTGCTCGCCCGTAGTTTGCCGCAGGCCGAGTTCGGCGCGTTCATGTCGGTCATCTCGCTGGTGACCCTGGCGGCACCGCTGGCGATCTTCGGGGTCGCCGACTTCTGGTTGCAGTGTTTCGGACGCGAAGGGCCCGAAGCGTTCCGCTGGGTGCGGCCGTCCATCGTCCTGGTCATGGTCAGCTCCGGCCTGCTGGTGGCCGCGCTCGTCGTCTGGGGGCTGGTCGAACGGGACGATTCCGTGAGCGGTGGCCTACGGATCGCGCTCGCCCCGGTCGTTCTGGCGCTCGTCGCCATGGCTCTGTCCGGTGCCGCTCTGCAACTTCAGGGCGCCTACGGGAAACTTTCGACGCTGCAGCTGGCGCCGCAGGTCGGTCGACTCGTCGTGGCCCTGCTGACTGGCCTGTTCGGGCTGTCGGCGCTGATGGCGGCGCTGGGCTACGCCCTGGTGGCGACCGTGACGGTGGTCATGGGTGCGCTGGTGATCGCGCCGTTGTGGCATGGCCGGGCGGCCCTGGAGGGCCACGGGACGGCGCTGCCACGTCCGGCGCCCCCGCCGCGGGCAAAGGAACTCGTCACCGGTACCGGCCTGTTCCTGCTCGGCAGCCTTTTCTACCAGCTGGGCATGAACCTCGGCGTCGTCGCGTCCGCCGAGTTCCTGAGCACGGAGGCCGCGGCCGTACTGGCGGTGCCGATGACGCTGTTGACCGCGATCTACCTCCTGCCACGCATCGTCTACCAGCAGTACTTCTTGGCGAAGCTGCACCGCTGGTCCCGATCCAACCGTGCCGCCGTGCTCATCGCGTACCGGGCTGGCACGATCGGGATGATAGGTCTCGGGCTGCTGATCGGCGTACTGGTCGCGATCGTCGGCCGGTACGCCATTCCGTTGGTCTTCGGTGCGGAGTACCGCACCTCGGTCCCGGTGATGGCCGTCCTCGCGCTCGCGATCCCCCTCCGCTTCGGCGCGGCCAGCGTCGAGTCGCTGCTGACCAGTAGCGGGCTGGTGCGGCAGAAGGTGCGGTACCAGGCGCTGGGCGCGGCCGCGTACCTCGCCGCGCTCGCCACCGCGATCCCCCTGTTCGGCGTCGCCGGCGCCGCCTGGGCGACGGTGCTGTCCGAGGCGATCCTGCTGCTCCTGTTCTGGTCCACGGTGAGGCGGAGGGTCGTGGCCGGTGCGGCACTGCCGTCCTGGGCGGAGATCCGGCGGACGTTCGCGGGAGGCTGAGTCAGCGGGAGCGGACGGGCCGGCCCCTCCGGGCCACCACCGGTCAGGCCAGCGGGCCGACCTCGCGCTCGATTGCGGCCCGCAGGTCGGGGCCGGCGACCACCGCGCGGGCGGCCTCCAGCACCGGGGCGAGGAAGACGTCCGGACCCGGCTCGCCGGCGGCCCCGCCCAGCGCGGCGATGGCCGCCCGGCCGGCCGGGGACGGGGTGAGCGGCGCCCGCAGCTGGAGCCCGCGCACCGCGGCGAGCAGCTCCACCGCGAGCAGGCTGGTCAGGTTGTCCAGGACGGTGCGCAGCTTCTTCGTCGCCGCCCAGCCCATCGACACGTGGTCCTCCTGCATGCCGCTCGTGGGCAGCGAGTCCACCGAGGCGGGCGCGGCGAGGCGGCGGTTCTCCGCGACGATGCCCGCCGCCGTGTACTGGGCGATCATCAGCCCGGAGTTGACCCCGGCATCGGGGGAGAGGAACGCCGGCAGGTCGCGGGACCGGGTCACGTCGAGCAGCCGGTCGACCCGCCGCTCGGCGATCGCCCCGACCTCGGCGGCGGCGACGGCCAAAAAGTCGGCGGCGAAGCCCAGGGGCGCGCCGTGGAAGTTGCCGGTCGACTCGACCCGGCCGTCGGGCAGCACCACCGGGTTGTCGACCACCGAGACCAGCTCCCGGCCGGCCACCTGGCGGACGAAGTCCAGGGTGTCCCGGGCCGCGCCGGCAACCTGCGGCGCGCACCGCATCGAGTACGCGTCCTGCACCGCGTGCGCCAGGTCGTCGCGGTGCGAGTCCATCACCGCCGAGTTCTGCAGCAGCCGGTGGATGTTCGCCGCCGAGGCGGACTGGCCGGGGTGCGGACGGATCGCGTGCAACTCGGGGAGGAACGGGCGCTCCGACCCGAGCATCGCCTCGATGGCCAGGGCGGCGGTGACGTCGGCCATCGCGAACAGGTGCGCGGCGTCGTCCGCGGCCAGCAGCAGCATGCCGAGCATGCCGTCGGTGCCGTTGATCAGCGCGAGCCCTTCCTTGGCGGCCAGCTCGACCGGCGCGAGCCCGGCCCGGCGCAGCGCCTCGGCGGCCGGGACCCGCTCACCGGCCGGCCCGAGCACCCAACCCTCGCCCAGCAGCACCATCGCGCAGTGCGCCAGCGGCGCCAGGTCACCGGAGGCGCCCAGCGAGCCGTGCTCGGGCACCCACGGGGTCACGTCGTGGTTGAGCAGGTCCACAAGCGCCTCCGCGACCAGCGGCCGGACCCCGGACCGGCCGAGGGCCAGGGAGCGTACGCGCAGCAGCATCATCGCCCGGACCACCTCGCGCGGCATCGGGGCGCCCACGCCGGCGGCGTGCGAGCGGATCAACGCGTGCTGGAGTTCGGCGCGCCGCTCGGGGGCCACGAACGTGTTCGCGAGGGCGCCGAAGCCGGTGCTGACGCCGTAGACCGGGCGGCCCGCGGCCTCGATGCCGTCCACGATGGACCGGCTGGTGGCCATCGTCTCGATCGCGGCCGGGTCGATGACGACCTTGGCGCTGCCGCGGGCCACGGCGGGCACGTCGGCGGCGGAGATCCCGGTGGGCTGGATTACTACGGTCATTGCGGTACTCCGTTGTGCAGGACCTGGCGGATCAGTGGAACCCCCGGCCGGTAGGCCAGGTGCAGGTGGGACGGCGCGTCGAGGATCATCAGGTCGGCGCGCGCGCCCGGCGTCAGCCGCCCCACGTCGGTGCGGCGCAGCGCCGCGGCACCGCCGGCGGTCGCGGCCCACACGGCCTCCGCCGGGGTCATCCGCATCTCGCGTACGGCCAGCGCGACGCAGAACGGCATCGACGACGTGTACGACGACCCGGGGTTGCAGTCCGTGGCCAGCGCCACGGTCACGCCCGCGTCGAGCAGCCGACGCGCGTCCGGGTACGGCGACCGGGTGGAGAACTCCGCGCCGGGCAGCAGCGTGGCCACCGTCGCGGTGTGGCCGCCCTCGGCGCACATGCAGTCGACCCGGGTGGCCGCCAGCGCGTCGACGTCGGCGTCGGTCAGGTGCGTGCAGTGGTCGACGCTTGCCGCACCCAGCTCCACGCCGAGCCGCACGCCGGGGCCGGGACCGAGCTGATTGGCGTGCACCCGCACGCCCAGCCCGACCGCCTGCCCGCAGGCCAGGATCGCCCGTGCGTGGTCGACGTCGAAGGCGCCCCGCTCGCAGAACACGTCGATCCAGCGGGCGTACGGCGCGGCCGCGGCGAGCATCGGCCCGCAGACCAGGCCCACGTAGTCGTCGGGCCGGTCGGCGTACTCGCCGGGAACGACGTGCGCCCCGAGGAACGTGGTGTCCTCGCTGAACTCGCCGGCGATCCGCAGCGAGCGGGCCTCGTCGGCGACGGTGAGGCCGTACCCGCTCTTGATCTCGATCGTGGTGGTGCCCTGCCGCAGCGCCTCGCCGCGCAGCCGGCGCACGGTGTCGCGCAGCTCGTCGTCGGAGGCGGCTCGGGTCGCGCCGACGGTGGTCCGGATGCCGCCGCCGGTGTACGGCTCGCCGGCCATCCGGGCGGCGAACTCGGCGGCCCGGTCCCCGGCGAACACCAGGTGGGCGTGGCTGTCCACGAAGCCGGGCAGCACCGCCGCCTGACCGGCGTCGATCCGCCGGTCGGCGGCCGGCGCGTCCCGGGCCGGCCCGACCCAGGCCACCAGCCCGTCCTCGACCAGCAGCGCGGCGTTCCGCCGCACGCCCAGGGCTCCCGGTCCGTCCGGGGCGTTGGTCACCAGCTCCCCGATGTTGTCGACAAGCAGGCTGCCCGTCATGAGGTGACCTCCTTGACGGCGTCGTGCAGCTCGGCCGGCACGTCGACGGTGAGGTGCCGGCCGTCGCGCACCACGACCCGGCCGTCCACCACGACCTGGGTGACGTCCGCCGCGGTGGCCGCGAAGAAGGCGCCGACCGCGGGTACGCCGGCGGTCCGGACACCGTCCAGCCGTACGGTCACCAGGTCGGCCCGGTCACCGACGGAGAGCCGGCCCGCGTCGCCCCAGCCGAGCGCGGCGTGCCCGGCGACGGTGGCGGCGGTGACCAGCTCGTCGGGGGCGAAGTGGCCCCGGCGGCGGGTACGCAGCCGCTCGTCCAGCTCCACCGCCCGCGCCTCCTCGAACAGGTCGACCACGGCGTGGCTGTCGCTGCCCAGGCTGAGCGGGCTGCCCGCCTCGGCCAACCGGCGCGCCGGCCCGATCCCGTCGGCAAGGTCCCGTTCGGTGGTGGGGCAGAGGCAGACGCCGGTGCGGCTGTCGCCGAGCAGCGTCACGTCGGCGCCGGTCGGGTGGGTGGCGTGGACGGCGGTGGTGTGCCGGCCGAGGACCCCCCGGTCGGCCAGCAGGCGGGTCGGGGTGCAGCCGTGCGCGGCCCGGCAGGCGTCGTTCTCGGCCGGCTGCTCGGAGAGGTGGACGTGCAGCGGTACGCCCCGGCGGTCCGCCCAGCCGGCGACCGTGGCCAACTGCCCGGCCGGCACCGCGCGGACCGAGTGGATCGCCGCGCCGACCCGCGCGTGCGTGTCGTCCGGCGCGAACCCGTCCACCCGCTCGGCCCAGCGCAGCGCGTCGCCGTCACCGAACCGGGTCTGCGGCCCGACCAGCGGCTCGCCGTCCACCGTGGCGGTCAGGTAGCAGGTGTCCAGCAGGGTGATCCGGATGCCGGCGTGCGCGGCCGCCTCGACCAGTGCCGCGCCCATGGCGTTCGGGTCGGCGTACGGGATGCCGCCCGGGCCGTGGTGCAGGTAGTGGAACTCGCCGACGCAGGTGATCCCGGCCAGCGCCATCTCGGCGTACGCGGCGCGGGCGAGCGCGAGGTAACTGTCCGGGTCCAGCCGCGCCGCGACCTCGTACATCCGGTCGCGCCAGGTCCAGAAGTCGCCGCGCCCATCGTGGGTGCGGCCACGCAGCGCCCGGTGGAAGGCGTGCGAGTGGGCGTTGGCGAGCCCGGGCAGGGTGAGCCCCGGCAGGCGTACGGCGTCGTGCAGCACCTCCACCCCGGCGGCGGGGGCGGATCCGCCGACCAGCGGCGTGACGGCCGTGATCCGGCCGTCCTGCGTCTCGATCAGCACGTCGGGGGTCGGTTCGGCGTGGTCGGGCAGCCAGGCGTACTCGGCGAGCCAGCGGGTCGCGGTCATGCTGACAGCGTCCCCGGGAACGGCGCCGTCCGCTCGGAGCGCCGGGTCACCGGCATGTCAGCTCCTCCAGCACCCGGGCAAGCGCGGTCACCCCGGCTGCGCAGTCCTCGTCGGTCGCCGACTCGGCGGGGGAGTGCGACACCCCGGTCGGGTTGCGCACGAAGAGCATCGCGGTGGGCAGGTGTCCGGCCAGCACCCCGGCGTCGTGGCCCGCCCCGGTGGGCAGCACGGGGGCGTCGAGCAGCGTGGCGAGCCGGTCGGCGAGCCCACCGTCGAACGCCACAAGCGGGGTCGCCGACTCCTCGGTCAGGGTGACCGCCGTACCGTCGCGCCGCGCCCGCTCCGCGGCCTTGTCCCGGACCGCCCCGACGAGACCGGCGAGGGTCTCCGGTTCGGCCGCGCGGGCGTCCAGCCAGCCGGTCACCTTCGCCGGGATCGCGTTTGTGGCGTTCGGTTCCACGGCCACCCGGCCGACCGTGGCGTGCGCGCCGCGCAGCCGGGCCTCCTTGTTGGCGGCGAGCACCGTGAACGCGTAGGTGAGCATCGGGTCGCGGCGGTCGGCCATCCGGGTCGTACCCGCGTGGTTGCCCTCGCCGGTGAAGTCGAACCGCCAGCGGCCGTGCGGCCAGATCGCGCTGGCCACCGCGACCGGCGCGTCCCGCTCGACAAGCGCGCGACCCTGCTCGACGTGCAGTTCGGCGAAGGCCGCGAAGCGGCCGAGCAGCTCCGGCCGCGCACCCGCCGGCCGGTCACCCAGCGCCTCGGCGAAGCTCACGCCGTTCACGTCACGCAGCCCGGCCGCGCGGTCGACGTCGAGCGCGCCGGTGAGCAGCCGCGACCCCAGGCACGGTACGCCGAACCGGGCACCCTCCTCCTCGACGAACGCCGCCACCGCGAGCGGCCGGACCGGCGCGACGCCCGCCGCGCGCAGCTCGTCCACCGCGAGGAAGGCGCTGACGATGCCGAGCGGCCCGTCGTACGCCCCGCCGTGCGGCACGGAGTCGAAGTGGCTGCCGGTCAGCACCGCGTCGCCGGCCGTCGGGTCGCCCCACCAGGCGAACAGGTTGCCGTTGCCGTCGTCGGTCACCGGCATGTCGCGCCGGTCGGCCTGGGCGCGGAACCACGACCGCAGTTCCAGCTCCGGTTCGGTGAGCGCGTAGCGCAGGTAGCCGCCACTGCGTCCGTCCCGGCCGATCGGGGCGATCTCGTTCCACAGGGCCCGGAACCTGTTAAGAGGGGACCCTTCCTCTACCGGATGCGTTAACAAGGGGCCCTTCCTTACGCCTCGGTCATCGGGACGCGGACGTTTGTGCGCTCGGCGACGTCGCGGGCGGCGTCGTAACCGGCGTCGACGTGGCGGATCACGCCCATCGCCGGGTCGTTGGTGAGCACCCGCTCGATCTTCTGCCCGGCCAGCGCGCTGCCGTCGGCGACGCAGACCTGGCCGGCGTGGATGGACCGGCCGATGCCGACGCCGCCGCCGTGGTGGATGGACACCCAGGAGGCCCCGCTCGCGGTGTTGACAAGCGCGTTGAGCAGCGGCCAGTCGGCGATCGCGTCGGAGCCGTCGGCCATCGCCTCGGTCTCCCGGTAGGGGCTGGCGACGCTGCCGCAGTCCAGGTGGTCCCGGCCGATCACCACCGGGGCGGACAGCTCACCGGAGGCGACCATCTCGTTGAACCGGACGCCTGCGGCGTCCCGCTCGCCGTACCCGAGCCAGCAGATCCGCGCCGGCAGGCCCTGGAACGCGACCCGCTCGCCGGCCATCCGGATCCACCGGGCCAGCGACTCGTTCTCCGGGAACAGGTCGAGGATCGCCCGGTCGGTGGCGGCGATGTCGGCCGGGTCGCCGGAGAGCGCCGCCCAGCGGAACGGGCCCTTGCCCTCGCAGAACAGCGGCCGGATGTACGCGGGGACGAAGCCGGGGAAGTCGAAGGCGCGCTCGTATCCGCCCAGCTTCGCCTCGCCGCGGATCGAGTTGCCGTAGTCGAAGACCTCCGCGCCCGCGTCGAGGAAGCCGACCATCGCCTCGACGTGCTTCGCCATCGACGCGCGGGCCCGGTCGGTGAACTCGGCCGGCTTCGCCGCGGCGTAGTCCCGCGCGTCGGCCAGCTCGACCCCCTCCGGCAGGTACGACAGCGGGTCGTGCGCGCTGGTCTGGTCGGTGACGATGTCGATCTCGACGCCGCGGGCCAGCAGTTCGGGGAAGACCGTCGCGGCGTTGCCGACCACGCCGACGCTCAGCGCCCGCCGGTCGCGCTTCGCGGCGAGCACCCGCCGCACCGCGTCGTCGAGGGAGTCGGCGACCTCGTCCAGGTAGCGGTCGTGTACCCGGCGATCGAGCCGGGAGCGGTCCACGTCCACGATCAGGCAGGCGCCGCCGTTCATGGTGACGGCGAGGGGCTGCGCCCCGCCCATCCCGCCGCAGCCGCCGGTGAGGGTCAGCGTGCCGGCCAGCGAGCCCCCGAAGCGCTTCGCGGCGACCGCCGCGAAGGTCTCGTACGTGCCCTGGAGGATGCCCTGGGTGCCGATGTAGATCCAGGAGCCGGCGGTCATCTGCCCGTACATGGTCAGTCCGAGCTGCTCGAGGCGGCGGAACTCCGGCCAGGTCGCCCAGTCGCCGACCAGGTTCGAGTTGGCCAGCAGCACCCGGGGCGCCCACTCGTGGGTCCGCAGGACCCCGACCGGGCGGCCGGACTGCACAAGCATCGTCTCGTCGTCGCGCAGGTCGGTCAGCGTCCGCACCAGGGCGTGGTACGACGGCCAGTCGCGTGCCGCCTTCCCGGTGCCGCCGTAGACCACCAGGTCCTCTGGGCGCTCGGCCACCTCCGGGTCGAGGTTGTTCATCAACATCCGCAGGGCGGCCTCCTGCGGCCAGCCACGGGCGGTGCGCTCCGGGCCGCGTGCGGCCCGGACCGGCCCGGCGCCGCGGACTGCTTGATTGGGCTGCGTCACGGACTCTCCTCCTAACCGAGGAACAACTGACGACGGGCGGCGGAGGCTTCGAACGCCTCGAGCCGGCGTTGGGTCTCGGCGGGCGCGGCGTCGCAGATCGCCTGGAGCAGCACCATGGCCAGGGTCATCGGGGCGGTGTGCAGGTCGAACACGAGCTGCGCGCCGACGGCGGCGGGCAGCACCACGTCGGCGAGCTCGCCGGCCGGGCTGACCGGCGAGTCGGTGATGGCCACGACGGTCAGGCCCGCGTCGCGGGCCTCGCGCAGGGCGTCCAGGGTCTCCCGGGGGTAGCGGGGCAGCACGAACGCGAGCAGCGCGCTCGCGCCGGCCTGGGCCGCCTGTTCGAGGCGGTCGGTGAGCAGGCTGCCGCCGTCGTCGAGGACCCGCACGTCCGGGTGCACCTTCGCGGCGAAGTACGCGAAGTACGCGGCCAGCGGCGCGGCGGCCCGCAGGCCGAGCACCGGCAGCGGGCGGCTGGCCGCGAGCAGCTTGCCGGTGTCCGCGATCCGCTCCCGGTCGGCGAGCCGGTCGGCGAGCCGGTCCAGGTTGCCGATCTCGGCGCGTACCGCCTGCTGCAGTTCGTTGCCCACGTCGGGCCGGCCGCCCGGCGCGGTGGCGGTCAGCTCGCGCAGGCGGCGGCGCAGGGCGGGGTAGCCGTCGTGGCCGAGCGCGATCGCGAACCGGGTGACCGACGGCTGGCTCACTCCGGCCAGCTCGGCCACCTCGGCCGCCGACAGGTACGCGACGGTCGGCCCGTGCTGGACGAGGCAGTGCGCGATGCGCCGCTGGGTGGGGGTGAGCCGGACCCCCTGGAACAGGCCCAGCACCCGGTCAGCGGGTGCCGCGACAGTTCCGTCATTCATGTCATGACTCTATGCATGAAAACTTTCACGAAGCAACCGGTCCGTCCGGATGCCGGCCGCCGTACGGCCGGTGGCCGATGCGCTCGCCGACGGCCGGTACTATCCCGCACGGCGGTTCAACGGAGGAGTGCTCATGCAGCCGGAAGGCCCCTACAGGTTCACCCATTCGCTGGGCGGATCTCCGGTGGGAAAGGCGTGGGCCGCCATCGACGACCAAGGCCGCTTCGTGACCGTCGCGGTGCTGGACGCCGCCGTGGCCGCGTCTCCCGGCTGGCGTGAGGCCTTCACCGGGGTCGCGGATTCGCTGGCGCAGGCCCCGGACGGACTTGCCTACACGTACGCCGACTTCTCGGCCGAGAGCCCCTGGGTCGCCTACCCGGCTGAGGCGGGACCCGGCGCGGAGAAGCTCTTCCGCGCGCTCGGTGTGGAGTACACGCCGGTCCCGACGGCCGTGTCGCCCACCTCGGCCCCGCCGCGGCCGGTGTCCGGCGCACCGCAACCCGTGTCCGGTCCGCCTCAGCTGCCCTGGGCGATGCAGGCCGGGACGATCCCGGCCCAGCTGTCGGCGCCGCAGCCGGTCTCGCCCGCGGCGGGTCCGGTGCGGCCCACCGTGAGCCCGTCGTCCGGACCGCCGTCGGACCCCCCTCCGTACGAACCGTTCACCGCCCCGGTCCGTCGCATCCAACCGTCTGCGGTGCCCAAGCGGCGAACCGGTCTGTGGGTCGGCGTCGCCACGGCGGTCCTCGTGCTCGTCGCCGCCGGCGGCGGCCTGGTCTACCTGGCCGGGTCCTCGGACGACCAGCCCGACCCGTCGGCGGCCGCCGTCCCCACCGCCTTCCCGACCGTCGAACCGGTGAACGCGGCCATCAAGCCTTGGGCCTCCGTCCCCCCGTACAGCGCCCAGGAGCGGGCACTGGCCGTTGCCTCGCCGTCGCTGGTGTTCCTCGAGGTGGTCGTCACCGGATACCTCCGGGATCGGACCACGAACGCGCCGCTGCGCGACGCGCCCGTCAGCTTCAACCGCCGGTGCAGCGGCTTCGCAGTGACGCCGAACGGTCACGTCGTCACCAGCGCCTCCTGCGCCAAGCCGGACGAGGCGACCGCTCGCCAGGCCGCGCTCGACGCGCACGCGCACGCCCTGGTCCGGGAGAACAAGCTGGCCGCGAACCAGATCGGCGGCTTCGTCCAGGCGAACCTGGCCAAGACCCGTTTCACCGGCACCGATCCCGCCGCCGAGCCGGCCAGCAAGGTCAACGGGCAGTCGAACTATGCCAAGGGGGGTGCCGTCCAGCCGCAGGCGATCCCGGGCGAGGTCGTCGGCGCCAGCGCACCGGACGCGGGCAACACGGCTCTGGTCAAGCTGTCCCGGGAGGGCCTGCCGGCGGTGGAACTGACTGACTCGGCCACCATCGAGGTCGGGGGTTCCCTGCTCATCGTCGGTTACGACAGCGCCGACGCCGACGTCTACTGGCCACGGGCCCGACTGGTCGTCGTCACCGACACCGAGCGTCGGGGCTCGTCGCCGGTCTACCGGATCAACGGCGACGCAGGTCGCGCCGCCTACGGCGGGGTGGCGCTGGACCCGACCGGACGCGTCGTCGGCATGCTCGACGTGGACCCGTCGCGGGCCGACAAGGCCAGTCGGCTGGTGGTGCCCGTCGCTGCGGCGCTCGGCACGCTGGGCGAGTCCGGGGTGAAGAGTCAGATCAGCGACTCCGACCGGCGTTACCGCGCTGGGCTGGACGCCTACTTCTCCGGCGACGAGGCGGCCGCCGTCTCGCACTTCGATCAGGTCGTCACGGCGGCGCCGGCCAACGTGCTCGCTCAGGCCTACCGTCAGAACGCCGTGGAGCGTCAGCGGTTGAAGGGGGACGACACGTCGACCGGATCCTCCGGCCCGGGCCTCCTCCTGGCCGGGCTCGTCGGGGCTCTGATCGTCGCGCTGCCTCTCCTGGTGGTCGTGTTGCTGCGGCGGCGTCGGTACGGCCGATGAGTCGGGGAACGGGCGCCCCTAGCGGCGACCGGAGTGGGCCGGCCATCGCGTGGAATCGCCCGCCTGGACATTTATTGCAGGAACTGTCCCGACCCGGAGCGTCCGCCG
This sequence comes from Micromonospora sp. NPDC126480, assembly GCF_040302465.1. NCBI lineage: Bacteria > Bacillati > Actinomycetota > Actinomycetes > Micromonosporales > Micromonosporaceae > Micromonospora > Micromonospora sp. NPDC126480. The sequence continues at coordinate 154,641 of NZ_JBEORU010000009.1, forward strand.
TACGCAATTGCGGCGAGTGGGATTGGAGCCGCCTTCACCGCACGGTTCTCCGCTGATCAGGAATCGATCCTTCGGTGCGTATCGGACGGGCCGAAGCGGCGCGCACTGTGGATGGTGGTGCGCACATCTTTCGTGTCCTATACTCCTGGCTGTTGCGTAACGGTGTCGATTTGTGTCAATTCTGTGACGCTGATCCGCGCGCTCCGTCGGCAGCTGGATGTGCAGTGCGTGACCTTAAACGGGGGTAGTCGAATGACCGACTTGTCGGATCACTCTGGAACGCCGACGCCGAGGTCGGGTTCCTCCATTCGTCGTCACGTCGCGACAAGAACTGGCATCTCGCTTTCATCCGTTCGGTTGTCCGGACGTCGTCTGAATGGATCCCGCCGCGTGCCGAACGGCGCTCGTCGCTGATGAACAACCACCCATTCTGGACCCGGCCGTCCCCAGCGATCGACCCCGTCGGGGTGGTCGAGGGGGAAGGCTCCAGCATCGACGCTCCCACCGTGCCGGCCATGGCGCCGGTCGTCCCGGCCATCTCCGTGTGCATCGCCGTCCGGGACAGGCCGGAGCTGCTGGTGAAGTCGATCCGGAGCGCGCTGTCCGGCACCTTCCAGAACTTCGAGGTCGTCGTCGTGGACGACGGCTCGGCCACGCCCGTCCGAGGCGCTCTGGTCGAGGCGGGGCTGCTCGCCGACTCGCGGGTCCGGTTGATGAGTCAGGCACCTTCCGGCATCAGCGCGGCACGCAACGTGGCGCTGCGGGCCGCGCGTGGCAGGATCGTCACCGTCCTCGACTCGGACGACGAGCTGACCACGGACGGGCTCGCGCGGATCGACGAGTTCGTCGGCCGGACGGGTGCCGTCTGGGTCTACACCGACTACGAGGAACTTGCCGGCAGCATCCGGCGGATCATCCGCCTTCCGGAATATCCCAGCCCTCGGCGGATGCTCTGGTCGGTGCTCGTCCGGCCTCGCCTGCCCTTCAAGCACTCGGGTATGTCGATCGACCGGGAACTGCTGTTGAAGCTCGGCGGGTACGACGAGCGGATGCCCATAAAGGTGGACGTCGAACTGGTCCTGCGGGCCTTGAGTAGAGGCGTGCACCTGCAGCGGCTGTCGTACCCGGTCGTCCGCTTCCACCGGCACGACAGCAACATCAGCCGCCGGCGGCTCGCCGGCCTGGTCGCGTGGCGGAAGATGATCCGGAAGTACCGCCCGTCGCGGGTGCCCGGGCTGGCGTTCGGACTCGTCGTGGTACGCGCGGTCAGCGAGATCGGCAAGTGGCTCGTGACGGCGGCCGGGCGGTAACGCTGTGCTCGCCGCAGTCTGACCGTTGGTGACGGACGCGGTGGTTTCGCGACCGGCCTCCACTCTCGACCGCTCCGCTACTAGGCAGCGCACGTGTTAACGCTTATCGTGCTCGTCGCGATCTCCGCCGGGGGCACTGTGTGAAAGGGAAGGTCGTGTCCGCACACACGCAGTTACTCTCCACCGTCGTGCCGCAGCAGTCGCGGTACGACCCGGACCTGGGCGTCATCACGCCCCCGTCCAACGGCATGGCCCGGTCGGTGTTCGCCCGGCCCGTGGCACCGCGCGCCCGGTGGCGTCGTCGGTACCTGGCCTGCCTGCTGCTTGTCGACTTCGTCACCGCCCTGGCCGCCAGCCACACCGTGGCCACGCTCTCCGACAAGGCCGACGCCGGCTTCTGGGACCAGCGGGTCCTGGGCGGCGCGGTGAGCGCCTTCGCGCTGGTGGTGAACGTCGTCGTGCCGCTGTTGTGGATGACGATGCTCCTGGCCGCCGGCGCGTACGACCGGCGCGCGCTCGGCCGCGGCACGGAGGAGCTCAAGCGGGTGGCCCGCGCCAACGTCGCGATGGCCGCCAGCGTGTCGTTCCTCGCGCTCGGCTTCAAGAAGGACGTCTCCCGCACGACCGTCGCCGCGATCATCCTCGCGCTCCTGCTCTACACGCTTGTCACCCGGGCGGCCGCGCGGGTCGTGCTGCGCCGCATCCGGCGCCGCACCCATCGGGCGTCGCAGAAGGTGATGCTTGTCGGGCGGCTCTCGGACGCGCTGGCGCTGCACGAGGTGATGACCCGCAACCCGGGCGCCGGCCTGCACCCGATCGCGATCCACCTGCCGCACCATCCGAGGCCGGGGGAGCGGGTCACCGCTCCGGTGCCCGTCTACGTCGGATGGGACCTGGTGCCCCTGGTGCAGCAGCTCGGCGCCGACACGATCGCCGTCTGCGGCCCGGCCAGCCTCGAGTCCTACGAGCTGCGCCGACTGGCCTGGCAACTGGAGGGCAGCGGCCTGGACCTCGTCGTCGTTCCGCAGGTCACCGACGTCACCGGCCCGCGCATCCACGTCCGGCCGATCGAGGGCCTGCCCCTGCTGAACGTCGAGGAGCCGAAGATCTCCGGCCTCTCGCTGCTCGCCAAGAGCCTCATGGACTCGCTGTCGGCACTTGTCGGCCTGGTGCTGCTGAGCCCCCTGCTGCTCGGCATCGCGGTGGCCATCAAGCTGACCGACCGCGGGCCGGTGCTGTTCCGGCAGACCCGGATCGGTCACCAGGGGCGGGCCTTCAAGGTCTGGAAGTTCCGCACCATGTACACCGACGCCGAGCAGCGGCTGGAGGCGTTGCGGGAGTTGAACGAGAGCGACGGCCTGCTGTTCAAGATCAAGGAGGACCCCCGGGTCACCCCGATCGGCCGGCACCTGCGCGCGCTGTCCCTCGACGAGCTTCCGCAGCTGGTCAACGTGCTGCTGGGCCAGATGTCGCTGGTCGGCCCGCGGCCACTTCCCACGGAGGACGACGACTACCGGGGCGACGTGCGGCGGCGGTTGCTCGTCCGGCCCGGCATCACCGGGCTCTGGCAGATCTCCGGCCGGTCCGATCTGACCTGGGAGGACGCCGTCCGCCTGGACCTGCACTACGTCGACAACTGGTCGCTCGTCTACGACCTGGCGATCCTCTGGCGGACGGCAAGCGTCGTGCTCGCCCGCCGCGGCGCCTACTGAGGCGCCTGCCGATCGGTGTTCCGGCGGCGGGGCCTCACCCGCCGCCGGTCCCGTCGAACGTCCGTCACTTGCCGGCGGCGAGGATCTCCCCGACCGCGTCGCGGCGGACGGCGTCGTAGAACGACTCGGCCTTCTGCGGATTGGCGAACACGACGCTCTCGCTGCCCACCCGGCCGGTGCCCTTCGTCGGGCTGGTCAGGAACGTCAGGTTGCTGCCCCGCAGGCCCCGCAGGTCGGTCGCCATGCCCACCAGGGACATGCTCTCGTCCACCGACACCGCGCTGGACGTCGCCTTGACGAAGGAGTTCAGCCGACCCGGGTTCGTGACGATGCCACCGGAGACCGCCTTGTCGAGGATCGCCTTGATGACCTGCTGCTGGTGCCGGATGCGGGCGAAGTCACCGTCGGCGAACTGCTTGCGTTGCCGCGAGTAGTCAAGCGCCGCCTCGCCGTCCATGTGCTGCGTGCCCTTCTGGAAGTTGCGGAAGGGCGGGTGGATCGAGGTGAAGTTCTTGTCCACGTTGATGTCGACACCGCCGAGCGCGTCGATGATCTCTTTGAAGCCGGCGAAGTCGACGATCATCACGTGGTCGACCCTGACCTTGGTGAACGCCTCGACGGTCTGGACCATCAGCGGCACGCCGCCCCACGCGTACGCGGCATTGATCTTGGCGTCCCGGCCGCCGTGCCGACCGTCCTTCGACCGCGGGACCGTCACCCAGGTGTCGCGGGGGATGGAGACGAGCTGGGCGCTCGACCGGTCCTTGGGGATGTGCGCCAGGATGATGGTGTCGGTGCGGGAGCCGCCGGTGTTCTCCGGGTCCCGCGAGTCGCTGCCCAGGATCAGCATGTTCAACGCGCCCTTGGTGACCGCCTGTGGCCGCCCCTCCTCCGGCACGTCGGCGAACGCGTCCACCCGCTCGATGCCGGACTCCACCGACCGCAGGTACAGGCCACCCGCGACGAGACCGCCGCCTCCGACCAGCGCCAGCACCAGGAAGCTGATGAGGAGGACCTTCTGCCAACGCGGGCGCCGCTTGCGAGGCTTGCCGATGGGTCCCTGATTCCGGTCGGAGTCGAGAACCTGGGTCTCGGGCTCCGCGTACGACTCGCGATATGGCATGGCGTGATGCTACTGACTGCGCCTCGCGCCCACGTACCCCCGTCCGGGCCCGGATCGGTCGCCTGATGAATGAAAACCTTCCCACCAGCGGCCGCCCGCCGATCACCGGTACACGGGGGACGGTGTCGGCGTGGCATCGTAGGCCGGTGCGACTGAGCGCGATCCACACGTACCCGGTCAAGGGCTGTCACCGGCGCGACCACGACGACGCCCAGGTGCGGCCCTGGGGCCTGGCCGGCGACCGGCGCTGGATGATCGTCGACGCCGCCGGCACCGGTGTAACCCAGCGTGAGGTGGCCGGCCTCGTCGCGCTGCGGGCGGAGACCCGCGACGGCGGGCTCCGCCTGCACGCCGCCGGCCACCCCGACCTCGACGTCGCTGAGCCCGCTGGCGGCCAGCCGGTCCCGGTGCGCACCTTCCGCAGCCGCAAACTGCCGGTCCCGGCGCTCCCCGCCGGACCGGCCGCCGACGCGTGGGTCAGCGCCCTGCTCGACCGGCCGGTCCGCCTGGTGTGGCTGGCCCGGCCGACCCGCCACATCCCCGCCGGCGACCGCGAGCACGACACGGGCGACCAGGTCAGCTTCGCCGACGCGTACCCGGTGCTGCTCGCCAGCACCGCCTCCCTCGGCGCGCTCAACGGCTGGCTCGCCGAGGCCGGCGAGCCACCGGTGCCGATGGCGCGATTCCGCCCCAACCTCGTCGTCGACGGCGCGCCCGCCTGGGCCGAGGACGCGTGGGTCGGGCGGCCGCTGCGCATCGGCGGCGTCCGCTTCCGCGCCGCCGGCCCGTGCGACCGCTGCGTCGTCACCACCACCGACCAGGAGACCGGGGTACGCGGGAAGGAGCCGCTGCGCACCCTCGGCCGGCACCGCAACGTGCGGCAGAAGCTCCTGTTCGGACTGCACCTCGTACCGGTCGACACCGGCCGGGTGGCGGTCGGCGACGAGGTGGTCGTCACCGCGTGACGCCCGGTTCAACATTCCCTTAGCACCCTTGCCCGCCGGCTCGGCGGTGCGGCAGCATCGACCGCCGTGACCGACGCCAGCACCCACCCGCCCGCCACCGGCAGGCCCCTCCGCCGGTCGCGGCGTGGCCGCTGGCTCGCCGCGGTGGGCGCCGCCCTGCTCGCCGGTGCCCTCGGCCTGACGCTCACCCTGCGGGCCGGTGCCGTTCCCGCCTGCGCCGCCCCGCTCCGCGACGGTCTCGCGCCGCCCGCGGCGGGAGTGCCGAACAAGGGCAAGGCGACGTTCTACGACTCGAAGGGCGCCGGCGGGAACTGCTCCTACCCGGCCGCGCCGGCCGACCGCCGCTACGTCGCGCTCGGTCCGAGCGAGTACGCCGCCGGTGCCGCCTGCGGCGGCCACCTCGACGTCACCGGGCCGAAGGGCACGGTCCGGGTGCTCGTCATGGACCAGTGCCCCGAGTGCCCGCCCGGACACATCGACCTGTCCCGGGAGGCGTTCGCCCGGATCGCCGACCCCGTCCAAGGCGTCGTGCCGGTCACCTACCGCGCGGTGGCGGACCCGCCGCTGCCCGGCCCGCTCACCTTCCGGATCAAGGAGGGCTCGTCGCGGTGGTGGTTCGCCGTGCTGGTCGCCGACCACGGAAACCCGCTGCGCGCCGTCGAGGTGCGGCAGGGCGGCCGGTGGCGGGCGGCGGACCGGCAGGACTACAACTACTGGGTCGTTCCGGACGGGGCCGGCCCCGGCCCGTACACGATCCGGGTCACCGACACCCGCGGTCACCGGGTCACCGCCGCCGGGATCCGGCTGGCGCCGGGAAAGGTCCAGCGCGCCGACGTCCGGATGTACGGTCGCAGCTCGGCGACGCGCTCGCCGGCCGCTTCACGCCCCTCGACGCCACGGCCGACTGTGGTCAGCGCCGCGCCGACCCCGTCCGCGGTAGCCACCACGACCGGGAGCGCGGCGCTCGCTCCCGCGGCCGCGTCCACCCCGGGCTGCGGGGACTGACCGGGCATCCACGCGTGGCCCGACCTAGCCGCCGGTCAGGTCGAGCCACATGAAGATCTCGTCCCGGTCGTCCCCGGGGCCGACCCGGAGCGCGCCGGGCAGCCGCCCGACCTCGCGGTAGCCCAGCCCTCGGTAGAACCCGTCCAGGCCCAGCCCGTCCCGGACGGTGACCTGCAGCGCCGCCAGCCCCATCCGGCGGCCGATCCGCTCCGCCTCGCGCATCAGGTCCAGGCCGTAGCCGTGGCCCTGCGTGTCCGGATGGACCATCACCCGGGTCAGCACCCGGTAGTGGGTCTTCAGGTGGAACCGGTTTTCGGTGAAGATCGCCATCGCGACCAGCCGCTCGCCCGCGAAGCCGAGCAGCAGCCGGTCCGGACCGTCGGCGATCCCCGCGAGAGTCGGGTCGGCGATGGTACGGACGTCGGCGGCGGTCACCGGTGCGACGAAGCCGACCGCGCCACCGGCGTTGGTGACGTCGACCCAGAGCGCGACGATCGCCTCGCGCAGCTCCGGCGTCAGGTCGGGGTCGAGGACGAAACGCAGGCTCACGCCGGCCATCCTGGTCGGTGGGGGCAGTTCGGGGCTCGCGATCGTGACGAGACCGACAAGGTTCGACGGGTCAGCGGGGCGTCACCTACGTGTTGAGGCGCGCAAGGCCGAGCACGGCCGGATCGAGGGCAGTTCTTGGTGCGGGAGAGGGGATTCGAACCCCCACGTCCTTTCGGGACAATAGGACCTAAACCTATCGCGTCTGCCGAGTTTCGCCACTCCCGCGGGTCTGTGTGAGTCTAGAGCGTCGCGCCGCAACGGTGTTCAGCCCTGCCGATCGCAGTATGGCTGCCACCCTTCCGTAGCCGAGGTCGTAGGCGCCGTCCGTTGCTGCGCGAACCAGATTGGCCAACCGTCGTGCACCCAGGTCCGGGTGTGCCAGAGCGCTCTGGATGACGATGCGGGCCTCCGGCGAGGGCTGGGACGGGCGACGTCCGCGTTGCGGCGCGGCGGTTCCGGTTGTTCCTTGGCGTCGCACCAGCCGATAGAGGCTGTTGCGGTGGCAGCCGATCAGCCGGGCTGCCTCCGCCCCGGTCAACTCGCCTGCGCCGAATCGGGAAACGATCCTGTTGAGGTCGGCCTCGTTGAGTTGGTTCGTCCGGAGCGGAACAGCGACAGGCGTCGCTTCCGCCGTTGCCGGCTGGTTGCGGCCGGCGTAGGTGTCCGTCTGGCTGTGGCAGTTGGGGCAGAGAAACCGCAGGTTGGGCGGACGGTTGTCGAGGAAGTCCCCGTTCACGTGGTCCACGTGCAGCGTCAGTGGCCGCCCTTGCCAAACGGGTCCGACCTCGCAGACCTCGCATTCCTCGGAAAGGCCGATGAAGGCGAGCGCCCGCCTGAGGCGCGCTCCCGGAATGCGTCGCGCGTTCGGCGGAAGCCGGACGAGCACCTCGTGCGATGGGCGCGACCGGCCGGGCCGGCCCCGGCTGTGGGCCTGGCCGGTGAAGTGTGTCGTGTCGATGCCGAAGTGTTTGAGCCGTCGGCTGATGTGGGCGTGCGAGCCGCCGCTTACGCGTACGCCGAGCAGCCGCATCACCTCGGTGACGCTGTGCGCGGCGGCGGCAGCCTCGGCAAGCACCTCAGGGGTGTACCGGTACCGGACCATGCACGCACCGTAGTGGCCCGGTATGACAGGTCAGTCCAGGCCGAGGTCGCGGCGGAGCTTGGCGACGTGACCGGTCGCCTTGACGTTGTAGAGCGCGCGTTCGATCTTTCCGTCGGCGTCGATGACGAAGGTCGAACGGATCACGCCGGTGACCGTCCGGCCGTACGACTGCTTCTCGCCGTACGCCCCGTACGCGGTGAGCACCGACCGGTCGGTGTCGGAGACCAGCGGGAACGTGATGGCGTCGCGCTCGCGGAACTTCGCCAGCTTCTCCGGCTTGTCCGGTGAGATGCCAATCACCTCGTAGCCTGCGGCCTGGAGCGAGGCGAGCGAGTCGCGGAAGTCGCAGGCCTGCTTGGTGCAGCCGGGGGTCATCGCGGCGGGGTACGCGTACAGCACGACCTTGCGGCCGCGCAGATCGGCAAGGGAGAGCGTGTCGCCGGAGTCGGTGGGGAGGGTGAACTCGGGGGCGGGGTCGCCGGGCGAGAGTCGGGCAGGCGCGGTCATGACCCCGACCCTACCGCCGTCCCAGCCGCCCCGATCGGCGCCCGCACGGTGGTGCCGCAGGGGATCGTGCGGCGGGGTGTGCCGTGACCAACACCGCCCCTTGTTGCCAGATATTGGCAACAGCGATCCACTTCCAATAGGCTGACCGAGCCGGCGTGGACGGGCCCGCCGACCCGTGGGAGGTCACGTGGAAACCCTGGCGATGCACATCTCGAACGGGATCATCAACGGTCCCGTGGCCGCGGTCTTCGCCGCGATCGCGCTGGCCGCGATGGCGTTCGCCGTGCTCCGCGGCCGGCAGGACCTGGACGACCGCCTGGCGCCGATGGCCGGTCTGGTCGCGGCGTTCATCTTCGCCGTGCAGATGCTGAACTTCCCGATCTTCACCGCCGGGGTCAGCGGCCACCTGCTGGGCGGCGCGCTCGCCGCGCTGCTTGTCGGCCCGTGGGTCGGTGCCCTCTGCGTGGCGGTGGTGCTGGTCGTGCAGGCGCTGGTCTTCGGTGACGGCGGGGTGGCGATGCTCGGCCTGAACATCACCAACATGGCGGTCCTCGGCACCGCCGTCGCGTACCTGCTGATCGCCGCCCTGCTGCGCGTCCTGCCGCGCACGCCGGCCGGCCTCGCGGTGACGGCCTTCGTCTCCGCGCTGGTAAGCGTCGTGGTGGCCGCGATGGGCTTCGTCCTGCAGTACCAGCTCGGCGGCACCACCGACCTCGGCGGCAACCTGGCCGGCCTGGCCGGGACGATGGCCGTCTCCCACCTGCTGATCGGCATCGGCGAGGGCCTGATCACCGCGACCACCGTGGTGACGGTCGCGAAGGTCCGGCCCGATCTCGTGTACGCGCTACGCGCCCTCAAGCCGGCCGCGCCGGCGCCCGTCCCGGCTGTCGGAGGTGTCCGGTGAAGAAGCGGTCCTGGGGTTTCCTCGTCGGCGGGCTGCTGGTCGCCCTGCTGCTGGCCGGTGTGGTGAGCAACTTCGCCTCGTCGCACCCGGACGGGTTGGACTCGTCGCTGCGGGAGGGCTGCACGTTCGACGCCGAGGACAACATCACCGGCGGTAACTGCCCGGCGCAGCAGGAGAAGGAGCACGAGATCGGCGGCCCGCTGGCCGACTACGGCATCGCCGGGGTCGACAACGACTTCCTCTCCACCGGGCTCTCCGGCGTCCTGGGCGTACTGCTGACCTTCGCCGTGGCCGGCGGCGCGTTCTGGCTGGTCCGCCGCCGAGGCACGCCGGCCGCCGAGGCCGAGGCGCCGGAGCGCGCCCCGGCCGGCCGGGCGTCCTGAGGGTACGGCGATGGGCGCCGGGCACACCCACGTGCTCTACCGGGAGTCCGACTCGCCGGTGCACCGGCTCCCGCCCGAGGTGAAGATCGCCGCGATGGTGGCGTTCACGCTCGCCGTGGTCGCCACCCCCCGCGAGGCGCTCTGGGCCTTCGGGGTGTACGCGGTGCTGGTCGCGGTCGTCGCCGCGGCGGCCCGGGTCGGCCCCGGTTGGCTGCTGCGCCGGTCGCTGATCGAGCTGCCGTTCGTGCTGTTCGCGTTCGCCCTGCCGTTCCTGGGTACGGGCGAGCGGGTGGCGGTGCTGGGCCTGCGGCTGTCCGAGGACGGGCTGTACGGCGCTTGGAACATCCTCGCCAAGGGCACCCTCGGCGTCCTGGCGTCGCTGCTGCTCGCCGCGACCACCACGACCCGTGACCTGATCGTCGGGCTGGACCGGCTGCGCTGCCCGCAGGTGCTGACCCAGATCGCCACCTTCATGCTGCGCTACCTGGAGGTGCTGGTCGGCGAGGCCCGGCGGATGCGGGTGGCGCGCGTTTCCCGGGGCGACGACCCGCGCTTCGTGTGGCAGCTGCGGGGCTTCGCCGCCGGGGTCGGCGCCCTGTTCCTCCGCGCGTACGAGCGGGGGGAGCGGGTGTACCTGGCGATGCTGTCGCGCGGCTACACCGGGCGGATGCCGGTGGTGTGGCAGGGCGCGGGCACGGCGACGGCCGGGCAGTGGCTGGCCGGGGCGGCCGTGCCGGTCGTGGCGGCCGGCGTCGCCGCCACCGCGCTCGCCCTGACATGATCGGAGGCGTGCGGCCGACGACTCCCAGCCTCGAGGTCCGTGGTGTGCGGTACGCGTACCCGGACGGGCACGTGGCGCTGCACGGCGTGGACCTGACGGTGCCGCGCGGCGACCGGGTGGCGCTGCTGGGCCCGAACGGCGCCGGCAAGACCACGCTTGTGCTGCACCTCAACGGGATCCTCACCCCCACCGAGGGGAGCGTGACCGTCGGCGGGCTGACGGTCAGCCCGGACCGGGCCACCCTGGCCGAGGTGCGCCGCCGGGTCGGCATCGTCTTCCAGGACCCGGACGACCAGCTCTTCCTGCCCACCGTCGCCGAGGACGTGGCGTTCGGCCCGGCGAACCTGGGCCTGCGCGGCGCCGAGCTGGCGGCCCGGGTGGACGAGGCGCTCGCCGCCGTCGGCATGGGCGAACACCGGGACCGCGCGCCGCACCACCTGTCGTTCGGGCAGCGCCGCCGGGTGGCGGTGGCGACCGTGCTCGCCATGCGCCCGGAGATCCTGGTGCTCGACGAGCCCTCCTCGAACCTCGACCCGGCCGCCCGCCGGGAACTGGCCGAGATCCTGCGCGGCCTGCCGGTGACGCTGCTGATGGTCACCCACGACCTGCCGTACGCGCTGGAGCTGTGCGACCGCTCGGTCATCCTGGACGCCGGTCGCATCGTCGCCGACGCCCGCACCGCGGACCTCCTCTCCGACGAGGCCCTGCTGACCCGCCACCGCCTGGAGCTCCCCTACGGCTTCACCCCCCGCCCCACCCCCCGCTGACCTGCTCAGGGTCGATCATGGAGTCATGGTGCCCGGTAGGAGCCGATTCAGCCGCGTTCGTTCCCCACCACAACTCCATGATCGACGGCGGCGCTCCGGGCGCTCCGGGACGTGGCGTGGAGGCGGAGGGTGCCGGCGGCCAGGGCGCCGGCTCCGGTGGCCAGGGCCGCGGCGACCAGGATCCGCCCCGTCGTCGCGGGCCAGGGGAGCGGGGCGACCGAGCGGGCGAAGACCGCCGCGTTGGCGACGCCGGCGAACAGGGCGAGGCACGCACCGGCGAGCGCGACCGCGAAGTCGGCCGCCGGCCGGCGGGCCAGCGCGTACACCCCGGCGGCGATCGCGCCGAGACCGGTCAGCAGCGGCCACACCTGGCCGCCGAGCAGCCCGGTCAGCAGCCCGCCGACCCCGTCCGCCCCGGCGTCCAACTCGCGCCCCACGGCGTACGCGACGGCCGCGCCGCCACCCGCCACCAGCAGCACGCCGACCGCGGCCAGTGCCCGCGCGCCCGGTGCCGACGCGGCGCGGAGCAGCCCCAGCGCCCCGACCGCCAGCAGGCCGAGGGTGGTGGCCACCCACCAGGTGTACGCGTCCGGCGGAGGCACCCAGTCGAGCGTGCCGCGGACCTCCACCACCTGAGCGTCGACCCGCAGCGGCACCGTCCAGTCCCGGACCCGGTGCTCCCGGTCCGGCGCGGCCCGCACCTGCGGCGGCGGCGCGGACTCGCGCCACAGCGCCCGTTGGTCGTGCCAGCGGACCGTCGTCGAGCCGTCGACCCGCCGCCAGTCCGGTGGGGCGGCCGGGTCCGCCTCGGCGGGGATCCGGGTGTCCCCGGCGAGGGTGCGGTTCAGGTACGTCGCCGGGGAGCGCCGGTTCTCGTACACCCCGTCCGGGCCGACCCGCAGGTACGGCTCGCCCGAGTAACCGATCACCTCGACCGGCCGGTCCCCGGTGTTGGTCAGCTCCAGCCGTGCGCCGGCCTCGACCGCGCGTACCGTCAGCCCGGGCCGGGCCGGCGTGACGGCGGTGACCTCGGTGCGGTAGTCGGTGCCGGCGGGGGCGTCGGCGCCGTGCGCGGCGGCCGGCGCGGCCAGCGCGAGCGTCGCGACGATCGCGCCGGCGAGCGCCGTGCCGGCCCGGACGACCAGGGTACGGATCAACTCGCGGCCTCCACCGCCGCCCGGATGCCCTCCGGGGAGCGGTCGGCGACGGGCTGCCCGTTCACCAGGATGGTCGGCGTGCCGGTGATGTTCGCCCGGCTGGCCTCCTCGGTGACGTGCTCGGTCCACGGCAGGTAGGTGCCGTCGCGGACGCAGGAGCCGAAGCTGTCGCGGTTCAGGCCGAGCTCCACTCCGATGTCGATCAACTGGTCGTTGCTGAGCTGGGCGCCCCCCTCGGGCGGCTGCCGCTCGAACAGCACCTCGGTGAACTCGCGGAACTTCCCGCCCGCCGCCGCGCAGCCCGAGGCGGCCGACGCGCGGGTCGGGTACTCGGTGGTGGAGAAGCGGTTCAGGTAGGCGACCGGGTGGAAGACCACCCGCGCCTTGCCCTCGTCGGCGAGCTGGTCGATCGTGTCGCCGCTGGCCTGCTGGAACTGGGCGCAGGCCGGGCAGAGGTAGTCCTCGTAGAGGTCGATCGTGACCGGCCCGGAGCCGTAGACGATGCCGGTGCCGGCGTCGTTGGCGCCCGGTGGCGCGGTGAACTCGTCCGAGCGCTGGCTGGAGTAGAGGCTCCAGCCGATCCCACCGGCGATCACCAGCACGAGGACAGCCGCCACCGACACCCACAGCGTCCGCTTGCGGCGCCGCTCCCGGGCCAGTTGCTCGCGGACGACCCGGGCGGCGTCCTTGCGTCCCTTCCGACTACTCATCCTCGTCCTCCACGGCGGGATCGCCCGTCAACCAGCCGTCCACCGAGAACGGGGTGCGGGGCCAGATCAGCAGGAACCCGGCCAGCGCCAGGAATCCCAGGTCCCGGAGGATCTCCGGGAGGTAGCTCGGGGCCTGCCCCTCGGCGAGCTGGCCGCCGCTGCCGAAGCAGCCGCAGTCGATGGCCAGGCCGCGCGACCAGGCCGAGACGATGCCGGCGATGAAGACCACGAGCAGCGCCGCGGAGACGCCGGCGGTCAGTCGCGTCGCCAGCCCGAGCAGCAGGAGTACGCCGAGCGCCAGCTCGACGAACGGCAGCGCGGCGCCGATCACGGTCGCCACGTCGTACGGGAAGATCTGGTACGCGTTCACCGCTCGACCGGACGCCGCCAGGTCACCGACCTTGGAAGCGCCCGCGAGGAGCCACACGGCGGCCAGACCGAGGCGGGCGGCGATGCCGATCCAGGGGCGTACGGCAGGCCAGCGGGGGGTTCGGGTGCTCGGCAGGGTCACGCTCATTTGTCGCTCCCCGGCGCGCTGAGGTTCCCGTTCCGCCCCCGGGTCGCGGGCGCGGCACGGCGGAGCTGCGGCCTCGTCACGGTCCTACCCGGCCAGGGCGCCGTCGACCGCCTCGACCAGGTCGGCGCGGGCCCGGGCCACCCGGGACCGGATGGTGCCGACCGGCACCCCCTCCACGGCGGCGGCCTCCGCGTACGACAGGCCGAGCAGTTGGGTGAGCACGAACGCGCCGCGCCGCTCGGCGGGCAGCCGGCGCAGCAGGTCGGCGGCGCCGAGCTGGCCGGCCGGGTCGGGGTGCGGCCGGCCGGTCCACGCGTCCGCGGCGAGCCGGGCGTCGAGGCGGCGGCGCCGCACCACCGTGCGCAGGTGATCGGCGCAGGTCCGGCGGGCGATGCCGAGCAGCCACGTCCGCGCCGAGGAGCGGCCCTCGAAGGCGGGCAGGGCCCGGAACGCCCGCAGGTACGTCTCCTGGGTCAGGTCGTCCGCGGTCTCCGGGTCGACGAGCGCCGCCACGAAACGCCGTACCTCGGCCTGGGTGAGCCGGACGAACGCGGCCTGGGCGACCGGATCCCCGGAGCGGGCGGCGAGCGCCTGCTCGGTGGCGCGGGCAGGCCCGTCGACGCCGCCGGCCGGGCCGGCGGGTGCGGTGTCGCGCGGGGCGGGGATCACGACAGACCAGGTTACGCCGCGTAAACTCCCGCGGGAGGGTCCTTCGGCCCTTCCATGGCCTGCGCCACGTCGGGAACTTTTCTCGGCCACCGGCCGACTACCCGCTCGTGAACTGCGACGACGTACGCGAGGTGCGGTCGGCGTACCGGTCCTGGCCGGCCCGCGCCGCGCAGGTGACCCGGTCGGCCCGGGTGCGGCCGACCGTGCCGGACCTGACCGCCGCGGCCTTCGTGCCGGTGCGGCCCGGGCTGGGCACGGCCGGGCGTTCTGGGCGAGCATGACCGGCATGACTGCCGCCCTCCGTCGTTGGCTCGCCCGGCTCACCACCGCCGCCGGTCTCCTGGTCGTCCTCGTCGCCCTGCTGGTCGCCCCCGCCGGCCCCGCCAGTGCCCACGCGGTGCTGGTGAGCAGCAGTCCGGCCTCCTCGGCCGTGGTGCCGGACGCGCCCTCCGAGGTCGTGCTCACCTTCAGTGAGTCGGTCCGCAAGGTGCCGGGCAAGATCCGGGTCATCGCGCCGGACGGCTCGCGGGCCGACCGGGGCGAGCCCTCCTTCGAGGGCAGCGTCGTCGCGATCCCGGTCGACCCGGGCGGTGACCGGGGCACCTACCTGGTCAGCTACCGGGTGATCTCGGCCGACAGCCACCCGGTCTCGGGAGCGTTCACCTACTCCGTCGGCGCCCCGTCGACCCCGCCGGTCGACACCGGCGACGACAGCCGCGCCGACCCCGTGGTCGCCAACGGGATCAAGGTCGCCAAGTTCGTCGGCTACGCCGGCCTGCTGCTCCTCGTCGGCCCGGTACTGGTGCTCGCGGCGCTCTGGCCGCGCCGGCTGTCCCGCCGCGGTCCCGCCCGGGTGGCGTGGGCCGGTCTGGGGCTGGTGGCGCTGTCCACGCTTGCGACGCTCTGGCTCCAGGTCCCCTACACCAACGGCGGCGGCGTGACCGACGTCACCGGCACGGGCTTCAGCACGGTGCTGGGCAGCGCCTTCGGGGCCGCCCACCTGGTCCGGCTCGGCCTGCTCGCGGCGGCGGTGTTCCTGCTCCGCCCGCTGCTGGCCGGGCCGGTCGGCCGTACCGACCAGCTGATCCTGGGCATCCTCGGTGGCGCGGCGCTGCTGACCTGGCCGCTGTCCGGGCATCCGGCCGCCTCGCCGGCCCCCGCGGTCTCCGTGGTCGTCGACGCGGTGCACCTGGGCAGCATGGCGGTCTGGCTCGGCGGGCTGGTGATGCTCGTCGGTTTCCTGCTCCGCCGGGCCGACGAACGCGAGCTGACAGCCATCCTGCCGATCTGGTCCCGCTGGGCGGCGCTTGCGGTGTCCGCGCTGCTGCTGGCCGGCATCGTGCAGGCACTGATCGAGGTGGCCACCCCGGCCGCCCTCGTCGACACCACGTACGGGCGGCTGCTGCTCGGCAAGATCGGGCTGTTCGCGCTGGTGATCGCCGTGGCCGCGTACTCCAGGGCGCTGGTGCGCCGGCGCACCGCGGCCGGCCGGCCCACGCCGATGCGGCGCGCGGTCCTGGCCGAACTGGCGATCACCGCGGTGATCCTGGGTCTGACGGCGTCCCTGGTGCAGACCACCCCCGCCCGGACGGCCGCGACCGACACCGCCGGAACCGGCGCCGGCTACTTCTCGACCACGCTGACCAGCTCGCTGGGCTCCGTGCAGGTGGAGGTGGACCCGGCGAAACGGGGGAACAACACGGTCCACTTCTACGCTTACACGCCCGAGAACCGGCCCCAGCCGGTGGTGGAGTGGCGGGCCACCGCCGCGCTGCCGTCCGCCGGCATCGAACCGATCGAGGTGCCGCTGCTGCCGCTGACCGACAACCACGCCACCGGCGAGATCAACCTGCCGGCGTCGGGGGAGTGGCAGCTCCGCGTCACCGTCCGCACGTCCGACATCGACCAGGCCACGGTGACCGCCACCGTGCCCGTCCGTTAGGGAAGGTACTCACTCCATGATCCGTCTCCGGCGTACCGCAACCGCCGCCGCCACCCTCGCCCTCGGCGCCGTCACCGCCGCCGTCCTCGGTTTCGCCACCCCCGCGTCGGCGCACGTCACGGTGAACCCGAAGGAGGCGACCCAGGGCGGTTACGGCCGGTTCGCGTTCCGGGTGCCGAACGAGAGCGACACGGCGTCCACCACCAAGGTGGAGGTCTTCCTGCCGGAGAACGCCCCGGTCGGCTCGGTCTCCACCATGCCGGTTCCGGGCTGGACGGTGGCGGTGGAGAAGCGCAAGCTCGACCAGCCCGTCGAGGTGCACGGCAGTCAGCTCACCGAGGTCGTGTCGAAGCTCACCTGGACCGCGGGCCCGGACGCGGCGATCAAGCCGAGCACCTTCCAGGAGTTCCCGGTGTCCATGGGGCCGCTGCCCGAGGTGGACCAGATGGTCTTCAAGTCACTCCAGACGTACTCGGACGGCAACGTCGTGCGCTGGATCGAGGAGCCGACCGCCGGCGGCGCGGAGCCGGACAGCCCGGCGCCGGTCCTCAAGCTGACCGCCGCCTCGCCGTCGGCCGCCCCGGCGGCGAACTCCGACGCCAGGGTCGAGGCCGACGACGACGACGAGGCCGAGGGCAACGGCCTGGCCGTCGGTCTCGGCGTGGCCGGTCTGGCCGCCGGCCTCGGTGGCCTGGCGCTCGGCGGGCTGGCCTTCGCGCGGACCCGCCGTACGCCGGAGGCCTGACCACCACGCCGCTGCTGACCGGCCCGCCGGACGCGGTTCCGGCGGGCCGGTGTCTTTCCGGCGTGGGTGCCGTGGATATCCCCTGATCGGCCGGTTCGTCTCGGTAAGGTCGGCCGGGTGTCCGGCTACGGAGGGGGACGAAGCCAATGCGGATGGTGCGGGTGCTCGCCGGGGCGCTGCTGCTGATCACGGGGATTCCGGCGTTGCTCGCCGGTGTCGCGCTGGGTGCGGATCTGACCCTGGACCTGCGGGCCGGGCTGCCGGCGAACTGGGCCGATCCGGCCACCGTCGGCCTGCTGACCGGTGGGGTGCTGCTCGTGACGTCGGCGCTGGCCCTGCTGCTGCGGCCGGTACGCCCCCGCGAGGTGGTCTTCGTGGTCGAGCCCGACCAGGTGCCCGTGCTGGCGGGCCGGCTGGGCGTCACCTCGCTCAGCGGTCTCGGCGCGCCCGCCGCGCTTAACGGTTCCGGCGCGCCCGCCGCGATCGACGGTTCCGGCGCGCCCGCCGCGCGGGACGGGGACCGGGCCGTGCCGCCCGCCCGCCAGTTGGTGTCGGTCGGCGCTCCGGTGGCCGGGCAGCCTTCCGGGATCGGGCCGGTACCGGCCCGCCGAACCGCGCCGGGTCCCCTGGGGCGCCCGGCGACCCTGGCCGACCTGCTCGACCCCCCGCCAGGCGAGGACGTGGCCCGACCCCACCGGTCACGGCGGGCCGACGCCGGCCGCGATCAGCCGGTCGGCGAGGCGGAAGGCCGGTCGGGTGGCGGCGATGGCGGTGGCCGGTGGGCCGGCGCCGATGATGGCCAGCGCGGCCGTGCCGCCGAGGGCCGGTCGGGTGGCGGCGATGGGGGTGGCCGCCGGGGCCGGGACGGTACCCGCTGCGTCGCGCCGCTGCGGCCCTCCGAGGTGGATCTGTCGCTCGTCTGGCCGCCCGCCGCGCCGGCGGGGACCGCTGCGCCGGCGCCTCTGTCGCTACCAACGCCCGTCGGGTCGGCGGGAACCGCCCGGCCGGTCGGACGAGCCGGGTCTGGCGGGCCGATCGGGTCTGGCGTGCCGGTCGGGTCTGGTGGGCCGGTCGGGTCCGTCCCGCCGGTCGAAGCCGTCGTGTCGGCCGGAGCGGCCGAGTCCGGCCAGGGGCTGGAGTCGTCGCTGGCGCGCATGACGCGGCGGAAGCCACCGGCGCACCGCTTGCGCCCGGCCGCGCCGGTCGATCCGGACCGCTGACCGCGGATCTTGGACAGTTTCCGTTCGCGGCGGACAGAAAGTGTCCAAGATCCGCCCGGCATGTGCTCGAAACGGCGCGGCGGGCGCGCGACGTGGACGGCCCTCCGTGCTGCCGACACGGAGGGCCGTCCGCACCGGGGGACCGGTGCTACCGAAGTATGGCTTGTGGTAGTTGAGACCAGATTAGCGGCGTAGTGGGCTACTCGGGAAGAGTGTCCGGTTGGGCGCGGCCGGCACGTATCGGCAGGGCCACCAGCAGCAGCAGGCTGAGCAGCACGTACGCGTTGCGGATCAGGAACTCGCCGACCGAGTCGGTGGGCACCTGGGCGGTACCCCAGTCCTGGAACGACACCACCCCGTACACGATGATCGCGGTCGTGCCGACGGCGAGCGTCACCATCCGGCGGCGGTCCCCGCCGGGGCCGGCGGTGATAGCGGCGTCGACCAGGAGCACGACGGCCGGTATGAACCAGTAGATGTGGTGGGTCCAGGTGATCGGGCTGACCAGCGCGCCGACCAGCCCGGTGAGGGTGAGACCGGTCAGCGCCTCGCCGGCGCGGGCGGCACGTGCCGCCCGCCACAGCCCGTACCCGGCGACCACGGCGACCAGCGCCAGCCACACCACCCGCTCGGGCTCCTGGGGTGCGGTCAGGCGGCTCAGCAACCCGAAGAGCGACTGGTTGCCGGTGTAGTCGGGGCGGCCGACGCGGTCGGTCGCCCACAGCTCGTGGGTCCAGAAGCGCCAGGAGTCGCCGGGCGCGAAGGCGGCCGCGAGCAGGGTCGCGCCCGCCGCCGTCGCGCTCGCCACCGCCGCCGCCCGCCACCGGCGGCAGACCAGCAGGTAGACGATGAAGATGCCCGGGAAGAGCTTGAGCGCCGTCGCCAGCCCGACCCCGATGCCGGCCCAGCGCCCGTTGCGCGGTACGGCGAACAGCAGGTCGGCCAGGATCAGCACCACCAGCAGCATGTTGATCTGCCCGAAGGTGATGGTCTCCCGGGTGCTCTCCACCGCGAGCACCAGCAGCACCGCCACCGTGAGCGTGAACACCCGCGGCAGGTGGTGCCGGGCGATCACCGGGTCGACCAGCCAGCGGGTGGTGACCACCACCGCCAGCAGGGTCAGCGACGTGAAGATCGCCACCGTGGCACCGAGTGGCAGCAGCGCGAACGGCCGCAGCAGCAGCGCGCTGAACGGGGGGTAGGTGAAGTACAGGGCACCCTGCACCCGGTCCGGCTGGACGTAGTCGTAGAGCGGGTTGCCGGCCGCCCACCAGTCCATCGCCCGCATGTAGATCTTCAGATCGAAGAAGTCGTGGACCAGCCCCGGCAGGTAGAGGGCGGGCAGCACCGCCGCGAGCGCGAGCACGCCGATGATCCGCCGCACCGTGCGGCCACCGTTGTCGTCCTCGGTGACGGCAGCGGTTGCGACGGGTTCGGGCGGCACGGGGAAACCCTAACGGTCTCCCCCCGGTGCGGTGCGCGGCGCGCGGGCCGTCGGGCTGCGCGTAGGCTGTGCCGGTGGCAGATCTTCTCGTCTGGATCGACTGTGAGATGACCGGCCTCGACCTCGGCAGGGACAAGCTGATCGAGGTCGCCGCGCTCGTCACCGACCCGGATCTCAATGTCCTCGGCGAGGGCGTCGATGTCGTCATCCACGCCGACGACGCGGCCCTGGACGCGATGCCGGAGATCGTGGCGACCATGCACGCCAAGTCCGGGCTGACCGACGAGGTCCGGCGGTCGGCGGTGACGCTCGCCGAGGCGGAGGACATGGTCCTCGACTACGTCACCAGCCACGTGAAGGATCCGCGTACCGCCCCGCTCTGCGGCAACTCGATCGCCACCGACCGGGGCTTCATCACCCGGGACATGCCGCGGCTGGACAACCACCTGCACTACCGGATGATCGACGTCTCGTCGATCAAGGAGCTCTGCCGGCGCTGGTACCCCCGGGTGTACTTCGGGCAGCCGCAGAAGGGCCTCGCGCACCGGGCGCTGGCCGACATCAAGGAGAGCATCCGCGAGCTGGAGTACTACCGGCGCACCATCTTCGTACCGCTGCCGGGGCCGGACGTGGACGGCGCCAAGGCCATCGCCGCGCAGCTGTAGGGACCGCACGGTCGAACCCGCTGGACGCGGTCGGCCGGCGTGGGGCTATTATTGGTCCGCACCGCCCGGGGCGACCCGGCGCGGCGACATGGTGGCTGTAGCTCAGTTGGCAGAGCACCGGGTTGTGGTCCCGGTTGTCGTGGGTTCAATTCCCATCAGTCACCCGGTTGACGAAGGCCCCCTCCGCGTGGAGGGGGCCTTCGGCGTTTTCAGGCGGTGGGGCTGGTGTCGGGGTCGGGGGTCTCGGCCGCCGTCGGCTCGTACGGCAGGGCGCTGCCCTTGACGTACTGCTCCCAGCTCATGTTCCAGTCGGTCCATCCGTTGCCGTTCTGGAGTTTCCGCTCGGTGCCCTTCACCGTGATCGGGTCTCCGATGCGGGTGTTCGCGAACAGCCAGGCGCCGTTGGCCATCGAGACGTTCACGCAGCCGTGGGAGACGTTGACCGAGCCCTGCTGCCCCTCCGACCACGGGGCGGCGTGGATGAACTCGCCACCCCAGGTGAGCCGCTGCGCATAGTCGATCTTGGTGCGGTAGCCCTCCTCCGGGCCAAGCTCCTCGTACGTGTCGAAGACCGTCTTGCGCAGCTTCTCGATCACGACCATCGTGCCGCTAGACGACGGGGTGGACTTCTTGCCCAGGCTGACCGGGATGGTCTTGACGACCCGGCCGTCCTTGGCGACGGTCATCCGCTTCGTCCTGTTGTCCACCGTCATGATCAGCGACGGGCCGATCTTGATGTCGACGGTGAGGTCGCTGCGGCCGTACCAACCGTCGCCGAGCGGCAGGCCACCGGCCTGGACCCGGTACGAGACCGTGCTGTTCGCCTTCCAGAACTCCTTCGGGCGGTACCGCACCTCGGTCGGGCTGACCCAGTGCCAGATGCCCTCCTGCGCCGGGGTGGCCGTGACCGTCATGCGGCGCTGCAGGTCGTCCCGGTAGTCCTCCGGGATGGCGCGTCCGAGCTTGATGATGAGCGGCATACCGACGCCGACCACCTGCCCGTCGCCGAGGAAGCTGCTGATCCGGACCTGGTTGTCCGGCTTGGCCATCGTGGTGAAGGTGCTGGTCGCGGTCGCCGGACGGCCGTCGTCCCCGGTGGCCGTGACGGTCGCCGTGTACGTCTCCCCGTACTCCAGGGCGCCGGCCGGCAGCCAGCTCGCGCCGTCGGCGGCGAGCGTGCCCTCGACGGCCTCACCGGAGGAGTCCTTCAGCTCGACGGTGGTCTCCTGGGCTTCCTTCGTGGTGAAGGTGATGCCCGTCGAGGCGGGCACGTCCTTCGCGTCGGCGGCCGGCTCGACGATGCTGACGGCGGCCTTCGGCGCGGGCGTGGCCTGGCTGTCGCCGTCCCGCCAACCCGATCCGCCGTCCCCACCGGAGGTGCAGGCTGCGGTGAGCGTCAGCGCCGCGGCGAGTAGCCCGGCCGCGAGCGCGCGGCGTCGCACGCGCCGGGTCGGCTGGTCCTGGACAGCTCGCATGGTTACCTCACAGTCGTGGTGCCGATTGCCCATCCTCTCTCACCGACGCACGCGACGAGGTGCCCCGTTGCGTCCGGTGAACCGGAACACAGCGGCGCGAGCTGCCCGGACGCCACCGGCCCCGTGCTTGTCAGAACGGTGAACCGGACCCGCCGGACGGCACCGGCAGGGCACTGCCCTTGATGAAGTCCGACCAGCTCACGCTCCACGCCGTCCAGCCGTTGCCGGCGGCCACCCGCCGCTCGGTGCCGGTGATGGTGATCGGGTCGCCGATCCGCGTCTTGCCGAACAGCCAGCGGGCGTGCGCGGTCGAGACGTTCACGCAGCCGTGCGAGACGTTCCGCCGCCCCTGCACATGCTCCGACCACGGCGCAGCGTGGATGTACTCGCCGCCCCAGGTGAGTCGCTGCGCGAAGTCGATCTCGGTGACGTAGCGGTTCTCCGGATCCGGGTCGTCCCGGGTGTCGAAGACCGTGGACTCCTTCTTCTCCATGATCACCATGGTGCCGCTGGACGAGGGCGTCTTCTTCTTGCCGAGGCTCACCGGCAGGGTGCGGACCACCTGGCCGCCCTCGTACACGGTCATCCGCTTGGTGGCGTTGTCGACCTTCATCTCGAAGGAACGGCCGATCTTCGCGGTCGCGGCCCGGTCGACGTTGCCGTACCGGCCGTTGCTCAGCGGGATGCCGGCCAGCCCGATGCGGACGCTGAGCGTCGTACCGGGCTTCCAGTACTCCGGGGCGCGGTAGAAGGCCTGCCGGCCTCCATCCACCCAGTGCCAGGCACCCGGCTGCGGCGGATCGGTCTCCACGAACATGCGCCTCTGCACCGTAGCCCGGTCCTTCTCCGGGATCCCGGGGTTGAACTCGACGACCACCGGCATCGCGACGCCGTACTCCTTGTCGTCGAAGAGGTAGAGGCCGGAGGCGATCATCGACTTCGGCTTCGCCATCGTCCTGAACGTGCTGCGCCCCTCGCTGGTGCTGCCGTCCGCGGCGGTCGCGGTGACGGTGGCGGTGTAGCTGGTGGCGTACTTCAGGGGGGCCGACGGCACCCAGGAGGAGCCGTCGGCGCGCAGCCGGCCCTCCACCTGCTTCCCGTCGGCGCTGGTGAGGGTGACCGCGGACACCTTCCCGCCGCCCGCGAGGGTGGCGCCGATCTCGGCGCTCACCGGCCGGTTGGTCGCACCGTCGGCCGGGACCACGGAAAGCGGCGGCCCGTTCGGCGTCGCCAGCTGGCCCGGCGCGGTGCTCACGGTCGGCGTCGCCCCGCCGACGAACTTCGGCTGCTCCTCGTCGTCGCCGCACCCGGCAAGCGCCAGCGACGCCACCAGCCCGAGGGCGCCCACGATCGCCCCGGCCCGCGTGAACCTGCCCATCCCCACCTCTGTCCTCGCGTACCTGGCGGACATCGTGCCGCATCACCGCTCGTCGGCAGGTCCCCTTGGGCGCTCGCGGCGGTCGTTTGGGTGCTTACGTCCGACAAGCTCAACCGAAGGGTGGAGCGGGGGATCGGATTGGAACCCGGCTGATCGGGCGTGCTAAGGTTTCCCCCGTTGCCAGCGAGCGCCGCTAGCTCAACTGGCAGAGCAGCGGACTCTTAATCCGCGGGTTCGGGGTTCGAGTCCCTGGCGGCGCACCAGCAATCAAGGCCCTGACCTGGCGTTTTACGCTGGGTCGGGGCCTTTTTCGTGCTCCTGTCGATGGCCGGGTGCTCGGTGGGTGCTCGGGAGCGGTTGGACTGCTCCGGCAAGCCATGGACGCGGTGCCGTGACCTTGGATCAAGCCGCACAACGCCACAGGGCGTCGCCGCGCGGCCGGTGGTCGCCGGTCGAGACGTCGCTCCGTCTCGTGAGTTCCCCGTGCCCTATCTTGGCTCTGGTCCCTTCTCGGGCGCGGCGTCCTGTGGATGATGCGGGAAGATCCATGCCGTGGATGTCCCCGAGCTTCTTCGTCGAGCTGCCTGTCACGTGCCCGTGGTCGTGACGGGTGAGGCCGGCACGACAGTGGCCGATGCGAACGAGTACCTCGACCACGATGAGTGGGAAATCGCGCTGAACATCCTCGTCGAACTCGGCGACGCATACCGCACCGAGACCGCCTTCTGGGATCTCCTCGCCGAGGCTGCCAGGATGATGTGGCTGTCCCGGACCGAGCGGTGGTGCCACTGGCGTCGGGCTGAAGTCGTTCACGGGGTGGTTCGCGCGGACCTTCAGCTCGTCGATCCGGGCGTCGCCGGCGGCAGGCGGACTCCCATTCCGGGCGACGGGCGTCTCCGTCCGCTGTGGGACATGGGCGCTGTGACGGCGGCGGGCGACCCGGACCTGTACGTCGCGCGGATCTGGGTTGAGTCGCTGCCAGATCTTCAGCCCGGCGGAAGAGCCCTGATCCGCCTGGCTCCGTTGAACCCGCAGCGGTGGCGACGTCTCGTGCCCGGCGACGTCATCACGATGCATGAACAGCGGCCTGTGGCCGGGACCGCGACCATCGTCGAGTCAGCGTTCTCCGTTGACGAGGATCATCATCTGTGACGGAGGGTGACGGCGGGCGGGTTCAGGCATGCCTAGGCGTGACTTGATCGCGGGCGTTTGGCGCCGCTTCTGGGGCTGCCGGCTCTGACGCCGGTGTGGCTTAGAGATCAACAACAGGTTGCCCACTATGTGTCTTATAGACGTTATAATGCTCGGCTCTTCGGTGGATTCGCTGAACAGTGATCTCCAGGTTTGCCCCCAAACCGCGATTAGAAGGGTGAGGGAGTTCCGCGGGGTGCGCCAGCGCTTCGTTCGGCGGTCCATACGGCATCCGACGCCGCTGCAGATGATCCTGGTGGCCGTTCGCGGCGAAGGACCTCCCATCACGTTGCGTGATGAGCGATCGAAATGGCTATGAGCCGTTGATGTTCGGCGGGATCATCGGGACATGAACGACCGTACGGCCGTGCGGCGGTTGTTGCCGCGGCGGTGGCGGATCCTGTCGTTCCTGGCGCAGGACGGTTCGGCGTCGACACTGGATGTGGCGCTGGTCTGTGACGTGTCGCGGCTGACGGCTCACCGGGACCTGGCCTGGTTGCACGACGCGGGGCTGGTGCGCCGCGATCGCTCGGCGGAGGACCGCACCCACACCTGGTGGTACGCGGCCACGGCGCAGGGAGCCGAACTTCTCAGTCGTGAGCTGGCGGCATCCGGGCGGTCGGTGCCTCTGCAACTGGGCCGACGGCATCCGAGCCCGGCGGATGCCCTGCTGTTCCTGCCGTTGGTCGAGGTGTCGCGGCGGAATGCCGGGACCTGCGAGCTGTTCCAGTGGTTAGCGACGATGGAAACCTCGGCGTGGCTGCGCCAGCATGACCTGGCCCACCTGCGCGCCGACGGCTACGGCGTCTGGCTCGAGGACGGGCGCTGCCTGCGGTTCCTGGTGCACGTTGACCGAGGCCCGGTAGGCGACGCCATCGCCGAGCAGGAGAAGCGGACGTCGGGACTGAGTGGGCTGCTGACCGGCTACCGGCGTAGCCACCGAGCGGTGCCGGTCGGGGCGGTGTTGATCATCGCTCAGGACGCCGAATGGGAAGAGCAACTGCTGACCGACCTGGTCCGCGATCCGCTACGACCGCAGATTGCGGTGACCACCAGGGAGATGCTGTATCGGCACTGGCCCGATGATCAGGTGTGGAGGCTGCCCGGGGACGGCATGGCCCGGCGGCTGACCGACCTCGGAGCCTAATTCCTCTCATGCCTCCGATGCTGCGTTGCACGTTGGAGTCAGCTGCGATCAGTCCTGCCGGCCGGCACCTCGCCGGCCAGCCGGGTCGCCGCTTCGAACGCCGTCGCCCACGGGAATGCCTTCTGGCGGCTGTTGCCGCTGCCGGGCGGGTGCGGCTCCCATCCGTCGTCGGTTCCGAGAAGGACCCGGACGCGCTCCGCACGGAGGTCCGCCACGGCACGTTGGAAGGGTGCGCGGGCGGCTAGGGCGGCGTTGACGAACGGGACGACCACTGTCGGCACCCGCCGGCCGATCAGCTCGGCGACCGTGGTCATCGCGTAGTTGTCGGCGATGCCGAGGGTGATCTTGTTGACGGAGTTGTAGGTGGCGGGGGCGATGATGAGCGCGTCCGCGGCGGGGAGCGAGCGGCGGGCGCCGGGGGACGACCGGTAAGTGGAACGGACCGGGTGCCCGGTCAGCCGCTCTATCGCTTCCACGTCGATGAACTCGAGGGCGCTGGGGGTGGCGGTGACCGCCGTTGTCCACGATTGCTGCATCGCGGTGGTGATCAGTTGTGTCACGTCGGCGGCGGGCCCAGCAGCGCAGACGACGATTTGCAGGTGGCCGCCAGTCATACGCGGATCCCGGCTTGCTGGGCGAAATGCATGACGGCGGTGCGGACGTGCCCGCGGGTGAGGACTGCCAGGTCGCTGGCGATGCGCTGCACCGCTGGCCGGCACCGGATCTCCTCTGGGGCCACCTCATACGCGCTGCGTAGCGCGTTCAGGCCGTGCTCGAAGCGACCCCACTGCGTGTAGGCGCGGGCCACGTCGACGAACAGGGAGGCCCTGCGTTCGGCAAGGCTGATCTTGTCCAGTGGTACCTGGCGGGCGAGGGCTATGGCGGTGCCGGCGTCGCCCAGGGTCAGCGCGATGTTGACGCGATGCAGCAGGACATTGGTGGCACCGAATCCGGTCCATCGGTCATTGCCGTCGTAGCCGAGCCGCCTGGCGGCTTGGGAGGCCTCGTCGAGCATGGCCTGTGCGTTGTCACGGTTGTCGTCGCGGGCGGCGGCGATAGCACCGCGGAGCAGCAGGGCGCCGTAGACGGCGACCGCGTCGGTCGAGGCGAGTCGGGTGCCGAGTCGGAGGTTCTCGGCCGCGTCTTCAGCGAGCTGCCGTGCCTGATTGCTGTGGCCGTTGCTCATCAGGGCGTGGGTCATAATCCGGGCGCTCGTGGCCATCGCCACCGGGTCCTGACTGGTTGCAGCGGCACGGGTGCTGCGTTCGGCGGCGACCAGGGCCATGCCATTGTCACCGACCTTGAGCAGCATGCTGCTGACGACGTGGTAGAGGTCGCTGGCGAGGGCTTCTACCTGCGCTCGCTGCTCGCCTTCGGTGTTTGCACGAGTCGGTTCCAGCGCGGGCAGCAGGGCCGCGAGTCCGGCGAGAACCTGCTCGTACCGGCAGGCCTGGTAGTCGGTCTTAGCTGCGGCGACGTTCCGAGCGAACTGCCGGAGCGTTAGGGCAACTCGCGTGGTGGTTCGAGACGGTGGTGCGACCAGCGCGTTGAGCAGCGGTGCGACGCTCGGCAAGGCCATGCCGCCGATCGTCACGCCCGTCAAGAGGTCCCTGCGCCGCACGTCGCCGTCCGAGTCGATGTCGTGAATGCTGCCGTCGCCAGTATGGACGTGCGTGGCGGTGACGGATGGCTTCGCGGGATCCGCAAATGCACCGCTGGTACCTGCTCTCACCAGTGCATCGAAACGCTCGCGGACGTCCGGGGTGGCCCGCGCCAGCACCGTGTCCAGGGCAGCCTGCATATCGGCACGCAGGTAGATCTTGTCGCCCTGGCTGCTCCACTTGGCCACCGTCCGCCGGGCAGCGCCCAGGTGTTCGGCGAAGCTGGTGACGCTCATCCGCAACGCCCGGCGCAGCGCGTTTGCTTCCCGGCCGGTCCAAGTCGTCACCGCAGCCATCGCACGTCCTTCCCCTACGGACAGTCGGCCGGACGATCGTAACGGCACTCGGCGTGCTTGCAGGTGCACCGTGAGTGCACCGCCAGGACATCCCCATCGCCGCGTTCACGAGCGAACCTGATCGTGCCGGTGCGCCGCTTTTGGTGAGTAGGCGGCCGGCACCGAATCACAGCCTCACGCCAGGGGACTCGAGATGAACGACGGGACCACCGGACGGCAAGGGTATCCGCCGGCGCGTCGGCCGGCCCCATCGTGTGACGCCCTCTTACGCGTGCGGCTGAGGCCTCGCCTGCGTACCGCCATGAGGGCTGCGTGGGTGGGTGATCGGCGGTCTGCTCCCAGCCGCCGTGGTGCGGCGGTGGGCTCGCCTTTCCCCCGACGAGCCCACCGCCGGCCGTCTCGACCGGGGGTGCTGGCATGACGGTGTATGTCTCGCGCAACGCGATGGCCGACCAGTCCCGGCGGCCCGAGTCGGGGTGCTCGTCTTCGCAGTGGCAGCTGCAGCTTGCTGATCCGCCGTTGCTCACCCATGTGTGGCGTTGGCTGTTCGAACAGCAGGCCAAAGAGGGTGATCGGCGGTGACCGGCCAGCAGCGCCGCCTCTCGGTCCACCGGACCGTGCCGACAGGGGTTGAGCACTTGCCGATGCGTCCGCTGTGGCTGTGCCGCCGGTGCGGGCAGCCGTGGCCCTGCGGCGCGGCGAAGCTCGCGCTCCTGGCCGAGTACCGAGAAGTGCCGGTGAGCCTGTTCCTCTACCTGGCCGGCTGCCTGGACGACGCGATCGACGACCTGCACCGGCTCAACCCGAGCGTGACGGGCAGCGCCGCCGACATGTTCGACCGGTTCCTCGGCTGGCCCGCTCGCCACACCCACGCCTACCGCGTCAGCACCACCACGGCCGCCGGCATCGAGGAGGCCTCCTCGTGAACGGCATCGGCCTCATCAACGCGACCGGCCAGCCGGCGGTCGCCGGCAGCTTCCACACCCTGGTCGTGCAGCCGACGAGCTTCTGCAACCTCGACTGCACCTACTGCTACCTGCCTGACCGGAGAACGCGCCGCCTGATGAGCGGCGCGGTCGCGCAGGCCTGTGCTGAGTCGATCGCTCAGCAGAGCAGCGATCATCCGGTGAGTGTCGTGTGGCACGGGGGCGAACCCACCGCCACACCGATTGGGCTGTTCCGGGAGCTGCTGGCCCCGTTCGAGGAGCTGCGACGCGCGGGAATGGTGCGTCACGAGATCCAGACGAACGCGACGCTGATCAACCGCCAGTGGTGCGAGCTGTTCACCGCTTACGGGTTCGAGGTCGGGGTCAGCATCGACGGACCGGGTGCGTTGAACCGCAACCGCCTCGACCGGGCCGGCAACCCGACCGATGCCCGCACCCTGCGCGGCATGCAGACCCTGGTCGACGCAGGGCTGAGGTACTCGGTGATCTGTGTGGTCACCCCGGAAACCATCGACCACGCGGACGCCCTCGTCGATTTCTTCACCGGCCTGCCCGGCTGTGAGTCGGTGGGCTTCAACATCGAAGAGCAGGAGGGCGCCGACCGGGCACCGGTGTCGGAGGATGCCGCGTACCGGTTCTGGCAGCAGCTCATCGCACGTCGCGTCGACGGCAGCCCGCTGCGGATCCGCGACGTGGATCGGCTGGCCGACTATCTCGCCGCCACCCGCGCTGGCCGCGTCGACCACGCGCCGTACGAGCCGATCCCGACCGTCTCCTGGGATGGGCAGGTGGTGCTGCTGTCACCGGAGCTGCTCGGCATCACCGAGCCGCGATACGGCGACTTCATCGCCGGCAACGTCCTCCAGCAACCCATCACCGCAATGCTCGCCGGCGCCGGCGACCTCGGCTACGTCGCCGAGTTCATTACGGCCCTCAACGACTGCGCCGACCGCTGCGCCTTCTACGACTTCTGCCGTGGCGCCCAGGCCGGCAACCGCTACTTCGAGCACGCGACGTTCACCGCCCGCGAGACCGCCTACTGCCGAACCACCCGACAGGCCCTCGTCCGCGCCGCCGATCACCTCACCCCTCAAGGAGGAGCCCCATGACCAACGCTCTCGCGGTCCTCGTCAACGCCGCACCTGAGCAACTCGCCCGCCTCGGCGTCGACCCGCAGCGGTCGGTAGCGTCGATCGACGCGGCGAAGTTCGACAACCGCCCCACCTGGGACAACAAGGGTAGGTTCGACAGCCGACCCGGCTGGGACAACTGGAACAAGAAGAAGTAGCCCCCGCGACGGGACGCGCGGGGTGGCGTGCCCACCCCGCGCCCACACAGGTTGAGGACACATGCGCACCACCACGATCGGCGACGTGAAGGTCCTGCTGCCGGACCTCGAACCGGACGACCTCGACACCACGACGAACCTGGACGGCGGCCTCACCGAGGCCCTCGTCAACGGCGCGGCGTGGCGCGGCTCGCATCTTGAGGAAGTCAGCATTCGCAGCAGCCTGATCATCGGCGTGGACCTGAGTGAGAGCACCTGGGAAGCGGGCAGCCTCTTCGGCTGCGAGATCACCCGCACCGACTTCTCCGGCGCGACCCTGACCGGCATCACCATCGAACGGTGCGCCATCACCGGCTCCCGGTTCACCGGCACCAGACTCACCGACGTACGCCTCAAGGACGTCCTGTTCGACGGCTGCCGCTTCGACTACGCCACCCTTCAGCGTGTTACCGCCTCCGGCTCGGTCGCGTTCACCGACTGCACTCTCACCAACGGCGCGTGGTCTTCCTGCTGGCTACCTCGCATCGCGCTACGGTCGTGTGACCTTGCCGGCCTGGAACTTGACTCCTGCCACCTGGACGGTGCCGACCTTCGGGGCAGCCGGCTCCAGGGCCTCAAGACGCCCATCGACAACCTGCACGGCGTCACCCTCGGCGAGGACCAGCTTCCTGACCTCACCCAGCTGACCGTCGCCGCCCTCAACCTCACCGTGCGCAACGACTGAAGTCGAGAAGGCATCGTGCTCGCTGAACCCACCGGCAGCCCGGACACGATCCTCATCTGCATCCGGGGCAACTCCGGCTCAGGCAAGAGCAGCGAGGCCGTCGCGGCCATCGCCGCTGCCGCCGGGCTACCCAGACCGGACGCGACGACGACCTGCTACCGAACGTTCCGTCCCCGTAGGGCAGCTCAGCCGGCTACCGGTGTCGCCATTTCGGCGTACCGTTCGCCAACGTCGGTCCCGGGAGCCAGACAGCCCGCCAAGCACGGCTACTGCGACGGTGTGGCGCTCGTCCTACCGCGCCTGCTTGAGCCAGCTCGCGCTCGGTGCGTGCTCCTGGTGTCCGGGGCCGCGGGCCCGGCCAGCGCGAGGCGGGGCCAGCCGGCCAGGTCGGTGAGCATCTTCCGGTCGTGGGTGGCGACCACGACCGCGCAGGCCGTGGTGGTCAGTGCCTGGGTGAGCTCGTCGACCAGGGAGGCGGACAGGTGGTTGGTGGGCTCGTCGAGCATGAACAGGTCGGGCTGCTCGGCCAGGCACATCGCGAGGTGCAGGCGCCGCTGCTGGCCCTGGGACATGCGCCCCACCGGGGTACGTAGCGTGACCGCGTCCAGCAGGCCCAGCCCACTGACCGAGCTGGGGTGCCCTCTTCGGCCGCCGGACTGGAGGCGGTCCACGTGTGCCTGGTATGCCTCGTGGGCGGTGTGCTCCGGGTTCCAGGCAGGCAGTTCCTGGGACAGCATGACCACCCGGGCGTCGTGGTGGACCTGCAGGGTGCCCCCGGTGGGGCGTACGTGCCCGGCCAGCACGCCCAGGAGGGTGGACTTGCCCGCCCCGTTGGGACCGGTCAGCAGCAGCCGGTCACCACCGTTGATCGTCACGTGGACCGGCTGGTGCAGCCGTCCGGAGACCGTGAGGCCCTGCCCGTGCAGGACCGGGCGTCCGGCCCGGGTGCGCAGGTCGGGCCAGGACAGTTTCCGGGGCGGTTCGGGCACCGTGATGCGGTGCCGCTCCAGGTCCTCGACGCGTCGGTTGAAGGCCTGCACGACCCCGGCGGCACGGGTGGCGCGCTGGTGCTTTCCGGTGCCCTTGTCCGGGCGCCAGCCGGTCTGTAGGCGCCCGCGGGCCTCCTCGGCGGCCCGGGCAAGATGGGCGTGCTCGGCCTGTTGGGCGGCGTACTCCTGCTCCCACCGGTCCCGCTCACGGCGACGGCCCTCGACCCAGCCGTCGTAGCCGCCCGCGTAGAGGCGGGGCAGGCCGTCCCGGCTCGGGTCCAGGTCCAGGAAGGTCGTGGCGACCTCGCGCAGCAGAGCCCGGTCGTGGCTGACCACGGCGACGCCCCCGGAGTGCTCCCGCAGCCTTCTCGCCAGGAAATCCAGGGCGGCGGCGTCCAGGTGGTTGGTGGGCTCGTCGAGCAGCAGCAGATCGGTGGTCGAGCCCAGCACGACCGCCAGTCGCACCCGGTAAGGTTGCCCGACCGACAAGGTCGCCAGGCGCCGGGCGCGGTCGGTACAGGCTCCCAGACCTTCCAGAGCGACGTCGACGCGCCGCTCGGCGTCCCAGGCGTTCAGCGCGGTGGCGACCTCCAGGGCTTGTGCGTAGGCGTCTTCCGCGCCGGACTCACCGTGGGCAAGGGCCTCGGTCGCTCTCTCGAGCACCTCCAGGGCGGTGAGGGAGTCCCCGACGGCCTCCTTGACCAGGTCACCGACGGTGCGCTCGTTCTCGACGTGCAGGGTCTGCTCGACCAGCGCCAGGGTCCCGGTACGCGAGACCACGCCCGCGTCGGGCGTCAGAGTGCCGGCCAGCACGTGCAGGAGGGTCGTCTTGCCCCTGCCGTTCTCGCCGACGATGGCCAGGCGGGAACCGGCTGGGACCGTCACGTCGACGCCGGACAGGACCGTGCGCTCTCCCAGACGGACCACGACGCCCTCGGCGCGCACATGCGCAGCAGCGCCCGCGGGAAGATCCCGAGGCAGGGCAGAAACAGCGGATGAAGGGTCAGTACGAAGCATGCGTGTTCTCTCAGCTCGTCATGGAGCCGGGCTGCACGCGAAGGCCGCCCGGCGCAGGGCCAGGACGGCGGACGAGAGATCAGTCGGGTTCGGCCGCCGTCAGCGGCTGAACCAGGGCTTCATACAGAAGTACATGTCCCGCAGTCTACCGACCGGCCCCGAGCAGGGGCGAAGGAATTGACCGGGGCGTGACCGGCCTCATGCGCTCCCACCCAGGTGCGCGCGGTGGTGGATGGTTAACCGACCAGAAGTCAAGCGCCGGTTAGCCGCCGGACCGATCCGGCCAGGGGACGTGCCCGCCTGGATCCGCGTGCCCGCTCAGTGGCGAGCGCCCCCGTGCCAGGAGCGCCACAGGGCGGCGTAGGCGCCGCCGGTCCGGACGAGGTCGTCGTGGCTGCCGAGTTCGGTGATCCGGCCGTCCTCCAGCACCGCCACCCGGTCGGCGTCGTGGGCGGTGTTGAGCCGGTGCGCGATGGCGATGACGGTACGCCCGGTCACCACGGCGGCGAGCGCCCGCTCGGTGCGCCGGGCGGTGGTCGGGTCGAGCGCGGCGGTCGCCTCGTCGAGGACGAGGATGTCCGGGTCGGCGAGCACGAGCCTCGCCAGGGCGAGCTGTTGAGCCTCGGCGGCACCGAGTTCGCGGGCGCCGTCGCCGACCTGCGTGTCGAGGCCGTCGGGCAGGTCGGCGTACCAGTCGGCGCCCACAGTGACCAGCGCGGAGCGCATCTGATCGTCGGACGCGTCCGGCGCGGCGAAGGCGAGGTTGTCGCGCAGCGAACCGATGAAGACGTGGTGTTCCTGGGTGACGAGCGCGATCCGGCGGTGCCGCTCGGCGGGGTCCAGCTCGGTGACCGGGCGGCCGTCGAGGCTCACCACGCCCACCCGCGGCGCGTCGATACCGGCGAGCAGCCGGGCCAGGGTGGACTTGCCGGCGCCGGACGGGCCGACGACGGCGAGACGTTCTCCCGGCCGCACCTCCAGGTCGATCCCGTGCAGTACGTCGTGCCCGCTGGCGTACGCGAACCTGGCGTCGCGGACGACGAGCCGTCGCCGCGACGGGGTCGCCGGGTAGCGGGGTGCCGGGATCCCGGCGGGCCCCGGCGCGCCGGGGCCGACACCGAGCACGCGGGCGAACGACGCGAGGCCGCGTTGCGCCTGTTCCATCCACTGCAGCAGCCGGTCCAGGGGATCGATCGCCTGCTGGAGGTAGAGCGCGGCGGCGACCACCTCGCCGAGCGTCACCAGGTCTCGGCTCAGGAAGAACCCGCCCACCAGCAGCACCACGGCGATCGGGAGCGCGTAGCTCGCCTCCACCACCGGGAAGAAGACCGACCGGAGGGCCAGCGTCGCCCGGCGGGTGGCCCACACGCGGCCGATGCGCCGCGTGCCGTACGCGATGCGGTCGGCGCCGAGCCGGAGCGCCTCGACGGTGCGCGCGCCCTCCGCGGTCGTGGTCAGCGCCTCGGTCAGCTCGGCGGTCGCGGCGCCCTCGGCCAGGTACGCCGGCCGGGCGCGGCGCAGGTACCAGCGGGTGACCGCGAAGATCGACGGCAGCCCGGTCAGGGCAGCCAGGCCGAGCAGCGGGTGCAGCAGGAAGATCGCGCCGAAGAGCAGCACGAGCTGCGTCGAGGAGATGACGACGACGGGCACCACGTCCCGGACGGTGGTCCCGACGGTCGTCACGTCAACGGAGCTGCGGGTGGCGAGCTCGCCGGTGCCGGCCCGCTCGACGACGGAGACCGGCAGGTCCAGCGTCCGCGCGACGAACTCCTCGCGCAGCCGGGCGACGGCACGCTCACCGAACCGGTGGCCGGCGTACTGGGCGTACCGGGAGAGCAGCCCCTGGGCCAGCACGGACCCGGCGATCGCGAGCGCCAGCCGGTCCACGGTGGCGGCGCCGGCGCCGGCGGCGACCGCGTCCACGATCCGGCCCAGCAGCCACGGCGCGGCGAGCCCGGCGACAGCGGCGGCGGCGTGCAGCACCAGCACGACGGCGACCGCCCGGCGGTCCCGCGCGATGAGACCCAGCGCGGCCCGGCGGACGGTGGCCCGGTCCGCGACCCGCAGTCCGCTCACCGCGCCACCCCGTCCACGTCGGCGGGCTCGCTGTCGCGGAACACCAGCGCCCGGTAGCCCGGGTCCCGGTCGAGCAGGTCGGCGTGGGTGCCGACCGCCACGATCCGGCCCTCGCGCAGGTGCGCGACCGTGTCGGCGCAGCCGAGCAGCAGCGGGGAGGTGGCCAGCACGACGGTGGTGCGCCCGGCCCGCGCCGCCCGCAGCCGCTGGGCGATGCGCGCCTCGGTGTGCGCGTCCACGGCGGAGGTCGGGTCGACGAGGATCAGCACGTCCGGTTCGGCGAGCAGGGCCCGGGCGAGGCGGATGCGCTGGCGCTGTCCGCCGGAGAGCGTGCGGGCCCGGGTGCCGACCGGCGCGGCCAGGCCGTCCGGCAGAGCGTCGACGACATCCTCGGCCGACGCCGTACGCAGGGCCGCGGCGACGTCCGCGTCGCCGGTGCCCGCCCGGGTCCGCAGGATCTCCCGCAGCGTCCCGGCGAAGAGGTAGGAGTCGTGGTCGGCGACCAGGATCCGGGCGCGCACCTCGTCGAGGGCGATCCCGGCCAGCGGCGCGCCGCCCCAGGTCACGTCGCTTGTGACGTACCGACCGAGGCGGTCGGCAAGCGCGCGGGCATCCGCCGGGTCGTCGGCGGCGACGGCGAGCAGCTCTCCGGCGGGCACCGTCAGGCCGGTGGCGGGATCGTGCAGGTCGGCGGGGTACGCCGGGGCGGCTCGGACCTCCACCGGCGACCGCGGCGCGACGTCGTCCGGGGCCAGGTTGAGCAGGGCGACGATCCGGCGCGCGGCGACGCGGCCCCGGATCAGCTGGTAGCCGCCCTCGAGCAGGAACCAGACCGGCACGATGAGGATCGCCACGTACCCGTAGACGGCGACCATCTCCCCGATCGTGATGTCGCCGGCCGCGGCCATCCGCGCCGCCAGCCACACCACGGCGGCCAGGAAGAGACCCGGGATGGTGATCGTCAGCGCCTCGATCCAGCTGTTCACGGCCCCGACCCGGTATCCCTCGGCGAGCAGCACCCGGGAGCGTGCCGCGTACCGGCGGGCGAACAGGCCGCGCCCACCGACCCCGGCGAGCACGCGTAGCCCCGCCACGATGTCTCCGGCGCGGGTCGTCAGGAGCCCCTGCTGGTGTCGGTAGGCCGACTCGACCCGCTCGAGGCGGCGCAGCAGCGGCCCGACGACCAGCACCATCGCGGGCACGCCGAGCAGCACGACCAGCGCGAGGAGCGGGGAGACCGACCACAGCACGACGGCGACGAACGCGTACGCGACGACCGCCCCGACGCCCGGCCCGGTCATCGTCAGCACCGCCGACGTGTGCGTGACGTCGGTGCCGCCGACCGTCGCGACGTCGCCGGCGGCGATCCTGCGGGGCAGCACGGCGCCGATGCGGGACAGGTGGCGCAGCAGGACCGCCGCCGACCGGGCCGACGCGTCCTCCCGGACGAACGTCATCGTGCGGTGCCGCAGGATGCCGAGATAGGCCAGGCCCACCCCCGCGACGACGATGGCGGCCACCCACCACGCCAGGGCCCGGTGGTCGTCCGCGCGCAGCCCGTCGTCGATGGCCCGGGCGACGAGGTACGGCCGGGCGGCCAGCCCCAGCATCCAGGCCGTGCCGATCAGGCTGCCGCGCAGCACCCGCCAGGGCTGGCAGCGCACCAGCCACCAGATGTAGCGCATCGGCCCCCGGGTGTCCGGCACGCCCGGCTCGGCATGTGGGAGCTGTAGGGGCACCGGCTCAGGCTACCGATCAAGCCCGTGCCGTACGGCCCCGTCGGCCCGGGCGGGCCCGGCTACGGCCACCAGATGTCCACCGCGATCTCGCGGGTCTCCTCGCTGAACATCCCGCTCGGGCTGGCCGTGTGCAGAAGCTTGCGCAGCTCGGTCTCGAACCGGGCGAGGTCGTCGCCGAACAGGTGGGGAGCCGAGCTGGACAGCGAGAAGACCGCGGCGACGACGTCGTCGGCGGTGCGGCTGACGACCCTGCCGGGTATCTCGAACCGCCGTGGCCCGGTGAACCCCGCGGCCCGGTAGATCTCCTGTTCGCCGCCGGCCGTGCCGTGCGGGAGCGCGCTCTGGCCGGCGCGTCGTACCGGGCCGAGGTGGGCGCGCACCAGCTCACCGATCGACGAGTGCGGGGGACGGGGGTGGGGCAGCGTCCCGGGGCCCGCCACCCCCTGATGCGTCGTGGCGTGCACGTGCACGCAGGCTCCCCCGGCGTCCAGCATGGTGCGCACCGCCCGGGCGACCCGGGGCCGGTCCATCCAGTGGAACGACTGGGCGAAGGTGACCACCCGGAAGCCGCCGAGCCCGGCCGGCAGGTCCTCAGCTCGGATCCGCAGCCAACGGGTGTTGCGGACGCCGGCCCGGGCGGCGAGCCGGCCGGCCTCCGCGATCATGTCGTGGTCGGCGTCGAGCCCGACCGCCTCCTCGAACGCGCCGGCCAGCAGGAGGGTCAGGGAACCGGGACCGCAGCCGACGTCGAGGAGGCGACCCGTACCGTCGAGGTCCAACTCGGCGGCGAGCACATCGGCCAGCGCTTGCGGGTAGGGCATGCGGCCGCGCGGGTAGTACGCGGCGCTTCCGGAGTACAACGACGCATCCCACTCCCAGCTGTCCCCGGTCACGCCGGTCAGCGTAGGAGACGGGCAGCCTCGCGGCACGCGCTTATGGGTCCGACGGCGACGACCAGTTCCGTGAGGAGTAATCGGCAGATGTCGTCGCATACCAGGTGCAGATGGGCTGCGATGGAGAGGTGGCGGGACTACCGAGGCGCTGGAGCCGGGGGCAGGGGGTCAAGCTGCTGCGCAGCCCGGCGAGCGCGCAGCAGGCCACGTACGTGGAACTGTTCTTCGACCTGGTGATGGTGTTCGCCTTCAACCGGCTGGTGGCCACCGCGGTGCTGGGCCTGGAGGGGCCGGGCCTGGACCGGGCCGACGTCGCGCGACGGTGGAGCGTGATCGGTCAAACGGTGCTGCTGTTCGCGCCGCTGCTCTGGTCGTGGACGATGACCGCCTACATGACCGCCCGGTTCGACCCGCGTACCCCCGGGGCCCAGTGGGCGGTTCTGACCACGGCGTTCGCCGTGCTGGTGATGGGCACGAGCGCGCCCCACGTGTTCGGCGGTGGTGCCGCTCTCTCGTTCGCGCTGGCGTACGCGCTCAGCCAGGTCGGCCGGCCGCTGGTCCTCGCGTACTCCCTCGGCCGGCACCCGCTGGCCCGGCTGTACCTCCGGGTCGCGGCCTGGTTCGCCGCGGGAGGCCTGCTCTGGATCGTCGGTGCGCTCACCACCGGCCGCGCGCAGGTGGTGCTGTGGATCCTGGCGCTGGCTGTCACGCTCGGCTCGGCGCGGTTGGGCTGGCCGCTGCCCCGCCTGGGCCACAGGAGGATGACGGCATTCGCGGTCGCGCCCCATCATCTCGCCGACCGGTACACCCAACTGGTCCTGATCGCCCTCGGCGAGACGATCCTCGCCGTCGGCATCGTGTACGCAAGCGGTCGCGACCGCTCCGGCTGGTACGAGGGCATCGGGCTGGTCGTGGCGTTCGTCACCGCCGTCCTGATGTGGCGTATCTACTTCCAGCGCGCCGGTCAGGTGCTCGGTGAGGCCGTGGCGGAGGCCCGGGATCCAGCGGCTCTGGGGCGGGCCGTCTCGTCCGCCCACGCCGTGGTGATCTTCGGGATCATCATGACGGCGATCGGGCACGAACTCATCCAGGTCCATCCCACCGGGCCCACCTATCCGGCGTGGCTGGTGATGATCCTCGGCGGACCGGCCTGCTACCTGCTGGGGAGGGCGGTGCTGGAGTGGGCGGTCTTCTCCCGTGTCTCCGCCCGCCGCTGGGTCGGTGTCGCCGTCCTCCTCGCCGCCGGTGTGCCCCTGCTGGCCGCACCGCCGCTGGCCGCCGGGACCACCGCCATGGTCGTCCTGGCCGGCATCGCGTTCGTCGACACCCGCCGGGCCGCCGGTCGCCCGCTGGAACAGCCACGCCCCGCCGAACTGTCGACCGACCGGCCAGGGTCCCAGCCGTAGCAGCGGACGGACGGTCCCGCACACGGCGACGAGGGTCAGAAGAGAGTCAGGGGTCCGAGCGGGGCCGGCTCCGGCAGGGGCTCCAACTCCGGTACGCGCTCCCGCACCTCGTCGTGGAACCGGCGGGCGAGCGCCGGAGCGTCGGCGTTGTCCGGGGTGTGGATGAACACCGTCGGCGATCGCCCCGAACGCAACCACCCGGCCACGATGCCGACCCACCGTTGCCAGCCCTCGACCGTCCGGGTCGAGTCGTCGCGGCCCAGGTAGCGGACGATCGGCCGGTCGGTCAGGGCGACCCCGCGGAACGGCAGCCGCGGCTTCTTCGTCCAGGCGTCCCGCTCCGCGTCGCTGGTGGGCGGCTTGTCGAAGAACGCGGTGGTGTCGAACGGCACCCATTCGGCGGCGCTGGTGGCGAGCGCCTCCGCCAAAAGCCGGGTCGCGCCGGGGTCGGTGAAGAAGGCGGGGTGGCGGACCTCGACGGCGTACCGGTGGGACGCGGGG
Source organism: Micromonospora sp. NPDC126480 (assembly GCF_040302465.1). Lineage (NCBI taxonomy): Bacteria > Bacillati > Actinomycetota > Actinomycetes > Micromonosporales > Micromonosporaceae > Micromonospora > Micromonospora sp. NPDC126480. The sequence goes on from NZ_JBEORU010000009.1 coordinate 193,546, forward strand.
AGCCGGCGCAGGAAGCGGGCGAGAGCGGGCACGTCGCCGGGCGCGAATGAGCCCGGCAACTGGATCCAGAGGGCGTGGGCCCGGGGGCCGAGGGGCTCGATCGCGTCGAGGAAGGAGCGCAGCGGCCCGTCGGCGTCGCCGAGCCGGCGTTCGTGCGTGACTACCCTGGGCAGCTTGAGGACGAACCGGAAGCCGGGATCGGTCTGGTCGGCCCACGACGCCACGGTCTCGCGGGAAGGGGTCGCGTAGAACGTGGTGTTCCCCTCGACCGAGTTGCACCAGCCGGCGTAGTGCCGCAGGCGCTCGTGAGCCGGCAGCCGATGCCCCGGCCAGGCCTTGTGCGTCCACATCGCACAGCCAACGTGAAGACGCATGAGACCTCCCGGGCGGGCGGGGAGCCGCCGCTGCCGCATGCTAGTCCCGGGACGCCGTGGGCCGCCGGTCGCCCCGGCGCCCGGCCGTCGCGGGAAGCCGCTCCTCGGCCGGTCCGGAACGGATACAACCCGGTGGACCGCCGGACCCGTCTGAGGGTGGGACGTCCCCGGGCGGAGGAGCGACGAATTGGCAGACGGCGACGAGGAGTACGTCGAGTACGTCACGGCGCGGATACCCGCGTTGCGCCGGCTCGCCTGCCTCCTGACCGGAGACGGGCACCGGGCCGACGACCTGGTTCAGCAGACGATCACCACGTTGTATGTGAAGTGGGGCCGGGTCCGGCGGGCCGACGACATCGACCGGTACGTGCGGACGATGCTCGTGCGGACCTTCATCGACGAGCGGCGGCGGGCGTGGTCACGGGTGCGGCTGTTCGCGGCGCCGCCCGAGCCGGCCCCGGTGCACGACGCGGGCGTCGAGGACCGGGAGGTCCTCCGTGCGGCGCTGGCCCGGGTACCGCGCCGCCAGCAGGCCGTGCTGGTGCTGCGGTTCATCTGTGATCTGCCGGTGGACGAGGTGGCCGCGCTGCTGGGGTGCTCGCCCGGAACTGTCAGGAATCGTTAGAAGCTAGGGTCGATGTTGCCGACACGAACGTCGATCTAAGGGGACGGTCTGATGGTACGGCGGAAGGCCCGGTCGGGGAATCGGGGCCGGTTCGACAGCAAGGACGCGCTGCTTGCGGGTGGCGTAGAGGTGCGGGCGTTGCGGTATCAGCGCGCGAGTCAGGACAAGAAGGAGCAGGGCAAGAGCGTCCACGACCAGGGTGTGTTGAACCTGGCGGAGATCACGAAGCGGTCGTGGACGGACGCGGGGTCGTTCACCGACAACCACCGATCGGCGAGCCGCCGCGCCACAAAGGATCGGGAGCAGTTCGAGTTGTTGATCGAGCAGATCCGCGCCGGTAAGGGTGACGTGCTGGTGGTCTGGGAGATCTCCCGCAAGGAACGTGACCTCGCGGTGTTCGTGAAGATCCGCGACATGTGCCACGAAGTCGGTCTCAACTTCTGGCTCGTCGGCGGCGTGCTGTACGACCTGCGGGACAAGAACGACCGGATGATGCTCGGCTTCCAGGCCGTGCAGGCCGAGTGGATGGCCGACTCGATCCGCGACAACGTGCTGCGCGGCATCGTCGGCGCCGCCGAAGCCGGCCGCCCGCACGGGAAGATCACCTACGGATACCGGCGGATCTACGACCAGCGCACCAAGGCCCTGCTACGCCAGGAGCCGGACACCGAGGTCCGCACAGCGGTGGCCGCCGACGGGACCATCACCGAGTACTCGCACGCTCAGGTGGTGCGGGACAACTTCCGCAAGATCTCCGAAGGCATGCCCCTCACCGTTCGCGAGGCCGAACTCAACCGCCTTGGCATTCCTGCCTCGCAGGGTGGGATCTGGCGGCGCGGGATCCTGCGCAAGCAGTTGATGAACCCGGCGTACATCGGAAAGCGGGTGCTGCGTGGGGAGATCGTCGGCGACGGGATCTGGCCCGCGCTGGTGAGCGAGGAGACGTACTGGTCGGTGGTGCGGATGCTGGGCGACCCGTCTCGCACGACGACCCGGCCTGCGCGGGCGGTGCATCTGCTGTCATACATCGTGCGCTGCGGGGTGTGCGGGGGGCCGTTGTCGTCGCAGCGGCTCAACCGGCACGGCTGGACCGGGCAGGTGTACTCCTGCCTACACAAGCGATGCACGGCGGTGAAGGCGCCGATTCTGGACGAGTACGTGCAGCGCACGGTGGTGGCGTGGCTGTCCCGCCCCGACGTCTACGACATCCTCACCGCCGCCAGCGCCACCGACGAGGAAGTCGCCCACGCCCGCGCCGAAGCACAACGACTGCGCGGTGAGTTGGAGGACTGGCGCAAGCTCGGCGAGGAGGGCGAGGTCACCGCGATCGCCTACGCCCGCGCCGAGCGGGGCCTGCTCGCGCAGATCGCCGAGCACGAGCAACGCGCCGCCGACGCCGGGATCCCGGCCGTGCTCCGCGGACGCATCGGCGACCAGGCCGTGGCGGCGTGGCAGGAACTCGGCGACGACATCCCCGTCAAGCGGGAGATCATCCGCCTGGTTGCCGACATCAAGCTCCTGCGCGCCGGGTTCAAGGGTGAACGGCGCACCTTCGGCCGTCACCGCCTCGACTGGAGGTGGAAGTTCGGCCCGCAAGACAGCCAGGCGGCTTGACGTTGGCGGCAGTTACACCAGAGCCGTACGGCCTGACCTTTGCCTCGATTCGAGATGAGCGCAGGCTATGTCCGCCGTCCGTTCTGTGTTGGGCGGGCGGCGCGGGTCGTCACGGGATGGTCCGTTGTGCCCGGTGGACGCGCTCCTTCTCGCGCCACCCGGGGATGTCGCCGGCAAACGGTTGGGCGGCTAGCCTGCATGTCACTGCCGCCGCGAGCCGGATGAGCATGGCATCTGGCTGACCTGCAGTCAGGGGTAGTGTGGGCGTGATCGATCGAGTAGAGCGGGAATGGGACGCGACTTGAATGGGCATGACCGCCAATAGGCTTCTCATCGAGATCGAACGAGGTGCTCTGGATAGCGGCGTGCCGCTCGCTGACACGCTTCGCAAGTGCGTCGCTCTTGGTGGGCAGGCCAGGTCCGTCGAGCTGCGAGACTGGGCAAGCCGGGAGTTGAACGGGTACAGCGGCGATGACGAACTCCCGGAGTGGCGCAAGGTCCATGCACCCCTTCAGGTAGACCTGATCAGCGGCCATCGTCACATCAGCAACCAGACCATCAGTCGCTGGGACCTGCCGGAGTTCGCCCGGGACGACCTCACGGAGGAGGTAGCCCTCGTCCAGGGCGTCGGCGCGCTGGAAGCGATGATCCGAAATAGTGGCGAGAACGTCGTCAAGTTGGGCCCGTACATGGGCGCTGACCTCGTGGCCCACATGAACCACGCCAACAAGAACCCGTACCAGCACATCGAGCGGCTCTATTGGGCGGTCAGCACGACAAGCGTTCACGGGGTTTTGGATCGCATCCGCACGGCGCTCACGGCGCTTGTCGCAGAGCTGCGAGACGCGATGCCCGATGACGCCGACAATCCCACGGCGGAGGTAGCCAACCAGGCCGTACAGTTCATCGTCACCGGGAAGCGTAACCGAGTGGTCGTCAACAGTGCACAGTCCAGCAGCGCCGCCACAAGCAGCGTTGGCCAGGCGCAGGAGCAAGAGCCGGAGCCGCCGGGGTGGAAGCGTTGGGCAAGGGTGAGCGGGATCCTCGGGTTGATCGTCGCAGTCGTTGGCGGCGTTGCGGGCGTCCTTCAGTACTTGGCCGGATAGCCAACAAAGGTGTCGTCCGCAAAGGCGAGACTGCCGATGCCCTCAGTACACGTCCGTGACAGCTCTTGGACAGGGCTAGGAGAGGGAACAACATGCCGCGGAAGGACATCGACTTTCGTAACCTTCACGCGAGCCTTCGCCCGCCGAGATTAGCTCTCGCCTATCGAGTCCATGACGACTGGTTGTTCCATGCGCGACGAGCGAATGCCGTGTTGGCCAGGGTCTGGGGAGGCGCTGGGGACATTCTCATTCCCCTATCCGGCGATCCCGGCGTGGCGGAGCCTGGACTGCTTCCTTTTTTGAGGCGTTTCGACCCCGACGATGTCGGCGGACACCTGCGCACCGTTGGTGATCTCCAAGGAGACTCCGCCGCAAAGGCAGAGATGATCGCGCGATGCGGACACGACGGCGAGTCGCCAGAGACGACATGGGATCGACTGAGGCTAGAGCGGCTTACTCACGAAGGCGACTGGGAGGCGTTCGCCGGCCAAGTCGACGCTTGGTGCAGCCCATATCGGGGCCTCCGCCAAGAGACGGCCGAGTTCCGGGCGAACAACCTCGACTGGCCGGACCGGCATGGCCAGTCCCGCCGAGGTCTAGTGACTGTACCCGCCACCCCAGACGAAGAGGTGGTGGTGTTCGACCTCGACGCAGTAGATCCGCAAGTTGGACTGATGGTCGAGACGCGGGTCGGCAGCGTTGACGAGCCCTCGCGGAAGGACTGCCGAGTCGTTCGAATCCCAGTGCAGGAACAAGATCTTCCAACCCTCGTCACCTTCGCGATCACGGGCCGGGCCTTCGGCTCGGACCTAGCTGATCGGTACCTCGAGGCGGCCGGACTTCCCCTCAACGTTGACCTCTCGCTCGCGGACCTGCTGGCCAAGAGCCCGTACAGTCACACCAGGCGCTGGACAGTACCGATAGGTGTCGGGTACGAGGAGCTGCCGGTTGTCTGTGTAATCGGCGACACCGCGGAAGATCACGCTCTGGCGATGATCGCGGATCGGCTATTCAAACATGGCGCCTGGGTACCGATGAAGCTCCTCTCGTCGGACCTCGCGCCGACCGTGGAGATCGCCCTTCACACGCTAGGCGACCTCACTGAAGACCATGACCGTCCCGTCCTTGTCACGAGCATCAGCGAAAGCATCGCGACGGTTACGACAATCGTGGACCGGATCAACAACAGGTTCGAGATGCGATCGGCACCGGACGACAGGGTCGTCCGGATCAGGTCGACGCTTCACGCCGTGCAAGCCTCAGAGCTTCTAGATGTGCGCGGTCACGGTGGCCTCGCAGACCCGACAGCCTTCTCGGTGCGACGCACCCTCCCAGTGGCCGTCGCGGATGGTGAGGTTGTCACCTTGACACCGCTCCAGCTGCCACTGCCGGAAGTAGCGCAGGTTCTCGGCGCGGACGTCTACTGGCACATCGACGTGTCCCATCCCGGCTTCGCGGCGCCACCACGAACAGCGATCCCCAGCAAGACGTTCCTGCCGTTCCCACCGTCGCCGCTTCCGGACGCCGTTATACGCGTCAGCCGTGATGGCCTGTCCTACGCATCACCCAACATGGGCTTCACCTTCGGCGGCGACCCGGTTGAATCAAGGCTCGCGCAACCTCAAGTCCGGTTCCCCACCGCAGACGAACTGTTCAGCACCATCGCAGCCCGGTCTGGAGCACGAATCGAGCGATCGGACGCCGGTCGCCGGGCGCAGAACGCGTTGGAGATGTGGGGATCGTTTGATGCGATCGCCAAGGACCTCACCGGAGTGACCCGGAAGATCCTCGACTCGTTCCTGCCGCCAAGCGGTAAGAAGAAGGGCAACTACGGAATCGGTTATGCCATCCGCAACGAAGGCTTCACCTCCCTCGAGGATCTAGTCGCGAACCTCGGCCTCGATTAACACGAGGTTCGAGAACACCTCGACCGGCTACTGCTCATCAACGTCATCCGGCGCGGATTCCTGCTCAACTGCGCGCGCTGCCGATGGCACGCGTTCTACAGGATCGAGCAAGTGGGTCCAACCTTTGCTTGCCACGCCTGCGGCCATGTCAGCACCCTCGCCCACGGCCGCTGGTATCAGAACGACCCCGAACCCCACATCTACTACGCGCTCGACCAGGTCGTGCGGGACCTGCTCAACCAGCACGGATACCTTCCCATCCTTGCGGCAGCCCAACTCGGTAAGGATGCACGATCAGTCCTGTGGTCGTCTGAATTCAGCGTCATTGACAACCAGGAGTCGATAGAACTCGACCTTTGCCTCATCGTCGACGGCAATATCATTGTCGGTGAGGCGAAGACCAACGGAACCCTGAGGGCCGAACACGGCACACAAAAGGCGGCTAAGCGGCTGGTCCGAGCGGCCCAAATCCTTACGGCCGATCAAGTCGTCCTGGCCACCAACAGAGATAGCTGGTCAAGGGACACATACGGCCTGGTGAAGCAGGCCATAGAGACAAACTGGGAACGCGGCCCAAAGCCCCGCTTGGTCGAACTCGTGCGAGTTGGGATTGGCGGATGACGCCATCAGGCCGCCGAAGGTTAGGGCGCACGGGAAGATTCTGCGGCAGGCGAAGCGGGCCATCGGGCAGTTTGACGACTCGCGGGGGTGGCCGAGGCATCCGGTGGGTGAAGCGGCACTTCCGCGAGCTGGCCGCCGTCGTCCGGTCAGCCAGGTGGAGGATCGCGGAGGCGGCTCACAGGTCGTCGTCGGCGAAGGTCAATCCGAGCGCGCGGGCTTTCGCATTCTGCCGCGCGGTTCGCCGGATGATCTCGTCCCACACCGGTTCACCGGCGGCGATCGCCGCAGCGATCCATCCACCCGCTCCCTTGGGATCACCGGTGCAGTGGTAGCAGCCGCAGTCGATCCCAGCTCTGATTCGCCGGTCTCGGTGGATGCGCCCCTTGGCGACGAACCGGTCCATCTCCCACGGGTCGACGCCGGCGTAGGTCAGGTAAGCGCGGGCAGATTCGATCCACGTCCTCGGCCGCAGCATCGCATTGCCGTGTATCTCGACCAGGCCGAGGAACCCGTTGCAGCCGGCACACAACAGTCCCCGTACGCACCGGCCGCACGAATCACGGCCCGAGCAGCACAAGTGATCATGGTCAACTGGAAGGGGCACCAACCCGACCGGGTGGCGCCACGCCGACGTGCCGCAGACTCCGCACCCGCCGCCCTGCGCCCGCAGCAACTCCCGGTACCGAACCGCAGTGATGCGGTGCCGCTGCAGCGCCTTCTTCGGGTTGTCTAGGCAGCACACATCGAAGGTGCGGTGAGGGGCAACCAACCCGAGTAGGCGGGCGTCGACAAGGGCCACACGCCGGATTCTGACAGTGGAGGTGGCCGCTCCGCACGTCGTACGCGTCCCGCGGCCCGTCTCCCGGCCGGTAAGAAGTCGGTGGCGCCCCCGCAGGACGCCCCCAATCAACTCGGCCTGACGCTGCTACGGCGTCCGGCGGCGGAGACGGAACGCCGCAGCGAGGCCGAGCGCCGAGCCCACCAGCAGGCCGGCCAGCCCGCCGATGACCAGCCCGTCGCCTGAGCCGAGCTCGGAGGAGTGGACCACCGGGTCCAGGACGGGGTCGGTGGTCGCCGTGGTGGGATCAGGCGCCGGAGGGCGGGTGGTGGCCGGCGCCGGGGTAGTCGGCACCGGAGCCGGGGTAGTGGGGCGCCGGCGGCGAGGGCGTGCTGGACGGCGTCGCCGTGTTGCAGAGCGGGGGCCCGTTAACCAGCCGGACGTAGCCGTGAACCTCTGAAGCCCCGCGCGACCGCCCACGCTCGCGCGCCGCACACCGGCTACCCGGATTCAGCCACGGCTGCGCCGCCAAGGTCGCTATCGCCTTGCCGGGTGCGCTTCTGCTGTCGTGCTCGCGGTCGGTGATGCCGCTTATGATTTTGTGTTCGCTGTTCGAAGGGTGGAGGCACAGCACGTGGTGTCGGTTCCGTGGGAGAAGCTGTCTGAGCCGCAGTACGCCGACCTCGTGTCGCGACTACTGGTCCGGCTACATCCCCGTGCCGAGGTGATCGACGGTTCGGGCGGAGACGGCGGGCGCGACGTCCAGGTACGGCACGCGGGACGGCTGAGCATCTACGAGTTGAAAAGCTTCACCGGGCGGCTCGGCGGTCGCTCACCGAACCGCCGCAGCCAGGTCGAGAAGTCGTTGGCGCGGGCGGCGACGCTGAACCCGCGTGCCTGGTACCTCGTGGTGCCCATCAACCACAATCCGGCCGAGCTGCAGTGGTTCGCGGAACTCAAGAAGACGTACCGCTTCATCCGCCAGTGGCACGGACGCTCGTGGCTCAACACGCAGCTTGCCGCCCATCCTGACCTCGTCCGTGCAGTGCTCAGGGATGTCGACGGTGAGCTGCTTGAGGCGATTCGAGAGCACAGGGCTGAACGCGACATGCTCGCCGGCGGCGTCCCTGATCTTGTGGCCAGGGTCGAGGCGCTCGGGCGTCGCGCCGAGGAGATCTCTGCCGACTACCAGGTCCAGGCGATTCCCGCCGATGGGTGGACCGAGGTGACGATCTCGGCAAGGCCCGGCGCACAGGCGCCGCCCATCACGGTCAGGGGCGAGTTCAATTTCCCCGCCACACCCGAGGGCGAGCAGACGCGCCAGCAGGTGGACGAGGCGTTGGCATACGGCGGCGATTTGGATCTCTCCGGGCAGTTCGTGGGGCCGCTGACGGTCAACGCGCCGGCTGAGCTAGGAATCTCGGGGACCCGACAGGTCACTCGGCTGTTCATGACGGCCGTGCCTGAACGCCTTACGCCGCCGCTGCTGGCGACGCTGACCGTGCTGAGTCCAGCCGGGATGCCTCAGCAGGGCCTCGAGATCGTCTTCACTCAGCGGCTGCACGGACAGCGTGGGTTCACCTTGCGGGGATCCGACGCCCTGAACGTCCTCACCGTGCAGTTGCGCATCGACGAGCTCCGGCGCACCGGCACCATTACCGTGTCGGTGGCGCAGGCGCCGCTGTCGACACCGTCGGCTGCACTGCCCCTGCTGCGACTGCTGGCCGCCTTCGTCCCACCGAACCTCATCCGACTTCACGTGAACGGTGACAGCACTGCTCTCGCCGAAACCCCCATCGACGAGCCGTTGAGCGACGCCGCGCCGCAGCAGGTGGTGCAACTGGTGGAGCAGCTCGCCACGATCCAGGAACACACCCGCTGCGTCTTCGCGGTGCCGTCGACCGTCACCGCTGAAGACGCCGCCGTGATCCGTCGCGCCGCACGCCTGATCGCCGGGGAGCAGGTGCCGATCGCAGACCGCGAAGCAAGCTTCACCTTCCAGCCCCACGACCCGACCCGCCTCACGCAGCAGTTCCCCGGCGAGTTCCGGCTTATGCACGTCCTGCCCCGCACGACGATCCGCATCGCCGGACGGGAACTCGACCTCGGGCCCAGCATCACCTACATCCCGCGCTGTCACCTCGCGCAGGGCGTCGAGCTAGCTCAGCCCCGTGCCGACGGTGGTGTCACCGTGACGGTGGAGCTCCCGGCCGGTGAGTCCGTCTACCGCTACCTGGGCAGCCACCCAGTACTGGAGACTGAACAGAACGGCTCCGCCAGAGACGCTCGCGGACGGGTACTCGTCGCCTCCATCGACGCCCTCGCCTCCGAACATCCCACGAGCGGCCGGTGAGCAGCAGTAGAGGGCGCAGGCCCCTACCACCGGCCGAGCACCCAGGGCTAGTATCACCGACCGGCAAGGCAGCCGCGACGACGTCCACCGCCGTGCGGCCGAGCAGGACCGAGGCACGGGCGTTGGCGCCGCCGAAGCCGCACGCTACCTCTGGCGAGGCGGTGCTTCCGCACATCCGGGCCAGCGCGGCCGCGTCGGCGTGCAGCGCCTGCACCGCCCACAGCTTAATCCGACTCCAGCATCCGCGACGGTGCCGCTTGCTGTCGTGCGCCGCTTCTTCGCACCTAGCGGCGCAGCGAGGACAAGGGGTCCCTACTGCTGGTTTCGCCCCATCGGCTCAGCTGAGCCCCTCCACGTCGGCGATGATGTCATCGAGCGCAGTCAGCGCTCGTCGTTGCTCTTCGCGGATCTCCGTCAAGAGCCGCCCCAGAAGCCGCTCAAGATCAAGATCCCTCTCCAGCTCGAACCCTAATGGTGCCGGCATGTACTCCTGAAGGATCTCGCCGCCCTGATCCGTGACCGTAATTCCCGGGCGCGAGGCAACCGTGATAGTGGACCGTGGCAGCGATACTTTGAAGACCTCACGGTCCACGAGGGCCCGAACCAGCGCATTGGAATGCGCGCGGTCCTTCCAGTTCAAGCGGCCCGCACGCGTCTGCCGCGCTAGTGCCGCGACTAACGCCTTCAGCCGTTCGATGGCTTCCGCGCTCGGCGCCGGCATCTACTTCACCCTTCCCGTTCGGTAGCTCTCCCTCGACGCGAGGCTTGTCAGCTCATCCGTCACCCGTCCGGCGATGAGCAGTAGATCGCCAACAGCAGTCGGTATCTCGGTGCAATCGGGTCTAATCACCTCACTGCGCGCCTTCACCGCAAGGCTCATGGACTCCTGGATCAGGCTCAGCAGCGCCGGGGTGGAAAGCTCAGCGGCCTCGAGCAGTCCACGGACGTGACTGGCTTTGGTCCGCCAGTCCGCGCAGCCCGCTCGGGCAAGCTCGGCGGAGTTCTGCGCGATGGCGTCGGTCAGAGCAAGCTCCACGTCTTGAAAGCCCGGAATCGCCGCGAGCAAGGCACTGCGACCGATCGCAGTTTCGGTGTGCGAAGCAGCATCTCGAGCGGCCTCGGCGGCGGTGCGGGCGTTCCTGGCCTGCCTACTGGCCTCCCTGGCTTGCCATCACGCCATACCAAGCCCGACCACCGAACAGGAAGCCAGGAACCGCCAGCGCGTCAGCGACATGCCCCGCCTGCTCCCAGGTGATGCCCAACGACCCTCCCTGAACTTCCGGCCCGATGCTATCGGCCTCCAGCTTCCTGGCGGCGCCGCCCCCTTCACGATTGGCCCCGAGCGCCCGGCAGCCCCAGGCCGTACGGGTCTGTCAAACGAACGGTGTAACTCGGGTTGTTGACGGCTACTTGCGGCCTGCGGACAGGCGTCCTTCGAAGGCGATGTCGAAGGCGTTCAGG
>NZ_JBEORU010000010.1:0-199596 GCF_040302465.1 Micromonospora sp. NPDC126480
TTGGCGTTCGTGTTCATCGCCCATGACCTGGCGGTGGTGCGGCATTTCTGTCACCGGGTGGCGGTGATGTATCTGGGTCGGGTGGTGGAGATCGGTGAGCGTGCGGAGATCTACGCGCGGCCGCAGCATCCGTACACGCGGGCGTTGCTGTCGGCGATTCCGGATGTGACCCGGTTGGGTCCGGCCGGGCGGATCCGGCTGGCCGGGGACGTGCCGACCCCGTTGGACCCGCCGTCGGGGTGCCGGTTCCGGACCCGCTGCTGGAAGGCCCAGGACATCTGCGCCAGCACCGAACCCGCCCTGGAACCCCGCGCCGGCGGCCGGCAGGCCACCGCCTGCCACTTCCCCGAAACCGGACCGCTCGTCGCCGACGGCGAACCGGGCGTCGGAGCGACGGCCCCGGCGGGGTGAGCCTCCTCCACCCCGCCGGGCTCGCTGAGCCGGGCCGCCGCGGCGGCCCGGCTCACTCCCGGTTCGGGTCGGTGGTCCCGGAGACATCGGCCACGTCGTAACCGGCGCGGCTGATCTCACGCGCCGAACGCCGGTCCTCGGCCGGCAGGTCGGCGAAGTCGTCGCCGACGTCATCGGTGCTGTGCAGCGACTCGCCCGGTGGCCGTAGTGACGCCTCCATGGCGGTGGCGCCGTCCGGCTCGTCCGTGTCGGCCAAATCGAAACGGTGTTCCTCGGTCATGGCGGACTCCTGCCCAGTCAGGCTCTCCGGAAACGTCAGCGGGCCGCGTCCGGGTGACCCGGCATGCTCGACCCGCCGCCGCTGCTGCCCGAGGATCCACCGGCCACGCCCGACCCGTCGTCCTCGGTGACGATGTCCGGATTCGTGGCCGTGCCGTCGGGTGCCGGCACGTCGGTGTCCGCGTCGACCTGGACCAGCCGGGCCTGACCTGCCTCGTCCTCGGCGTGCGCCGGATCGACCGGCTGCACACCCTGTCGCGTTCGGTATCCCATGCCCGCGCCTCCCCGTCGGCGATGGTTCCGGTTCCCCGCACCGGCTACCCGGACGAACCGTGGCGAAACGTCGCCTCCGTGCGGACCCGATCCACGTGTCGGGAACGGCCCGGCAGGCGCGACCTGGATGGTCCGCCGCTGTCGAGCTGCCCCGGCCAGGAGACCGGTGCGGCCCGCCCCAGCTGCGCGGGCAGCTCGACAGGGAGCCTTCCAGGCACTCACCCCGGCGAAGGTGCCGACCGGCGCGGCGTTCAGCGGCGGCGACGCGCCGTGCCGGCGCGGGGGCGCTGCCGGACCGGCGTCAGCGGGAGCGCGGTCCAGTGCGCGGGGCGCGTACGCCCGGGTGGCAGCCTCGTGTGCCGGTCGCCGCGCGCCGCGTCGAGCTGGGACTGGTGCACGAAGTGCGCCCCCGACAGGTCGGCGCCGCGCAGGTCCGCACCGCGCAGGTCGGCGCCGGTCAGGTCCGCCCCGGCGAGATCGGCGCCGCGCAGGTCGGCCCCGATCAACAGCGCGCCCCGCAGGTTCGCCCGCCGCAGGTCGACCCGCCGCAGGTCGGCCCCGAACAGTGCGGCCCCGCGCCGGTCGGCGCCGGGCCGGCCGCCCCGGGCGCGGGCGTGCTCCCCGGCCCGGGACAGCAGCACGTTCACCCGCCCCCGGTGCGCGTCGACGTCCAGCGCCCGCAGGGCGTCCGGACCGGCCCCGGCCAGCCGGTCGGTCTCGGCCAGCGCCCCGGCCAGCGCCGTCCGCAGCTCTGCCGGCGGGTCCAGCGCCAGCGCCTCGGTCAGGTGCCAGAGCAACTCGTGCAGCGGGCGTACGACGGCGAAGGTGTCGAACATGTCCCGGGCGGCCGCCGGGTCGTCCCGCCAGTCCCGCCCGTCGAAGATCGCCTGCGTCACCCGCTGCCCGGCGCCGAAGCAGTCGAAGACCGTGCAGCCCGGGAACCCGCGGTCCCGCAGGTGGGCGTGGATGCCGCAGCGGGAGTCCGGGCGCAGGTTCGGGCAGGGCCGGCCGGCCGGCTTGTCGATCGCGAAGTCCGCCGACGCGGCGAAGGCGGGCGCCACGCAGCAGAGCCCCACGCACCGGGAACAGTCGGCGCGCAGGCCGTCCGGGCCGGTTTCCGTCACGCTTACCGTTTCCCCTGCTGAAGCTGCCTGAAGCGAACGCCCCATTGTCCCACGCGCACGATCGTCGCCCGGCCGCGCGGCGCCCGGGGGAGCGGGCGCCGCGCGGGGAGATCAGAAGGCGAACAGGGCCCCGGTCTCGCGCAGCAGTGCGCACCGGTTGCCGAACGTCTCGGTGTACGACACGGGCCGGTCCCGCCACAGTCCGATCGCACGAACCGTCACCGGCGCGTACTCCAGGGTGCAGAAGCCCGGGTCGACGTCGCTGAGCGCGGCCAGGTTCCCGTCGACGGTGGCGACGTCCTGGCAGGCGGACGCGGCCCGCGGGTGGGTGCCGCCGGTCGGTTCGCACCGCAGCGCGGCCGCCCGCGGCGCGCCGGTGGTGTGGGGCACGACGCTGAGCAGGAGCACCGAGGTGGTGGCCCGCTCGGCGGGCGCGGCGTGGGCGGGGGTGGCCGCGACGGCGAGCGCGGCGGTGCCGAGAACGGCCGCCGCGATGAGCGCGGCGACCCGCTTGGCGAGGGGCATCATGTGTCCTTCCGTCGGGGGCCCCGGGTGGGGGCCGATCGTCGGCCCGACCGTCGTGTGACCGGGCCGACGACCACCCTAGGTGGACACTGTGAACCCTTTTCGTGACCGACTGTTACGTCGGTTCGACCCGCCGCCAGGAGTCGTCGGGCAGCGCCGCGGCCTGCGGGCCCATCAGCAGCATCCCGCCGTCGACCGGCCAGGACGCCCCGGTGACGTACGCGGCGGCGGCGGAGGCGAGCAGGGCCACCACCGCCGCGACCTCCCGCGCGTCGCCGGGGCGCCCGACCGGTACCCCGGGCCGGTCCTGGGTGAAGGGGTCGACGTCCTCCTGCCCGGTCATCGGGGTGGATATCTCGCCCGGCGCTACCGCGTTGACGGTGATCCCGTCCGCCGCCAGTTCCTGCGCCATCACCCGGGTGAGCAGCCCGAGCCCGCCCTTCGCCGCACAGTACGCGGCCGAACCCACCCGTGGCGCGTGCTCGTGCACGCTTGTGATGTTGACGATCCGCCCGCCGAGACCGGCGGCCCGCATCCGGCGCGCCGCCCGCTGCCCGCAGAGGAACGGCCCGTCCAGGTCGACCGCGAGCACCTCCCGCCACTGCTCCCAGCCGGTGTCGACGAACGGTACGGAAGCGCCGGTACCGGCGTTGTTCACAAGCACCCCGATCCCGCCGAGTCGCTCGGCCAGGTCGTCGATCACGGCGGCGGCCCCCGGCAGCCGGGTCAGGTCCATCTCGGCGGTCTCGCACCGCCGCCCGGTCGCGCGGACCTCGTCGGCGGTGCGGCGGGCGCCGTCCGGGTCGCCGTACCAGGTGATGCCGACGTCGAAGCCGGCATCGGCGAGCGCGACGGCGCAGGCCTTGCCGATGCCGGAATCGGCGCCGGTGATGATCGCGATGCGTGGGAAGTCGTCGAAACGCGCAGGCATGCCGGCGCACTACCCGTCAGCTGCGATTGCAACCATCCGTCAAACAGAATCGACGCAGAGGATTGTGCCGCCGATCACCCTCTGGAATCCTCCTGCATGGACGCTGCCAGCGACGGTCGCCAATCCTGGGTGCCGCGCTGCGGCGACGCCTTCTTTCCGGAGGGACCCTCGTGAAGCGCAGACGTCGCCATCTACTCGCAGGACTAGCAGTCGCCGCTCTCGTGGCGACGACGGGTGCCGCTGGCATCCACTTCACCGGCGCCGAGGTGCCGGCCAACGCCGCGGCCGTCGGGGACGGCGAGATGCCGAACGCCCTCGGCGGCCACCTGGAGCGGCTCCGCCGGGCGGCCCCGGGTAACGACGGCATGTCGCCCGACGGGCCCGGCGGCGCCGCCCAGCAGGCGTTCCTCGAGCGGGCGTACCCGGCCGAGGACATCAGCGTGGCCGAGATCGACCGCTCCAAGGCCGCGTACGCGGCGGCCGAGCGACGGTTCCGCGGCTCCGAGCGCTGGACCAGCATCGGCCCGAGCGAGGCGCTGTACCCGTTCACCGAGTACCGCAACGCCTTCAACTACGTGCCCAACGAGTACGTCGCGGGCGGCCGGGTGACCTCCCTGGACATCAGCCCGGACTGCAACAAGCTGCTCTGCCGGGCGTACGCCACGCCCGCCGGCGGCGGCGTCTGGGGCACGCTCAACATCCTCGCCGCCGAGCCCAAGTGGTTCTACCTGGGCGGGCCGCTGGGAATCAACGCGGCCGGCTCGGTCAAGATCGACCGTAACGACCGGCACGGCCTGACCATCTACGTCGGCACCGGCGAGGCGAACACCTGCGGCTCGGGCTGCGTCGCCGGCGTCGGCCTCTACAAGTCGACAAACGGCGGTCTGACCTGGCAGGGGCCGCTCGGCAAGGACGTGCTCTCCGGCAAGGGCATCGCCGAGATCACCATCGAGCCGGGCGACCCGAAGACGATGTACGTCGCCACCACCATCGCGCTGCGCGGCATGTCGAGCGCCTGCTGCACGGGCGTGACCCGGCCGGTGCCGGACGCCGCGAAGTGGGGTCTGTACAAGACCACCGACGGTGGCAAGAACTGGACGTTCATCCACAACGGCTCGACGAACGCCGCCGACTGCACCGGCAGCGCCGCGGAGTACGCGAACACCGCCACCTGCTCCCCGCGCGGCGTGCGCTACGTCAAGCTGGACCCGAAGAACTCCGACATCGTGTACGCGTCCTCGTACGCCCGCGGTGTCTGGCGCTCGCCGGACGCCGGCGCGACCTGGACGCAGATCAAGCCGTCGCTGAACCCGGCGGTCTTCCAGACCCGCGCCGCCATCGACGTCACCGCCCTGCCCAACGGCAAGACCCGGATGTACGTCTACGAGGGCAATATCGGCAACCCGTACTCGCGGCTGTTCCGCAGCGACGACGTGGCCACCGGCGCGCCCACCTTCACCGACCTGACCAGCTCGAACCCGGCCGACCCGGGCTTCGCCACCTACAACCAGTGCACCGGCCAGTGCTGGTACGACGTGTTCGTGTACACGCCGGCCGGGCACCCGGACATCGTCTACACCGGTGGCTCCTACGTCTACGGCGAGACGGTCGCCCACAAGCGGGCGGTCATCCTCTCCACCGACGCGGGTGTCAGCGGCACCGACATGACCTACGACGGCACCGACGAGCTGCACCCGAACGGCCTGCACCCGGACCAGCACGCGCTTGTCACCAACCCGCGCAACCCGTACCAGTTCTTCGAGGCCAACGACGGCGGCATCATGCGCTCCACCGGCCAGTTCGTCGACCGCTCCGCCTGGTGCGACAACCCGGACCGCAACCTCACCACGCAGGCCCAGAAGGACCGCTGCAAGCAGATGCTCTCGAAGATCCCCGCCAAGCTGGAGGGCGTCAACAAGGGCATGAACACGCTGCAGTTCATCAGCCTGTCGGTCAGCCCGCACGACGTGAACCTGCTCCAGGGCGGCACGCAGGACAACGGCACCTGGGAGAACAAGGGCGAGCGCCGGCGCTGGGTCAACACGATGATCGGTGACGGCGGCGCCTCCGGCTTCGACGTCGGCAAGCCGGAGTTCCGCTTCCACACCTTCTTCGACGTGTCGCCGGAGGTGAACTTCAACAACGGCGACATCGGCAGCTGGATCTGGACCGCCGACCCGATCTACGGCCAGCCGGGCAGCCTGTTCTACGCCCCGGTGATCAGCGACCCGAAGGTCAGCGGCACGATGTTCGCCGGCACCGCCCGCACGGTCTACCGCACCAAGACCTTCGGTCTGGGTGACCGGACCCTGGCGGAGGCCGACCGCATCTGCAACAGCTGGACCGGCACGTACGAGGCCCAGTGCGGTGACTGGGCGGAGCTGGGCACCACCCGGCTCACCGACGCCGCCTGGGGTGACCGGGCCGGCGGGGCCGTCTCGGTGGTCCAGCGGGTCGACAGCAACTCGTCGACCGCGTACGCGGCCACCAGCACCGGCCGGGTCTTCGTCACGCAGAACGTCGACGCCGAGCCGGCCGCCGCGGTGACCTGGACCCGGATCGACAACGCCAGCACGCCGAACCGCTTCGTGACCAGCATCCACATCGACCCGGCCGACCCGAACCGGGCGTGGGTGTCCTACAGCGGTTTCAACTCGAACACCCCGGCCACCCTCGGTCACGCGTTCGAGGTGACGGTGGACGGCACGGCGGCCACCTGGACCGACCGGTCGTACGACTTCGGCGACCAGCCGATCACCGACCTGGTCCGCGACGACGTCACCGGTGACCTGTACGCGTCCACCGACTTCGGGGTGCTGCGCCTGGCCAAGGGCGGGACGAGCTGGGTCAAGGCGGCCGGCGGCATGCCGAACGTCGAGGTCGCCGGGCTCACCATCGTGCCGGGCAAGCGGATCCTCTACGCCGCGTCGCACGGCCTCGGCGCCTGGCAGCTCAAGTTGAAGTAGGTACGTCATCAACGGCACCAACCGGGTGGGGGGCCGCGCGAGCGGCCCCCCACCGCTGCCCGAGGCGGCCGGCCGGATCTGGCACACCCTCGGCGCGGCGTTCGTCATCCTCGTCTTCGTCCCGCCGCTGCTGCTGCTGGTCTCCGGCTCGCTCACCGAGCCGGGCCTGCCGCCGTCGCCGACGCCGCAACTGGTCCCCGACCCGGTCTCCACCGACGGCTACCGGCGGGCCGTCGAGATCGGCGGCCTCTTGCGCGCCTCGCTCAACTCGGTGCTGGTCGCGGTCGTCGCGGTGCCGCTGAGCGTGCTGGTCGCCTCGCTCGCCGGCTTCGCACTGGCCCGGGTCGCCCCGCGCACCACCGCCACTGTCGTGGCGGCCTCCCTGGTCGCGCTGATGGTGCCGGCCACCGCGCTGCTCGTACCCCGGTTCGCGATCTTCCGCGCGCTCGGGCTGACCGATACGCTGGTGCCGTTGATCGCTCCGGCGTTGCTGGGCACCTCCCCGCTGTACGTCCTGGTCTACTACCTGGCCTTCCGGGCGCTGCCGCGGGACCTCTACGACGCCTGCCTGGTGGAGGACCTGTCCCCGATGCGTACCTGGTGGCGGGTGGCCCTCCCGCTGGTCCGCCCGGTCACCGCCGCGCTCACCGCCCTCACCTTCGTGCTGACCTGGTCGAACTTCCTCGACCCGCTGATCTACGTGTACGACCGCGACCTGTTCACCCTGCCGCTGGCGCTGCGCTCGCTGTCGGTGCTGGACCCGACGAACTTCCCGGTGTTCCTGGCCGGGGCGGTCCTCGCCACCGCGCCGGCGCTGCTGGTGTTCGTGCTCGCCCAGCGGCGCTTCCTCCACCACGACGATCCGACGGGACGGGACCGCCCATGAGGCCGAAGGCTCTGTTCGCGCTGCTGCTCACCGCCGTGCTGCTCGCCACCGGCTGCGGCGCCGGCTCGTCCGGCGACGCGAAGGGCCCGGTGCAGCTGCTGGTCTTCGGCGCTCCCGAGGAGCTGGCCGCGTACCGCACCTTGACCGAGGCGTACGAGAAGGCCCGGCCCGGGGCCGAGGTGCAGCTGGTCGAGGCGAGCGACCGCAAGGACCTGCTGGCCCGGCTCGCCACCGCGGTCGCCGGGGGCGCCCCGCCGGACCTGTTCCTGATGAACTACCGCTTCTACGGCCAGTTCGCCGCGAAGAACGTCGTCGAGTCCCTCGACGAGCGGATCGCCGCCTCCGACAGGATCGACCCGGCCGACTACTACCCGGTGGCGATGGACGCCTTCAAGTGGGGAGGCAGGCAGCTCTGCCTGCCGCAGAACGTGTCGAGCCTCGCCGTCTACTACAACCGGACGCTGTTCGCGAAGTACGGGGTGGCGGAGCCGAAGACCGGCTGGACCTGGAACGACATGGTCGGCACCGCGATCGCGATGACCCGGGACTCCCGCGGCGTGGTGGTGAAGGGCACCGAGAGCGAGGGCGCCGCCGTCCGCCCGGTCGTGCACGGGCTCGGCGTCGAACCGTCGATCATCCGCCTCGCCCCGCTGGTGTGGTCCAACGGCGCGGAGATCGTCGACGACCTCGACAAGCCGACCCGGCTCACCCTGGACACCCCGGCCGCCCGCGACGCGCTGAAGAACCTCGTGGACCTGCGCCAGGCGTACGGGGTGGTGCCGACCGACGAGGAGGTCGAGGCCGAGGACGACGAGTCCCGCTTCGCCAACGGGCGCCTCGCCATGCTCATGTCGTCGCGCCGCTCCACCACCACGTTCCGCTCGATCATCGACTTCGAGTGGGACGTGGCGCCGCTGCCGGTCTACCAGAAGCAGGTCGGTGTGCTGCACTCCGACGCGTACTGCATGACCCGGGGCGGGAAGCGCAAGGACGCCGCGTGGCGGTTCCTGGAGTTCGCCATCTCCGAGGAGGGGCAGCGGATCATCGCCGCCACCGGCCGCACGGTGCCGTCGCACATCGGCGTCTCCGAGTCGGCGGCGTTCCTCGGCCCGTCCCAGCCGCCGCGCAGCGCCAGGGTGTTCCTCGACGCGATCCCCACCGTGCGCGCGCTGCCGACCGTCTCCACCTGGCCGGAGATCGAGGACGTCACCTACGGGATCCTGGAGAACGCCATGCACCGCGGCGACCGGCTCGACGACGTCATCCGTGACCTGGATCAGCAGACCCGTCCGCTGTTCGCCCGCGGTGAGCACGGGTGAGCGAGGCGGGTCTGGACCTGGTCGGGGTGAGTGCCGCGTACCGCGGCGCCACCGTCCTGCACGAGGTGGACCTGGCCGTCGCCCGGGGTGAGCTGCTCGTGGTCCTCGGCCCGTCCGGTGCGGGCAAGTCGACCGTGCTGCGGGTGGTGGCGGGCCTGGAGCCGGTCACCGGCGGCCGGGTCCGCATCGCCGGCCGGGACGTCACCGAGGCCCGCCCCGGCCTGCGCAACGTCTCCATGGTCTTCCAGTCGTACGCGCTGTTCCCGCACCTCACCGTCGCCGAGAACATCGCCTTCGGGCTCGAGGTCCGGGACACCCCGCGGGCGGTGGCGCGGGAGCGGGCCCGGACGGCGGCCGAGGCGGTGGGCTGCGCCGACCTGCTGTCCCGGCGGCCGGGTCAGCTCTCCGGTGGGGAGCGGCAGCGGGTGGCGCTGGCCCGGGCGCTGGTCCGCGAACCGGACGTGTTCCTGCTCGACGAGCCGCTGTCGAACCTCGACCTGGCCCTGCGGGTGGAGATGCGCGCCGAACTGCGGGCGCTGCACGACCGGCTCGGCGCCACGATGGTGCACGTCACTCACGACCAGACCGAGGCGCTGGTGCTCGCCGACCGGATCGCGGTGCTCCGCGACGGCCGGGTCGAGCAGGTCGGCACCCCGGACGAGATCTGGCGTACGCCGGCGAGCACGTTCGTGGCGCGGTTCGTCGGCTCACCGGCGATGAACCTGCTCGCCGCCGACGGCCCGGTCCGTCCCACCGGGGCGGCGCCGCCCGGCGTACCGGGCGAAGGCGTGGAGATCGGCTTCCGCCCGGAGGCGGTGGTGCTGGACGCGGCGGAGGGCGCCGCGGCGACCGTGGACCGGGTCGAGGTGGTCGGCGAGGACGCGTACGCCTACCTGAGCCTCGCCGCGGGGCCGGCGGTGGTGGCGCGGGTGCCGGCCGCCCGCCGCCCGGCCCGGGGCGAGTCCGTCCGGGTCGGGGTCGGCTGGGCCGACACGCACGTCTTCCACGCCGACTCGGGCCTGCGGTACGACCCGTGACCCGGCCCGACACCCGTTCCCGCCGGCATTTGGCGTTGATGCTGGCGCCGTACCTGGTCGGCCTGGTCGGCCTGGTGCTGCTGCCGGCCGCCGTCACGCTGGCCCTGGCGTTCACCGAGTACGACCTGGTGAACCCGCCGAGCTGGGCCGGGCTGGGCAACCTCACCGAGCTGTCCGGCGACCCGGTGTTCCGGGTGTCGCTGACCAACTCGCTGGTGTTCGCGCTGGTGGCCGTACCCCTGCGGGTGCTGCTGGCGCTCGGCCTGGCGCTGCTGCTGCACCGCCGGGCGTTCGGGGTCGGCACCGCGCGGGCCGCCGCGGTGCTGCCGACGGCGGTGCCGGAGATCGCCTACGGCCTGCTCTGGCTCTGGCTGTTCAACCCCCTGTACGGCCCGATCAACCAGTTGCTGCGGCTGGGCGGGGAGAACGGGCTGACCGTGCTCGGCCGCACCCCGCCGCAGTGGCTGACCGACCCGACCGACGCGCGGGCCGCGATCATCCTGATGAGCGTGTTCACCATGGGGGAGACCTTCGTGGTGCTGCTGGCCGCCCGGCGGTCCCTGCCCCGGGACGTCTACGAGATGGCCGCGCTGGAGGACGCCACCGGCTGGGACGTGTTCCGCCGGATCACCCTTCCGCTGATGGCGCCGGTGCTGGCCCTGCTCGCGGTGCGGGACGTCATCGCGAGCCTGCACTTCTCCTTCGTGCCGGCGTTCGTGGTGACCGACGGCGGCCCGCCCCCGTACGCCACCACGTACCTGTCGCTGTTCATCTACCGCACCGGGTTCGAGTACCTGCGCTACGGCTACGCGGCCGCCGCGACGCTGGTGATGATCCTGCTGACGGTGGCGGCGGTGGTGGTGCAGTGGCGGCTGTTCCGCCGCTACCGCGCCTTCTACCGGCTCTGACCGGGTTGCCGCCGCGCCGACAGGACGGAGGTTGGTCTGATGGGTGGCGAGTTGCCGGGGCCGCTGCCGTTCGGGGCGCGCACCCTCACCGGCACGGTGGAGCGGGTCGGGGACTGCACCATGCTGTTGGTCGGCGGGCGGCGCTGGGCGTTGACCGGTGACGTGGCGGCGGCGCTGAGTCCAGGTGACCGGGTGACCGTGCGTGGCCACCTGGCCCCCCGGCCGGCCGCGTGCGGCGAGTGGGACCTCGCCCAGACCGTGGCGGTGATCCGGGCCGACCCGGCCTGACGGCGACGGCCCGTCCCCGGCGGGTGACGCCTGCCGGTTCCCGGCGTGTAACGTCCGTCCGACCGGGTAGGTCGCGCGGATGGAGCTGGTCGCAGAGTCGCCGTACCGCTTCCGAATCGACCGGCACGACCCGATGCGGGTGCCGGGGGTGGTCTTCGCGTCCGAGTCGCTGCTGCCCGACGCCGGCGCCGACAAGTCGCTGGAGCAGGTCGCCAACGTGGCCACCCTGCCGGGCATCGTCGAGGCCTCGTACGCGATGCCGGACGTGCACTGGGGTTACGGCTTCCCGATCGGCGGGGTGGCCGCCACCGACGTCGAGGCGGACGGGGTGGTGTCGCCGGGCGGGGTGGGCTTCGACATCTCCTGCGGCGTCCGGCTGCTCGCGGCCGACCTCGACCTGGCCGGGCTGCGTCCCCGGCTGGACGCGGTGATGGACGGCCTGGGCGAGTCGACGCCGCGCGGGATGGGCAAGGGCGCGGTGTGGCACCTGACCGGCCGCGCGGAGCTGGACGGGGTGCTGCGCGGCGGTTCCCGGTACGCCGTCGAGCGCGGCTTCGGGGTCGAGCGGGACCTGGCGCGCTGCGAGGATCACGGCGCGGTGGACGACGCCAACCCGGCCGAGGTGAGCGAGCGGGCGATCGAGCGCGGCGCGAAGCAGGTGGGCAGCCTCGGTTCCGGTAACCACTTCCTTGAGGTGCAGGCCGTCGAGGAGGTGTACGACGAGGCCGTCGCCACCGCTTTCGGCCTGCGACCCGGCCAGATCTGCGTCATGATCCACTGTGGCTCGCGGGGCCTGGGCCACCAGATCTGCACCGACTACGTGCGCCGGATGGAGAAGGTCATGCGCCGGTACGCCATCCACGTGCCGGACCGGCAGCTCGCCTGCGCCCCGGTCGCGTCGCACGAGGGTCGGGCCTACCTCGGGGCGATGGCGGCCGCCGCCAACTACGCCCGGGCCAACCGCCAACTGCTCACCCACGCGGCCCGGGGCGTCTTCCGCCGCGTCACCGGCAGCGACCTCGACCTGGTCTACGACATCTCGCACAACCTCGCGAAGATCGAGACGCACGGGACCGACGGGGACGCGCGGCGCCTCTGCGTGCACCGCAAGGGCGCCACCCGGGCCCTGCCGCCGCGGCACCCGGACCTCCCCCGGGACCTGCGCGACGCGGGCCAGCCGGTCCTGATTCCGGGCTCGATGGGCACCGGCTCCTACGTGCTCACCGGGGTGCCCGGCTCGCCGGCGTTCGCGTCGACCTGCCACGGCGCGGGCCGCGTGCAGAGCCGCAAGCAGGCGGTCCGGGCCGAGCGCGGCCTCGACCCGCGCCGCCAGCTCGCGGAGCAGAACATCGCCGTACGCGGTGCCTCCCGGCGTGGGCTGGCCGAGGAGATGCCGGCGGCGTACAAGGACATCTCGGCGGTGGTCGAGGCCGCCGAGGGCGCGGGACTGTGCCGGAAGGTGGCCCGGCTGGTGCCGATCGGCGTGGTCAAGGGCTGAGCCGGGCGTGGCCGAGGGCTGAGACCGCTACACGTCAAGGGTCACCGCGCAGGACCAGCCCGGCCCGTCCGGGCCGAACCGCAGCTCGTGCAGCGCCACCGCCTTCGGCACGGCGCCGATCAGCTCCACCGCGTCCGTGTCGACGGTGTGCCAGCGCACCCGTAACCCGCCGTCGCCGTCGTCGGCGACCTCGGTACGCAGCGGCAGCTCACCGGCGGTGTCCAACCGGAAGATCACCTCGTCCAGGACGTCCACGAGCAGGTCCTCGTCGTCCTCGGCGCGGACGTGGAACTCCCGCTCGGCCGTGGGCCGGGCCGCACCCGGGTCGGTGAACGTGTCGACGAGGGCGACCACCGCCTCGGCCACGCAGGCCTCCCGTGTCGGCGCCCACGCCTCGATCCGCACGTCCGCGGTGTGCGGGACGCACCGGTGACCACGCTCGGGCCGTCGGTCCATGCCTCCGATCATCCGGCACGGCCGCCCCGGCGCGGCCCCGTTCCGGCTCGGGGGCAACCCGGAGAGAACCCCGGATTCCGGCCGCGACCGTGGCGGCACGGCAGATAGGAAGGCAGGCTACAGGTACTGGCTCTACTGGAGGTGCCAACGTGCCCGCCCGACGACGTCCCCTGACCCGTCTGCTGCTCGGCGTGCTCGCCGTCAGTCTCGTCCTCTGCTGCGGTGGTGTGGCGGCCGGGGGCTGGGCGCTCGCCCGCGCCGGCACCGACACCGTCGGTCAGGTGGAGTTCACCCGCCCGCTCGCCGTGCCACCGCTGGCCGGGTCCCGCGTCGACGACCGCGGGCGGCGCGTGTTCGACCTGCTCGCCCGGGAGGGCAGGCGCGACTTCCGGGGCGACGGCCGGCAGACCCGTACCGCCGGCTTCGACGGCGACTACCTCGGGCCGACCCTGCGGGCCCGGCGCGGCGAGCAGGTCGTGGTGAACGTGGTGAACCGCCTCGCCGAGCGCACCAGCGTCCACTGGCACGGCATGCACCTGCCGGCCCGGATGGACGGCGGGCCGCACCAGTCGATCCGCCCCGGCGCGACCTGGTCACCCACCTGGACGGTCGATCAGCCGGCGGCCACCCTCTGGTACCACCCGCACCCGCACGGCGAGACCGAGGACCACGTCTACCGGGGCCTGGCCGGCATGTTCATCGTCGACGACGACCGGGAGGCGGCGCTGTCCCTGCCGCGCCGCTACGGCGTCGACGACGTACCGGTGATCGTGCAGGACCGCAGCTTCAGCCGCAGCGGCGAGTTCACCAAGACCCGCAACTCGATAAACGCGATCGGCGTCCTCGGCGACACGCTGCTGGTCAACGGCACGGTCGGGCCGTACCTCGACGTGACCACCGAGCGGGTCCGGCTGCGGCTGCTCAACGGCTCCACCGCCCGGCTGTACGACTTCGGCTTCGCCGACGACCGGCCGTTCGACATGATCGCCAGTGACGGCGGGTTGCTGCCGCGCCCGGCCCGCCTCACCCGGATCCAACTGTCGCCCGGCGAGCGGGCCGAGATCGTGGTGTCCGTCCGGCCCGGGGAGCGGGTGACCCTGCGCAGCACCGGCCCGGACCTGGGCGCCGGCTTCCTCGCCGACCGGTTCGCCGGTGGCCGGGACCGCTTCGACGTGCTGCAACTGCGGGCCGCCGACCGCCTCGCCCCGTCCCCGGCCGTGCCGCGCACCCTGGTCCCGCTGCAGCGGCTCGACCCGGACACGGCCAGCGACACCCGCCGGCTGGAGTTCGCCGGCCGGTCGATCAACGGCCAGTCGATGGACCTGGGCCGGATCGACTTCGCCGTCACCAGGGACACCACCGAGGTGTGGGAGGTGGCGAACATCGACGGCACGCCGCACAACTTCCACGTCCACGACGTGCAGTTCCAGGTGCTCTCCGTCGCCGGGGAGGCGCCGCCGCCGGAGCTCGGCGGCTGGAAGGACACCGTCTACCTGGCGCCGCATCGTCCGGTCCGGATCGCGCTGCGTTTCCGCGACCACAGCGACCCGGACGTGCCGTACATGTACCACTGCCACCTGCTCTACCACGAGGACGCCGGGATGATGGGTCAGTTCGTGGTGGTCGAGCCGGGGCAGCGGCCGGGCCGCCCGCCCACGCACAGCGCCCACGGCGGGCACGGCTGACCGTCGTACGCGGGGCGGCGCGGCGCCGCCGTCCCGCGTACGGTCGGCCGGTGCGGATCATCAAGTACACCCACTCCTGCGTACGCCTGGAGACCGGCGGCGGCGTCCTCGTGATCGACCCGGGCACGTGGAGCGAGCCGGCCGCGCTGGCCGGGGCCGACGCCGTGCTGGTCACCCACGAGCACACCGACCACGTCGACGTGCTGCGCCTGGCCGGGCTCGGCGTGCCGGTCTTCGCCCCGGCGGGCGCGCGGCTGCCCGGCCCGGTGCCGCTGCCGGTCGTCCCGGTCACGGCCGGGCAGCGGTTCACCGCGGCCGGCGTGGAGGTGACCGCCACCGGCGGCCGGCACGCCACCATCCACGGTGGCCAGCCGGACTGCGCGAACCTCGGCTACCTCGTGGCGGACGCGGTCTACCATCCCGGCGATTCACTGCACCCGCCCGGCCGCCGGGTGGCGACCCTGCTCGTACCGGCGCAGGCGTCCTGGCTCAAGCTCACCGAGGCGATCGACTTCGCCGTCGCCGCCGGCGCGGCCCGGACGGTGGCGATCCACGACGCCCAGCTCAACGAGCGGGGCCTGGCCAGCGTCAACGGCTGGTTCGGCGAGACCGTCCCCGGCTACCGGTACCTCGCCCCCGGCGAGTCCGCCGACGCGGGGACCTGACGCGCCGGCTCACACCTCCACCCGCGGGGCGGCCCCGGTCAGGACGAACCGTCGCGGGTCCGCCCCCCATCCCCGCCGCAGTTCGCCGGTCAGGGTGTCCAGCAGCCGGGGGACGTCCCGGCCGGCGGCGCCGTGCAGGGCCTCGACCACGACCAGAACCCGCGAGGTGCCCTCGCGCAGGGCCGACCACCCACTCTGCCGGTTGGTCCAGCGCCGGGCGTGGGCCCGGCCCGCCTCGTCGGCGAAGATCACCTCGCCCGGGTCGGGGCGCTCCTCGAACCCGGTGAACGTCAGGTACCGCTCGTCGCCCCGGGCCGGCCGGACCTCGATCCCGCCGGCGACGTGGTCGACGTCGAGGATGCCGACCGGGATCGCGTAGGCGGCCGAGACCGCGTTGCCCAGGTCGACCAGGGGATGCACCGACGGCAGTTCGCCCTCCGTGCGCAGCCGCCGCAGCAGCGACTCCGCCGCGCACCGGTAGCGGGTCGGTGCGAGGCCCATCCGGCTGAACGCCCGCCGCCAGGCCTGGATCTCCGGGAAGGCGCCCTCGGTGCCGGTCGCCAGTCGTTCGCGGGCCACCGCGTGCAGGTCGGCGAGCGGGAGGGCCGTTCGCGGCGGACCGGCGACGCCCTCGGCGTACAGGACCCCGGCGACCAGCCCGGGGTGCTCGGCCCGGATCCGGTTCGAGTGCTCGAAGTACATGTCTGACCGTCCGCTCAGGCTTCGGCGCGGGCCAGCAGCAGGCCCAGCGCGAGGAACGAGCCGGCGAAGCTCCGGCGCAGCCAGCCGAGCACCCGCGGCCGGTCCAGCACGTGCCGGCGCACGGCCGCCGCACCGAGCCCGTACGCCGTGAACACGACGAGGGTCACCAGCATGAACACCGCGCTCAGCCCGAGCATCGCCGGGACCGCGTCCGGCCGGCCGGGATCGACGAACTGCGGCAGGAACGCCACGAAGAAGATCGTCAGTTTGGGGTTGAGCAGGTTCATCAGCGCCGCCGACCCGACCGTGCGGGCCACCGACCGGGCCGGCGCCGACGGGCCGTCCGCGACAAGCGCACGCCGATCGCGCCAGGTCGCGACCGCCAGCCACAGCAGGTACGCCACGCCGAGGTACTTCAGCACCCCGAAGACGAGCGCGCTGGAATGCAGCAACGCGGACAGCCCGGTCACCGCGGCCGCGAGGTGCGGCACGATGCCGACCGTGCACCCGACCGCGGCCACCAGGGCGGAACGCCGGCCGCCGGAGAGGGCGGCGGAGAGGGTGAACAGCACCCCGGCGCCGGGAGTGGCGACCACGACGAGGGTGGTCACGACGAAGGCGATTGTCATGGCTCCACCCTGCCGGCACGATGGTCCGGTGCGCAGTGCCAAAACCGCGCCCCAGGAGGGGACCAAACCCGGCTCGGACTTCCTGTACCTGGACATCGCCGAGGCACCGCCGGGCGGCCGGACCGACTGGCTCGCCGGCCGGCTGCGGGCGGCCATCGCCGACGGGCGCATCCCCGTCGGCAGTCGCCTGCCTGCCACCCGGGTGCTCGCCGCCGACCTCGGTGTCTCCCGAGGCGTCGTCGTCGAGGCGTACCAGCGGATGGTGGAGGAAGGGCAGGTGGCCGGCCGGGGGCGCGCGGGCACGGTGGTGGTCGCGGCGCCGGCCGCCCCGCCGGTCCCCGCCGCCGCGCCCGCGCCGACCCGACTGTTCCCGCCGGCCCCCGGCACCGACATCTTCGACGCGGTGCGCGCGGCGCCGGCGCGCATCGACCTGACGCCCGGCGTACCCGATTTGGCCGCCTTCCCGCGGGAAGCCTGGCTGCGCGCCGAACGGACCGTGCTGCGCAGCCTGGTCGCGGCCGACTTCGGCTACGGCGACCCGCGCGGAGCGCCCGCGCTGCGGCGGGCCGTCGCGGCCTGGCTGGCCCGGTACCGGGGAATCGTCGTCGACCCGGCCGAGGTGCTCGTCACCACCGGCGTCTCCCAGGCACTCGGCCTGCTCGCGCAGGCGCTGCGCGGCGTCGGCGTCACCCGCGTCGCGGTCGAGGACCCGGGTTCACTCGGCGTGCGCCAGCACCTGAACAACTGGGGCGTCGAGACGCCACCGGTCCCGGTGGACTCCGCCGGCCTGCGGGTGGACGAGTTGGCCGCCGGTGACGTGCCCGCCGTGATGCTCACCCCGGCGCACCAGTTTCCGACCGGCGTGGTGCTCGACGGGGGCCGCCGCCGCCGGCTCGCCGCCTGGGCCCGGGCCGGCGGACTGGTCATCGAGGACGACTACGACGCCGAGCACCGGTACGACCGGCCGCCCGTGCCGGCGTTGCGGGCCACGCTGCCCGAGCACGTCTGCTACGCCGGGAGCGTCTCCAAGCTGCTCGCCCCGGCGCTGCGCATCGGCTGGCTGCTCGTGCCCGCGCGGCACCGCCCGGCGGTGGTCGACGCCCGCCGCAACGCCGACCTCGGCAACGCGGTGCTGCCGCAGCTCGTGCTCGCGGAGCTGATGACCTCCGGAGCGCTGGAGCGGCAGCTTCGCCTCCTGCGGCGGCGGCACGTCCGGCGGCGGGACGCGATGATCGCGGCGATCGCCCGGCACCTGCCCGGCGCCACGGTGCACGGGGCCGCCGCCGGGCTGCATTTGACGGTCACCCTCGACTCGGCGGTGCCGGACACCGAACTGGCGACGGCGGCCCTGGAGCGGGGCGTGAAGGTGCAGCCGCTGTCCTGGCACCGGCAGCGGCCCGGCCCGCCCGGCCTGGTCCTCGGGTACGCGGCCAACCCGGCTTCCGCGATCGAGGCGGGCCTCGCCGTCCTCGGCGAGGTGCGCCGGCGTCGACCATGATCCGGCCCCGCTCCGCCTGTTCCGGCGGCACTGAGCCGGGCACCGGCGACCGTCAGCCGGTCGCCCCGGGAGCCGGCCGGGCATCGCGCGGCACGCCGGTGGACGGCGTCCTGGGTGTGGGCGCCGGCGGTGCTCCGTCCTCGCCGCCGAGCCGCGCGTCGGCGGCCGCCTGACCGTCGCCGTCGCCAGCGGCCTCGCAGACCGCCGCCGCGTCCACCCAGTGCCGGCGGGCCTCGTCCGCGTCGCCGAGGACGTCGGCCGCGTCGCCCAGGTACAGCAGCGTGCGGCCCAGCCCGGCGGTCGGCTGTCCGCCTTCGCGCAGCCGCCGGCTCTCGGCAAGCATCTCGTACGCCTGCCGAGCCTGCCCGGGCGCGCTGGCCAGCAGCGTCGCTCCCGCGTTGAGCAGCGCGACGGCCCGGTTCGTCGCGTCCGTCACCGCGCCGTACTCCCGCAGCGCCGCCCGCCACGCCTGCGCCGCGTCGAGGTGCTCGCCCAGCTCCGCGTGGACCAGCACCAGGTTCGTCAGCGCGGCGGCGTAGCCCCGGGCGTCGCCGAGCGAGCGGAACGTGTTGGCCGCCCGGACCAGGTGGTGGTGGGCGACCTCGAACTCCCCCCGGGCCAGCCGCGCGGCGCCCAGCCCGAGGTCGGTCAGCGCGTGCCCGGCCCGGTCGGCGCCGGAGCGGTGCCGCCGGGACAGCTCCAGGTGCTCCACCGCGTCGTCGAGCTGCCCCAGGTCGAGCAGAACCAGGCCGAGGTTCATCCGGGCCTGCGCGATGCCCCGTCGGCTGCGCTCGGCCACCGCGAGACTCAGCGCGGTCGCCGCCCCCTGCGGGTCGTGCCGGCGCCGGCGCAGCACGCCCAGCTCGTTGTGCGCCCAGCCGGCGATCTCCGGCCGGTCCCCGGCGGTGGGGGTGGCGAGCACCGTCCGGCACACCTCCTCCCACTCGGCGAGGCGCTCCACGTGCGCCAGCCACCCGCACAGCGCCACCGCCAGCCGGAACCACCAGCGGCGTACCCGGCGCGGCAGCGACTCCACCGCCCCGGCCGGCACCCTGACCACCGCCAGCAGCAGCTCCTGGTGCAGGTCGAACCAGCCGTACGGGTCGTCGTCCAGCGACAGCGTCCGGTCCCGGTCCAGGGTGGCGGCGGCCACGACCAGGTTCGCGGCGTGCCGCTCGGCCCGGCGGGCCAGGTGCCGGGTGAGCCGGGTCTGCGCGGTGACCCGCCGCCGCGCCGACCCGCCCGCGCGCAGGTGCAGGCGCGCGTACGGGGCGAGCAGCGGGCGGACCTCGTAGCGGTCGCCCTCCGCGCCGGTCACGAAGCCACCCGTCGCCAGCTCGTGCAGCAGCGGGGCGACGCGGTCCGGGCGGCGGGCGGCGAGCGCGGCGATCGCCGGGCGGTCCAGCGGCGCCGGGCTGAGCGACATCAGCCGCCACAGCCGTCGTGCCTCCGCGCTCAACGCGTGGTACGCGGTGTCCCGCGCGGTGACCAGCAGCGTCGCGGGGGAGGCGGCCACCTGCTGGTGCGGGGCGGTCTCGACGGCGCGGCGCAGAGCGTCGAGCACGTCGGCGTGCCGCCAGCCGTGCTGGGCGGTCCGCCGGCCCAGCTCGGCGACCGTACGCGGCTGGCGGCCGCACAGCTCGACGACCGTGCGTACCGCCGGGTCGGTGCGAGGGTCCGGCCGGTGCGGCCGGGCGACCGGCGCCGCGGCGCCCGCGGCGGCGAAGATGTCCACCGCGTCGTCGGGACCCGGCTCGAAGAGCCGGTGGGCGGTGACCCCCTCCTGCGCCTCGAGCGCGCCGGTTCCGGCGAACAGCAGCCGGCAGGTCCGGGCGGTCGGCGGCAGCAGGGCCCGGACCTGGGCGGGATCGTCCACGTTGTCGAGCACCAGCAGGACCCGCTGGCCGTCGAGCTTGCCGCGCAGGCCGTCGGCCGCCTCGACCAGGTCGTCGGGCCGGCCGCTCGCCGGGGCGCGGGTGTTCAGGATCCGGGCCAGCGCGGTCAGCACGTGGTACGCCGACCGGGGCCGCCCGCGGCGACGCAGGTCCAGGTAGTAGCAACCGTCGGGGAAGTCCTCCCGGCACAGGTTCGCGGCCTGGACGGCGCACGAGGAGGTGCCCACCGCCCGCCGGCCCACCACGGCGACCGCGTGCTCGTGCCGCAACGCGTCGACGACCGCCGCCACGTCGTCCGCGCGGCCGGTGAGGCCCGCCGGCCACGGAAGGGTCGGCGCCCCGACCGCCGGCGCGGACTCCTCGGGCTCCGGTGCCGCCGCCTGGTCGCGCTGGTAGCGCCGCCACTCGACGACGACGGCGGCGGCCAGACCGAGCACGATCACCGCGGCGCTCGCCGAGCCGAGCTGCGTCACCGACAGCTCGGAGAGCAGGTTGCCGGTGACGTTGCCGAGCACGGCGCTCACCGTGCCGCCGAGCACCCCGCCGACGGCCAGCAGCAGGCTCAGCCGCCGCGGCCGGCGGGACCGGCGGGCCGGCGGGCCGGTCACCGCACACCTCCGGCGACCAGGCCGGCCACGAGCTGCCGGCGGGCCAGCACCACAAGCAGCACCGGAAGCACCGAGGCGAGCACCGAGCCGGCGGCGAGCATCCCGCTGCCGGCGACGAACCCGCGGGTCTGCCCGGCCAGGAACAGCCCCAGCGGCAGCGTCCCCGGCCCACTGAACAGCAGCCCGACCACCAGGTCGTTCCACACCTGCACGAACTCCAGCACCGCCACCGCGATCACCGCGGGCCGGCTGTGCCGAACCAGCAGGCGCAGCGTGCCCCACCAGTGCCGGCCGCCCACCCGGGCCGCCCGCACCTGCTCGGCGGGCAGATCGGCGAACGCGTTGCGCAGCACCAGCACGGCGAACGGAAGCCCGAGGGCGACGTGCACCAGCGCCAACCCACGGGACGTGCCCGAGGACAGCACCACGCCGAGCACCTCGTTCACCGGGCCGGCGATGACCTGCACCGGCACCACGCTGGCGGCCATCAGCAGCAGCCCGGTCGCCTGCGCGGCCGGCCCGGTCAGCCAGGCCAGCGGGTACGCGGCGAGCAGCGCGACGGCCAGCACCGCGACGGTGACCACGGTGGCCAGGACGAGAGTGAACCCGAGAGTGCGCCACAGGTCGCCGCCCGCGGCAAGCGACCGGTAGGAGTCGAGGCTCGGCGGGCTCGACCACCAGCCGCGGGTGGCCGCGTCCACCGGGCGTTGCAGCGACGTCGCGACCAGGACGCCCAGCGGCAGCAGCCAGGCGACGAGGGCCCCCGCCGTGAGCAGCCGCGCCACCCGGCGAGGGGCGGGCGCCGCGGGTCCGGGTCGCGCCGCCGTGGGCTGGCGCGGCGGCGGCCACGCCTGCCGGACGAACAACGCCGCGACCAGCATGCCGGCGGCCACCGCCACCAGCCACACCACGCCGAGGGCCGCGCTCTCGCCGGTCGTCTCCCCGCCGGAGGTCTGCCACACCCGCAGCGCGAGCACCGACGCCTCGTCACGCACCGAACCGGGCGTCATGACCAGGATCAGGTCGAAGGTCCGGCTGGTCGCGAGCGCGGCCAGGGCGAAGACCACCGCGACCGTACGCAGCAGCAGCGGTCGCCACTGCGCGTCCCAGAGCACGTCCCGGCGGCCGCCGCCGTGCGCGCGGACCGCGTCGGCCAGGCTCGGCGGCACCGCGTCCAGCGCGGCCCGGAACACCACCACGGCGAGCCCGACCCAGGCCCACACGAACGCCGACATCAGCGCCACCGTGACCAGCCCGGGGCCGAGCAGCTGCGGCAGCTCCTCCGCCGGCCGCCCGGTGAGCCGGGCCAGCAGCGAGGTGGCCAGCCCCCGCCGCGGGTCCGGGTCGTACATCAGCCGGAACGTGACCCCGGTGACCACAAGCGGCAACGCGGTCGGCACCACCAGGACCAACCGGAGCAGCCAGCCCTCCCGCGAGCGGAGCGAGGCGGCCGCGAGCAGGTAGCCGAGCCCGGTCACCACGGTCGGCACCAGCAGCGCCCACAGGATCGTCCGGCCCACGACCGCGCCGGTGCCGGGCGCGGCGAGCGCGGCACGGAAGTGCTCCGCACCCACCCAGCGGCCGTCAGCGGTGACGCTGGCGTGCACCGTCCGCAGCACCGGCCAGGCCACCAGGCCGCCGAGCAGCAGCAACGCGGGCAGCAGCAGCGTCGAGGTCGCGCCCGCCGCCGGGTAGGCACGCCCACGCCGGGGCGGACCGACGTCGTCGAGGACGGCCAGCTCGCCCAGCAGGGGCGCCCGGCTCATCGCCCGCGCTCCGCGGCCCGGGCCTCCGCGGCCCGGGCCTCCGCCGCCAGCTGGCCGGTGGCGCGCCGCACCGCCTCCGCCGCGGCGACGCCTCCGGTCACGTCGGCGAAGAAGTCCTGCATGATCCGCCAGATGCCGACGCCGTCGGTGCCGGTGAACGGCCCGGGCAGCCGGTCGGACAGGTCGAACCGGACGGTGCCGGCGGTACGCAGCTCGGCGGCGAACCGCCGCCGGACCGGATCCGGGTACGCCTCCAGCGGGACGGTGACGTTGGGGGAGAGATATCCGCCGGCGCGCAGCCACGGCGTGAAGCTGGCACCGTCGCTGAGCCACCGCACCAGCTCCACCCCGCGGGTCGAATCGGCGAAGGCGACCGCCGCGTCGCCGCCCAGGATGAGCGGACGCTCGGCCGCCCGCGAACCGGGGAACCGGAAGGTGGCCGGCGCCTCGCCGCCGCCCCGGAACCGGGCGTCGACCGCCTCGACGAAGTCACCCTCGAACACCATCGCCGCCTGCCGGTGGTGGACCACCTGGATCACCGACTCCTCGAACTGGGTGAGCAGGGCCCGCCGCCCGCCGCCGGGGAAGGCGCCGGCGACGCTCCACAGCTCGGCCAGCCGCTCCAGCGCGTACCGGACCGGGCGGCCCCGCCAGTCCGCCCCGCCGCCGGCCAGCGCCTCGTACTCCCCGGGCGCGGCGACGTCGGCCAGGACGTTCTCGAACCAGTCGGTGAGCACCCACCCGTCGGCCGCGCCGATCGCCAGCGGCGCCGGCCCGGCGCCGGCCCGGGCCCGCGCGCCGAGCCGGCGGGTGATGGTGACCAGCTCGTCCCAGGTGCCCGGCGGCTGCGCGAGCGTGGACGGGAAGTACCAGAAAAGCGACTTGTGCGCGGCCTTGACCCACACGCCGTACCGCCGCCCGCCCCGGGAGAGCAGGTCGGCCATGCCGGCCGGCACCGCGTAGCTGGCGGCCGGCGTGACCTCCCGCAGCCAGCCGCGCCGCGCGTACTCGGTGACCAGGCCGGAGCGGGGCAGGATCGCGACGTCGGGGCTGGTGCCGGCCAGCCGCCGGGCGGACAGGAACGCGTCGATGTCGTTGCCCGCGCCGAGGACCTGGACCGGGGCGCCGTAGCGGGCCACCACCTCCCGGAACCGGGCCAGCTCGCCGCCGCTCCAGACCACGACCACCTGCACGGAGCGCGCCGGCCCCGCGCACGACGTCGCGGCCGTCGCGCTCACCGCGGCGGCGGCGCGCAGAAGCGTACGCCGGCGCAGCCGGCCCGCTGCCGTCACGGGCGCGCCCCGGCGTCGGCCGCCCCCTCGACGTGCACCCGGTCGGGGATCTCGGCCAGCACCTCCGGGTCGGCCGAGCAGACCAGCACGGCGACGCCGGGGGTGCCGGGCAGCGACAACCGGTCGAGCAGGTCGCCGAGCCGGCCACCGCCGGCGACACCGGCGGGCAGGTCGACGACAAGCGCCTCGGGCAGGCAGGCCAGCGCCCGGGCGAGGGCCACCCGGAACCGCTGCGCGTCGGAGAGCAGGTGCGGCCGCAGCTCCAGGGTCGGGGCGAGTTCGAGCCTGTCGACGACGGTCGCGGTCCAGTCGTCGGCCACCTCGCGCACCCGCTCCCGCCTGCGCTGCCCGTAGGAGATGTTGCGCCGGACGGTCAGGTGGGGCAGCAGGGCGCCGCCAGCCGGCACGTACCCGATCCGGCGGCGCAGCGGCGGCAGCCCGGTGACGTCGCGGTCGCCGACCAGGACGCGGCCCGCCACCGGCGCGGCCAGCCCGGCGACGACCCGGGCGATCGCGGTGCCCAGCCGGGGCTCGGCCACCAGTGCGGCGGTCGCGCCGGCGGCCACGCGCAAGGTGACCGGCGGGACCGCGGGCACGGCGGCGAGTTCGCACAGGCGTAACACGAGCCTCACCTCCCGTGACCGGACCGTCGCTCCCAGCGTGTCACACCGGAGCGACCCGAGGGGTACGCGACCCTCCGTTGTGGAGGTCTGCGGCACGCTGATCGCCGTCCGGGCCGGGCCCGGGCGTTAAGAAGGGGCCCTTCCGCTACCGGAGGCGTTAACAGGGGGCCCTTCCTTGTAGATGGCGGCCAGCCAGACGTCGAGCAGCACGTCGACCACGTCCGGTTCGGCCACCGCCGGGCCGTCGCCGGCGAAGGTGGCGTACCAGACCCGCTCGTTCATCGAGTTGAGCGCGATGGCGAGGTCGCGGGCGGGCAGCCCGTCCGGCGCCGCGCCCCGGCGGCGCTCGGCCTCGACCGCACCCTCGATGGCCCGTACCCAGTGCTCCATCACCGCGGCCCAGAGCCGGCGGACCTCGGCGTTGGTGCCGCGCACCTGCGCGCACGCCAGCACCACGGCCCGGTGGGCGCCGAACGTCTGGTGGAACCGGTCGATCAGCTCCCGCCAGCGGGCCCGGGGGTCGCCGGCGAGGCGGTCGAGCACGTCACCGGCGGCGGCGTTGGCCTCCTCGATGACCCGGTCCAGCAGGGTCAGCAGGACCGCGTCCTTGCCGGGGAAGTAGAAGTAGAACGTCGGCCGGGAGATCCCGGCGCCCCGCGCCAGGTCGTCGATCGAGATGTCGGCGAACGAACGCTGCGCCAGCAGCCGCTCGGCGGTGGCGAGGATGGCCGACTCGCGATCGTCGCCCGAGGTCCGAGCCGCGCGGCGGCCCCGTGCCGACGCGGCCGCGATGGATGTCATGACCGTGGATGTTACACCCGCTCGACAGGGTGTCGATTCTTCTCGACAGGGTGTTGACTCCCGTCGACGGCGGTGGATAGGGTCCGGCATCACCGCCCTCGTCAGGGGAGACGACATGGCCACCGATCACGTCGACGTGCTCATCGTCGGTGCCGGCCTGTCCGGCGTCGGCGCGGCGTGCCACCTGCGCCGCCACTGTCCGGACAAGACGTACGCGGTGCTGGAGGCGCGCGGCGCGATCGGCGGCACGTGGGACCTGTTCCGCTACCCGGGCATCCGGTCGGACTCGGACATGTTCACCCTCGGCTACTCCTTCAAACCGTGGACGAACCCGAAGGCGATCGCGGACGGGCCGGCGATCCGGGAGTACGTGCGGGAGACCGCCCGCGAGTACGGGGTCACCGAGCACATCCGCTTCCACCACCGGGTGCTCCGCGCCGACTGGGACAGCCGCGCCGCCCGCTGGACCGTCCACGCGCACCGGGCCGACACCGGCGAGGACGTCACCCTCACCTGCTCGTTCCTGCACACCTGCGCCGGCTACTACCGCTACGACGAGGGGCACACCCCCGACTTCCCGGGCATCGAGCGGTTCGCCGGGCAGGTGGTGCATCCACAGCACTGGCCGGAGGACCTCGACCACACGGGCAAGCGGATCGTCGTGATCGGCAGCGGCGCGACCGCGGTGACCCTGGTGCCGGCGCTTGCCGAACGGGCCGGGCACGTGACGATGCTGCAGCGCTCGCCGACGTACGTCATGGCGATGCCGTCGCGCGACGCGGTCGCCGACGCGCTGCGCCGCGTGCTGCCGCAGCGCGCCGTCTATCCGGCGGTCCGCTGGAAGAACGTCCTGCTGACCACCGCGAACTTCCAGCTCAGCCGGCGCGCGCCGACGATTGTGAAGCGCCTGCTGCGGCGGGCCGCGCGGGGCCGGCTCCCGGCCGGGTACGACGTCGACCGGCACTTCTCCCCCCGGTACGACCCCTGGGACCAGCGCCTGTGCGTGGTGCCCGACGGCGACCTGTTCGCGGCGATCACACGCGGCCGGGCCTCGATCGTCACCGACACCGTCGAGACCTTCACCGGGACCGGCCTGCGGCTCGGCTCGGGCGAGGACCTCCCGGCCGACGTCGTCGTCACCGCCACCGGCCTCAACCTGCTGGCCCTCGGTGGCGCCACGCTCACCGTCGACGGGGAGCCCGTCGATCTCGCCGGCGCCGTCGCGTACAAGGGCATGATGCTCTCCGGCGTCCCGAACTTCGCGATGACGATCGGCTACACCAATGCGTCGTGGACGCTCAAGGCCGACCTGGTCGCCACGTACGTGTGCCGGTTGCTGAACCACCTGGACCGCACCGGAGCCCACGTCGTCACGCCCGTGCCGCCGCCCGACGACGAGCGGCTCCCGCTCATCGACCTGTCCGCCGGTTACGTGCTGCGCAGCATCGACACGCTGCCCCGGCAGGGAGCGCGGGCACCGTGGCGGCTGTACCAGAACTACCCCCGGGACGTGCTGCTGATGCGGTACGGCCGGCTCACCGACGAGGGCGTGCGGTTCTCCCGGGCCGGCACGCCGGAGAGGAGCACCGTCCGTGCGTAGGTTCGAGTTCACCGCCGCGACGGCCGTGGTCACCGGCGCCGCAAGCGGCATCGGGGAGGCCCTCGCCCACGGGCTGGCCCGGCGGGGCAGCGACCTGGTCCTGGTC
Organism: Micromonospora sp. NPDC126480; assembly: GCF_040302465.1. NCBI lineage: Bacteria > Bacillati > Actinomycetota > Actinomycetes > Micromonosporales > Micromonosporaceae > Micromonospora > Micromonospora sp. NPDC126480. The sequence goes on from NZ_JBEORU010000010.1 coordinate 26,772, forward strand.
GACCGCGACAGCGCGGGGCTGGACGCCGTGGTGGCCGCGATCCGCGCCGCCCACCCCGACCGGCGGGTCGACACGTACGTCGTCGACCTCGCGGACTCCGCCGCCACCGCCCGGGTCGCCGAGGAGATCCGTGCCCGGTATCCGCGGATCCGGCTGCTGGTGAACAACGCCGGCGTCGCGCTGGGCGGGCGCTTCGACCAGGTGACGCTCGCGGAGTTCCAGTGGGTGGTGGAGATCAACTTCCGGGCGGTCGTGCAGCTCACCCACGCGCTGCTGCCCACCCTGAAGGCCGAACCCGGCTCCCACCTGGTAAACGTCTCCAGCCTCTTCGGGCTGATCGCCCCGCCCGGACAGGCCGCGTACTCGGCGACCAAGTTCGCCGTGCGCGGCTTCACCGAGGTGCTCCGTCACGAACTCGTCGACGACGGCATCGGCGTCACCTCGGTGCACCCGGGTGGCATCGCGACCCGGATCACCGCGAACGCCCGCATCGGCAGCGGCGTGGCCCCGGAGGAGTACGAGGAGGGCCGGCGGCAGTTCGACAAGCTGCTCACCATCCCGCCCGCCCGGGCCGCCGAGGTGATCCTGCGCGGCGTCGAGCGCCGCCGCGGCCGGGTGCTCATCGGCTGGTCGGCGAAGCTGCCGGACCTGTTGGCCCGGATCGCGCCCGCCTCGTACGGGACGCTGCTGCGGGTGGGGCTCAACCGCGCCGCCGGCGACCCGGCCCGCCGGCTGACCACCACGTCCGCGCCGCCGCCACCGCCTCCGGCGCCACCGCCTCCGGCGGCCCGGGCGCCGGAGGCGGCGGCCGATCCGGCCGGAGAGCCGGCGTGACGGCCCCGCAGCCCCGCCGGCCGGACGCCGCCGCGCCGCGCCCGCGCCCGCGGCACGTGACCGTCGCCGGGCGGCGGGTCTGCCACCGGGTCGACGGCGACGGTCCGCCCGTCGTGCTGCTGCACGGCATCGGGCGGACGCTGCGCGACTTCGACGACCTGCACGGGCGGCTCGCGCAGCGGTTCCGGGTGCACAGCGTCGATCTGCCCGGGTACGGCGGCTCGCTACCGATGACCGCGCCGTACACGCTGCCCGAGCTGGGCCGGTTCGTCGGCCGGTACCTCGACGCGGTCGGCGTGGACCGGCCGGTGCACCTGGTCGGCAACTCCCTCGGCGGCGCCATCGCCATGCAGTTCGCCGTCACCGAGCCGGCCCGCGTGACCAGCCTCGGCCTCGTCACGCCCGCCGGCTTCGGCCAGGAGGTCACGATCCTGCTGCGGCTGCTCGCGGTGCGCCCGTTCGGGCGGCTGCTGCTGCGGCCCAGCCGGTGGTCGGCCCGCCGCACCGAGCGCGCCCTCTTCTGCGATCCGGCGTTCGTCACCGCCGAGCGCGTCGCGTACGCGCTGGCGGTGGCCCGCCAGCCGCACGCCGCGCGGGTCATGCTGGAGACCGCCCGCAACCTCGGCACCTTCCGCGGTGTCCGCCCGCAGTGGCGCGAGGACGTGCTCGCACGGCTGGCGGAACTCGACCTGCCCACGCTTGTCGTGTGGGGCGAGAAGGACCTGATCCTGCCCGCGGCGCACCTGGCGGCGGCCCGGGCGCGGCTGCCCCGGGCACGCACCCACCTGTTCGAGAACTGCGGGCACATGCCGCAGATCGAGCGGGCCGACGAGGTCCACCGCATGCTCGTCGACTTCTGGTCCACCTGCCCCGACCGGGTGACGCCGGACGGGTCGGCCCGGTCAGCCTGACGGCGCGGCGGCGCGCAGCGCCCGCCGCCGGGCCGCCACGGTGACCGCCACCAGGGCGAACAGCAGGGCGGCGAGCACGTACACGGTGCCGGGCACGAGGGGTGCCAGCAGCACCAGCACCGCGGTGACCGGGAACGCCGCCGGAACGGTTGCCTCCGGCTGCGGGCGCACCAGCAGCAGCCACAGGGTGACCAGGTAGACGGCGACCGGCACGGCCACCGCGTACCCCACCACCGTCCCGGGCACCTTGGCCAGGTTCCGGAGCCCGTCGACGGTCACCTCCAAGCCGGCGCCGACCGCCGCGACCGACGCGAAGATCAGGTAGTGGCCGTAGCCCCAGGCGAGGGTGCGGCGCAGCCGGGTCGGCACCTCGGCCCGCCGGTCGAAGTAGAGCCACCACAGCGCGAACACGATCACCACCCCGGCCGCCGCGAGGCGGCGCAGACCGTCGTCGCCGGCGTCCACCCCGGCCTGCACCGCCAGGGACACCGCCAGCACCACCTCGCCGAGCACGATCAGCGTGAACAGGCCGTACCGCTCGGCGATGTGACCCGCATGCCACGGGGTCATCCGGGAGCGCTCGGCCACCGCCGGCACCAGCACGTCGGCAACCGCCAGGAGCACGAAGGTCACCGCCCACCAGTCGGCCGGTGACAGCAGCCGCACCAGCCAGCCGGCCTGCACGAGGGTGACGCCGATCGCGTACCGGTGGTCGGTCCGCCGGTGCTCCGGGTCGCCGGACGCCGCGCGCAGCCAGTTGGCCACGGCGGCCAGCCGCATCACCACGTACCCGTACGTCGCGGTGGCGAAGTCGCCCTCGGTGAACGCGCGGGGCACACCGGCGGCCAGGATCAGTGCCCCGGCGATCTGGACCAGCACGGTGATCCGGTAGACGTCGTCGTCGGTGTCGTACGCGGAGGCGAACCAGGTGACGTTCATCCACGCCCACCAGATCGCGAAGAACACCATCAGGTACCGGAGCACGCCGTGGCTCACGTGGCCGGCGGAAATCTCGTGATGCAGGTTCGCCGCCACCTGTGCCACGGCCACCACGAAGCAGAGATCGAAGAAGAGCTCCAGCGGGGTGGCCGAGCGGTGCTCCTCGTCGGTCCGGCGGGCCACCATCGGCCGGTACCAGGGCCGAAGCGGGCGCGTCGTGGTCACCCCGGTCTCCTCGCACCGTCGCGTCGGGCCGCGCCCGGCTGGAACGCGCCGGGCCGGGCCACCGGACCGGCATCGCGGGGCGGGCCGGGCGCCCGCCGTAGGCGCTCCGCCCTCACTCTAGGTGGCCGGCCGCCGCCGTCGGGATCAGTTCGCCACAGGCACCGCGAGCGTCACCTCGGCCGCCGCCGGTTCGGCCCGCGCCGCAGGTGAGCCGGCGGCCCGGCGGGGAACACCGCACGGATGGCCGACCTGACGCTGCTGCTCGGCGGCGACGTGATGACGGGCCGTGGCGTGGACGCGATCCTGCCCCGGCCGGCCCCGCCCGACCTGCGCGAGCCGGCGGTGCGCGACGCCCGCGAGTACGTGGCCCTCGCCGAGGCGGCGAACGGTCCCGTCCCGCGCCGCGCCCCGCCGTCCTGGCCGTGGGGCGACGCTCTCGACCTGCTCGACCGGCTCGCGCCGGACGCGCGGATCGTCAACCTGGAGACCGCGGTGACCGGACGCGGGACGCACGACCCCACGAAGGCCATCCACTACCGGACGCACCCGGCGAACGTGGCCGCGCTGACCGCCGCCCGGCTCGACGTCTGCGTCCTGGCCAACAACCACTGCCTCGACTTCGGACCGGACGGCCTGGCCGACACCCTGGACGCGCTGGCCGGCGCGGGACTGGCGACGGCCGGCGCCGGCCCGGACGCGGCCGCCGCCGGGCGGCCCGCCGTGCTGCCCCTGACCGGGGGGCGCCTGCTGGTCTGGTCGGTCACCGCGCCGTCGTCCGGTGTGCCGCCGCACTGGGCGGCGACCGCCGACCGGCCGGGTGTCGCGTACCTGCCGGAGGTCTCCGCCGCGTCCGCGGCGGCCCTGGCGGCCCGGATCGCCGCCGAGGGCGGGCCGGGGGACCGGGTCGTGGTCTCCGTGCACTGGGGGACCAACTGGGGGTACGACGTGCCGGCCGAGCACGTGTCCTTCGCCCACGGCCTGATCGACGCGGGCGTCGACGTGGTGCACGGCCACTCCTCGCACCACCCGCGCCCGGTCGAGGTGTACCGGGACCGGCTCGTCCTCTACGGCTGCGGCGACCTGGTCGACGACTACGAGGGCATCGGCGGGCACGAGGAGTACCGTCCCGAGCTGCGTCTGCTCTGGCTGCCCCGGCTGGACCGGTCGACGGGCCGGCTGCGCGGGCTGCGGGCCGCCGCGGTGCGGATGCGCCGGCTGCGGCTGGAACGGGCGTCCGCTGAGGACAACCGTTGGCTCGCGGACCGGCTCGCCGGCTTCGGCCCGCCCTTCGCCGCCGGCCCGACCGTCGATCCGGACGACCTGCTCAGGTGGGACGTCGCCGGAGGCGCCGGCGCGTCGCCGGAGTGAGCTGAGCCACCCGGCGCGAGGCCGGCCCGGCCCGGACAGGCGTGGGACGCATCATAGATACATGACGCGTCCCACCGCCGCCCAGCGCGTGCCCGCCGCCGGTCGCCCGGATGTCCCGTCGGCCGCCGAGCGCGCGTACCGGCACTTGAAGCGGTCGATCCTCGAGCAGATCCATCCCGGCGGGTCGCTGATCAGCGAGGGGGAGATCGCCGCGGCCACCGGCGTCTCCCGCACCCCGGTGCGCGAGGCGCTGCTGCGTCTGGAGGCGGAAGGGCTCATCAAGCTCTACCCGAAGCGGGGCGCGTTGATCCGCCCGGTCTCGGCACGGGAGATCGGCGACGTCATCGAGGCCCGGCGGCTGGTCGAGCTGCACGCCGCCGAGCGGGTCTGGCCGCGGCGCGCGGCGCTCAAGGCCGACCTGGCGGCGCGACTGGCCGAGATGCGCGCCGCGCACGCCGCCGGCGACCTGACCGCCCTGATGGCCGCCGACCGGGCGTTCCACGCCACCGTCGTCGACGCCGCCGGCAACGAGATCCTGGCCGAGCTCTACCAGCGGCTGCGCGACCGGCAGCTGCGGATGGGGGAGGCGAGCTTCCGGCTCTCGCCCGGCTGGGCCGAGGTGGCGCTGACCGAACACGCGGCACAGCTCGCCGCCCTCGACTCGGACGACCCGCAGCCGTGGCTCACGGCGGTCGCCGCGCACATCGACAACGCCGCGACCGTGCTGCGGACCTTGCGGTGACGGCGCCGGCCACCGCCGGCCCGGTCGCGTCCCGCCGCTCCGCCACCCTGGTCTGGGGCGTGGCGCTGAGCGCGTACGTGGCGGCGGTCTTCCACCGCAGCTCCCTCGGGGTCACCGGGGTCGACGCCGCGGAACGCTTCCACATCAACGCCTCCGCCCTGGCCACCTTCTCGGTCGCCCAACTCGCCGTGTACGCGGCCATGCAGGTGCCGGTCGGGGTGCTGCTCGACCGGTTCGGCTCGCGCCGGATGCTCGTCGCCGGCGGGGCGCTCATGGTCGCCGGGCAGCTCTGCTTCGCCCTCGCCACCGACGTCCGCCTGGCCGTGCTGGCCCGGGTACTGGTCGGGCTGGGCGACGCCGCCACCTTCATCAGCGTGCTGCGGATCGTGACGTTCTGGTTCCCCGGCCGCCGCAACCCGATGCTGACCCAACTGACCGGCACGCTCGGCCAGCTCGGGGCGATCCTCGGCGCCGTACCGCTGGTGGCGCTGCTGCACCACGCGGGCTGGACCACCGCGTTCCTGGTGGCCGCCGCGATCGGCGCCACCGTGCTGGTGCTGGTGATCGCCCTGGTCCGGGACACGCCGCGCCGGGACACCGCCACCCGGGCGGCTCCCGACCTGGCCACCGTCCGCCACGAACTGGGCACCGCGTGGGCCGAGCCCGGCACCCGGCTGGGCCTGTGGACGCACTTCGTCACCCAGTTCTCCGGCGCCGTGTTCGCGCTGCTGTGGGGGTACCCGTTCCTCGTGCAGGCGCAGGGCCTCAGCCCCACCGCCGCCGCCTCGCTGCTCACGCTGATGACTGTCGCGATGCTGCTCGTCGGCCCGCTGATCGCGCACCTGTGCGCCCGCCACCCGTTCCACCGCTCGGTGCTGGTGTTCACGATCACCGGCGCCACCGCCGCGGTCTGGACGGTGGTGCTCGCCTGGCCCGGCCACGCGCCCGGCTGGCTCCTGGTCACGCTCGTGCTGGTCCTGGCGGTCAACGGACCCGGCTCGATGATCGGGTTCGACTACGCCCGCACCTTCAACCCGGTCAGCCGCATCGGCAGCGCGACCGGCATCGTGAACGTCGGCGGCTTCGTCGCGTCGATCATTCTGGTGCTGGCCGTCGGCGTGGTCCTCGACCTGGCCACCCCGGCCGGCAGCGGCACGCCCGACCGGTCCGCGTTCCGCTGGGCCTTCGCCGTGCAGTACGCGCTCTGGGCGCTCGGCCTGGTGCAGGTGCTGCGCTGGCGCAACGCCGCCCGGCGCCGGCACACCGCGACCGTCCGGGTGCCGGTGGCACTTCCGTCGTGAGCGTCGGCGGCGCTCAGCCGAAGCGGCGGCGGAGGATGAGGTCGTCGAGCACCAGGGTCAGCCCGGCGCCGAGCAGCCAGACGTCCTTGGCCAGACCGATGCCCTGCTGGGTGGGACGGAGGCTGCCTGCCTCGCGCATCCCGGGCGTCTTCAGGTAGAGCTGCACCAGGCCGGCGCCGAACGCGGCCAGCCCCAGGCCGGCCAGCGCCGACGGGACGAACGGCGCGAGCAGCGCGGCGCCCAGGGCGGTCTCCGCCCGGGACAGCAGCATGGCGAACCGGTCCGGCTCCAGCTGCTTCAGCTGCGGAACGGCGCCCACCGCCATTCCGTGCAGGCCCTGTGCCGCCTCGCCCTCCAGCGTCCGTTTGCTGAGCCCCGAGTTGAGGATGAACGCGCCGACGGCGACCCGCAGCGGCACATGACTGACCTTCATCGCGTACTCCCGTCCGACCGGCGAAACGTGGCGCCTGCCTACCCGGCACCGGCCCGGCTAACCCCGCGCCGCTAGGCCGGCACGGAACATCGGCGTACCGTCACCCCGTGGCGTGATCGTCGGAACCGCACCGCGTCCGACCATCCCGGGCCGGACAGCGCGCGTCGCCGGGGCAGGAGGAGATCGTGAGCCAGCAGGTCCGAGGAGTCATCTCCCGCAGCAAGGGCGCACCGGTCGAGGTGACCACGATCGTGGTGCCGGATCCCGGGCCGGGCGAGGCGGTCGTCCGCGTGCTGTCCTGCGGTGTCTGCCACACCGACCTGCACTACCGCGAGGGCGGCATCAACGACGAGTACCCGTTCCTGCTCGGACACGAGGCGGCCGGCGTCGTCGAACAGGTGGGTGCCGGGGTCGACGCCGTCGAGCCGGGCGACTTCGTGGTGCTCAACTGGCGGGCGGTCTGCGGCGTCTGCCGGGCGTGCCGGCGGGGCCGTCCCTGGTACTGCTTCGCCACCCACAACGCGGCACGGAAGATGACCCTCACCGACGGCACCGAACTCGCCCCGGCCCTCGGCATCGGCGCCTTCGCCGAGAAGACGCTCGTGCACGCCGGCCAGTGCACGAAGGTCGACCCGGCCGCCCGTCCGGCAGCGGTGGGGCTGCTCGGCTGCGGCGTGATGGCCGGCCTCGGCGCGGCCATGAACACGGGCGGGGTCACCCGGGGCGACTCGGTCGCGGTGATCGGCTGCGGCGGGGTGGGCGGCGCGGCCGTGGCCGGCGCCACCCTGGCCGGAGCGACGACGATCATCGCCGTGGACACCGACACCCGCAAGCTCGACTGGGCCCGCCGCTTCGGCGCGACCCACACCGTCGACGCCTCGAGCGAGGACGTGGTCGAGGCGATCCGGGCGGCGACCGGTGGGTTCGGCGCGGACGTCGTCATCGAGGCGGTCGGCCGGCCGGAGACGTGGAAGCAGGCCTTCTACGCCCGCGACCTGGCCGGCACGGTGGTGCTGGTGGGCGTGCCCACCCCGGAGATGACCGTCGAGGTGCCGCTGCTCGACGTCTTCGGCCGGGGCGGCTCACTCAAGTCGAGTTGGTACGGAGACTGCCTGCCCAGCCGGGACTTCCCGCTGCTCACCCAGCTCTACCTGCAGGGCCGCCTGGACCTGGACGCGTTCGTTACCGAGGAGATCGCGCTGGAGCGGGTCGAGGAGGCGTTCGACCGGATGCACCGCGGCGACGTGCTCCGCTCGGTGGTGGTCTTCTGACCGGGACCGGCTGCCGACCCTGCCGCCTTCGTGCCCGGCCGTACCGTCCCGATGCTGGTGCGGTGACTGTCCGGTCCTGACCACTATGCGTCGTCCGCGCCGGGTCGTCCCGCCGTGGCCGCCGCAGAGCTTCGTCACCTCCTGCGACGCCTGCGCCCGACATCCGGTGCCCCACGTGACCTGCGCCGCAGCCTTCTGGGCAGGGTTCGTTTCCGGAATGTCAGGCACACCGGGTTGGTTGTGTCCCCCGTACCGCCGGAACCCAAACCCCCTCCGGCGTGGCAGTTCCCCCGAGGAGTGCTCATTCCGGAGCGCTTCGCCTGACCGAAAGGGCACATCGTGAAGTACGACTTCACTCGATGGCTCCCGGCCATCGCGAAGGACTCGAACTCGAACCCGAACCGCAAGCTGCTGCTCAGCGTGGCGGGCGTCGCCGCCATCGGCGGACTGGCCCTCGCACCGACCGCCGTGGCCGCCCCGGTCACCAGCGGCCCGCACGAGGGCGCGGTGGCCGCGATCGAGCTGGCCACCGGCAAGGACGGGGCCACCCCGAGCCCGAGCGTCGAGTCGGGCCTGACCACCGGCGGCAGCACCGACAAACCGAGGGCCGGCAAGCCGGACCGCGAGGAGCTGATCCCGCACGGCGTGCAGGGCGCGCAGTCGCGCATCCCGCTCGACGAGGCCCAGCGCGAGAACGCCAAGGCGATCATCGAGGTCGCCAAGGAGACCGGCGTCGGTGAGCGCGGCGCGGTCATCGGTGTGGCGACCGCGCTCCAGGAGTCGAAGCTGTACAACCTCGGCCACCTGGGCATGTACAACGACCACGACTCGCAGGGCCTGTTCCAGCAGCGCCCGTCGTCGGGTTGGGGCTCGCCCGAGCAGATCACCGACCCCGAGTACGCCTCGACGGCGTTCTTCCAGGCGCTGAAGAACGTCGGCGGCTGGCAGGACCTGCCGCTGACCACCGCGGCGCAGACGGTGCAGGTCTCGGCGTACCCGTTCCACTACGCGCAGTGGGAGGAGCAGGCGGCCGACATCGTCGCCCAGCTCTGGTGACATCCGCATGACGAACGGCCGGTCCCGCGGGGACCGGCCGTTTCGTCGTCTCCGGGTCAGGTCCGGGCCTGCCGGACCAACCAGTCGGTGACCATGGCCGTTACCGCCGGATCGACCGGTTGCCGGACCTCGCCGCGGTACGCCCGCAGCGTCGGCGCGCCCGGTTGCCGGCGCAGCACGTGTGTGATGTCCGGTAGCCGGTGGGTCTCCACCGGTCCGGCCACGGTGGCGGCGATGACGGCCAGGTCGTCCGGGTCGGCCTGCAGGTCCTTCTCGCCGGTGACGGCGAGGACCGGCACGTGCAGCCGGGCCAGGTCCCGGCGGGGATCGTGGTCGAGGAACTCGCGGAACCAGCGCGCGTTGAGCCGCTGGCCGCCGATCCAGGTGACGTCCGACCGGGTCGCGCGGATGCGGTCGTGGTTGCGGGCGACCTTGGCCACCAGGTCGGTCCGGGTGAGCCGGAGCAGCAGGCGCACCGGCCGGGGCAGGGTGGGCAGCAGGCGGGCGGCCTGCCAGCGCAGCGCCTCGTCGCCGGGTCGGGCGGTGGCCGCGAGCAGGACCAGCCCGGCCACGTCGGCGCCCCGGGCGGCGAGCGCGGCGGCGGTCAGCGCCCCCTCGCTGTGGCCGACGAGGAAGATCCGCTCCGGGGCCAGGCCGGGTGCCGCGGCGAGCGCGTCACGGGCCGCCGCGGCGTCGTCGACCGCGTCGTGGAACCCGGTCCGCAGGAAGCGTCCCTGGCTGGCGCCGACGCCGCGCCGGTCGTACCGGTAGCTGGCGATGCCGACCGCCGCGAGGGCGGCCGCCAGGTCCCGGGAGACCGCCAGCGGCAGGCGGCGGTGGTTGCCGTCGCGGTCCAGCGGGCCGGACCCGGGCAGCAGCAACGCGACCGGGTGGGGGCCGGGCCCGGCCGGCGCGGTCAGGGTGCCCGCCAGCCGCAGCCCGGCCGAGGTGAACGCGAGCGGGCGGTCCACGGTCATCCGCGCAGGCTCCGGGCGAGTTGCTCCGGCCCGGCGGCGCCGATCAGGACCGCGTCGTACCGCTGACCGGCGAGTGTGATGCGCACCGCCGGTTCGCCGCCGCGGACGCTGACGAACTCGGTGCCGGCGCGCCCCCGCCAGGTGCCGACCTTGCGTAGCCCCGGCAGGCCGAGGCCGGGGGCACGCAGGCCGCGCGTGGCGGCGAGCCCGTCGGGGAGCACCTCCACCTGGCGTACGGCGGAGCGCGGGAAGGTCACGTCACCCCGCAAGGCCCAGATCTTCTCGGCGGTGCTGAGCCGTACGTGGACGCTGTCCCGGTCGATCTCGACGACGGCCATCGCGACACCTCTCCAACTCATGTAATCTCAACACTGAGAACGTTATCAGATATGAGAAAGAAGACCGGGGGAGATGTGGCGATGGACACCGCCGAGCTGCTCCTGCACCCCGTCCGGCTCCGGATCGTCCAGGCTTTCCTCGGCGGCCGTACGCTCAGTGCCGCCCAACTGCGGGCCGAGCTGCCCGACGTCCCGACGGCCACGCTCTACCGTCAGCTGGCCGCCCTCGCCGAGCACGACGTGCTGCGGCCGGCGGGCGAACGGCGGGTGCGTGGCGCGGTCGAGCGCTCCTGGCAGCTCAACGAGGCCGGCGCGTCGGTGGACGCCGAGGCGGCAGCAGCGATGACACCCGACGAGCACCGCCGGGCCTTCCTCACGTTCGTCGCCCGGCTGGTCGCCGACTTCGACCGCTACCTCGACCGGGGCGGCGGCGACCTCGCCCGTGACGTCGCCGGCTACCGGCAGAACGCCTTCTACGCCAGCGACACCGAGGCCGCCGCGCTCGCGATCCGGCTGCGGGCCGTCTTTCAGGAGTACGCGGCCCTCGGCCCCGGTCCCGGGCGGACCCGCCGCCTCCTCACCACCGTGCTGCTGCCCGCGTCGGAACCGCCGGGCGAAGGCCGGCGCCGGACTGACCCCGGCGCGGCCGGGCCTGCGGCGCCGGAGCCGGGCTGACCCGGCGGGTGTGGCCGGGCGGGCCGGAGGCAGCCCGCCCGGCGTGCGGTCACACCAGCGGCGCGCCCTCCCGGCGCAGCTTCGCCGAGCCGGCGGTCACCGACCAGCCCGCCACCCAGCGGCTGGCGCTCGAGGCGCGGGTCCGGTCGGCCAGGTGGTACCAGTCCATCCGGCACCGCTGGCGGGTCACGTCCAGCACGCCGTAACCGTGCCCGTCCAACTCGGTCCACCGCACGTGCGGGTTGGTCGAGCGGATCAGGCCCGCGCCCAGGGCGCTGAGCGCGTTGCCCGCCGGCAGACCCAGGAAGTCGTTGACGTTGTCGCTGGTCACCGACGGCACCACGAACTCCGCGGCGGCCGGGTTGCTGCCGCCCGTCGCCTTCGTGGTCACCTCGTTCGCCCACGACGTGTGGATGTCGCCGGTCAGGAAGACGACGTCCCTCGTACCGCTGGCCCGCAGGTGGTCGACCAGCTCGTTGCGGTCGGCGTTGTAGCCGTCCCACTGGTCGGTGTTGAGCACCCCGCCGTTCTGCGGGATGCCGAGCAGGGTGCCCAGCGGACCGAGCAGCCAGGCCGGCAGGGCGCCCACGTCCAGCCGGGAGATCATCACCGGGTTGCCGACCAGCTTCCAGCGCGCGTCCGAAGCGGCCAGCCCCGCCTTCAGCCACGCCATCTGCGCCTCGCCGGTGATGGTCCGGCGCGGATCGTCGACCGCCAGCCCCGAGGCCTGCTGCGACCGGTACGTCCGCAGGTCCAGCATGGACAGGTCGGCGAGCCGGCCGAAGCGCAGCCGCCGGTAGATCGCCCCGTCCGCGCCGGTGCGCACCGGCATCCACTCCGCGTACGCCTGCCGTGCCGCCGCCACCCGGTCGACGAAATCGCCCTCGGTGCCCGGCGTGTGGTTCTCCGCGCCGCCGGACCACTGGTCGTTGGCGACCTCGTGGTCGTCCCAGGTGATCGCCCACGGCACCGCCGCGTGCAGAGCCTGCAGGTCCGGGTCGCTCTTGTAGAGCCCGTGCCGGATCCGGTAGTCCGCCAACGTGAGCGTCTCGTGCGCCGGCCGGACCGGCCGCACCACCGTGTCCCCGGCCGCGAACTCGCCGGTGCCGTACTCGTACACGTAGTCGCCGAGGTGCACCACCAGGTTCAGGTCACCGCGTTCGGCCAGGTGCCGGTACGCCGCGAAGTAGCCCGCCTCCCAGTTGGAGCAGGACACCACGCCCAGCCGGAGCCGGTCGATCTCGGCGTCGGAGGGCGGCGCCGTCATCGTCCGCCCGGTGGGGGACCAGGTGTCGCCGTGGCCGAAGCGGAACCAGTACGTGGTGGCGGGGGCGAGACCGCTCGCCGTCACCTTGACGGTGTGGTCGCGCGCCGGGCCGGTCACCAGCGTCCCCTGTGCCGCGACCGTAGCGAAGTCGGGATCTGCCGCGACCTGCCAGGTCACCGTCACGTCCGGACCGACGCCGGAGCCGGGTTGCGCCTCCTCGGTCGGGGTGATCCGGGTCCAGAGCAGAACGCCGTCGGGCAGCGGGTCGCCGGAGGCGACGCCGTGCCGGAAGGCGCTTCCGGCGCCGCGCGCCGGGCCGGCGAGGGTGGCGCCGGCGAGCACGGCCGTGCCGGCGGATGCGCCCGCGGCACGCAGGAGGGTACGACGGTCGAGGGTGTTCGTCATGGTCCATGTGTCTACCGCCAACCACGCTTCGTCCGCTGCCCCGTACGGCGAGTGTTCTTCGATCCTTCCCGATGGGTTCGCAATCTCGTCCGGTGCGGCACGGTTGGTCCGCGCCCGGGGCGCCGTTCGCGTACCCGGCGTCGGGAGCTATCGGCGGACGATGTCGGCCAGGGCCGCGATCAGCGCGAGCGCGATGACGCCGCTGGCCAACAGCAGCGAGCGGCGGAACGCGATCGACCAGTCCCCGCCGCTGGCGGCGAGCGAGGAGAAGAAGACGGTACCGACGGCGGCGATGCCGGCGGCGGCGCCGATGCGCTGGCCGGTCTGGAGCATGCCCGCCCCGCTGCCGGCCTGCCCCACCGGCACCTGCGCGAGGGTGAGGGTCTGATTGGGCGCGATGACCAGGCCGCTGCCGAGACCGGCCAGCAGCAGGGGCGCGGCCGTCCACCAGGGGACGGGGACACCGGCGGGTACCCGGCCGACGGCGAGGACGACGGCGAGCAGGCCGACCACGACGGTGAGCAGCCCGATCGCGACGAGGGGGCGGCCGTAGCGGTTGACGATGCGGCCTCCGACGGCGGACGCGGCGGCCGAGCCCAGGGCGAACGGGGTGATGGCCAGGCCGGCGACGAGCGCGCTGTAGCCGAGGCCGTTCTGCAGGTACAGGGTGAAGATGAAGAAGATGGCGGTGAAGCCACCGAAGTAGACAAGCGCGATCAGCGCGCCGAGACCGTAGGAGCGGACGCCGAGCAGGCGCAGGTCGAACAGGGGTTCCTGGCGGCGGGCGTATCGGCGTTCCCAGGCGGCGAAGGCGCCGAGCGCGATCAGGCCGGCCGGTACGAGCAGCCACTTCGCCGGGTCCCGCCAGTGCTCCTGCACGAGCGGGAGCAGGACCAGCAGCACACCGGTCCCGAGCAGCAGCACGCCGACCGGGTCGAGGCGGCGGTGGTCGGCCCGACCGGCGGGTCGGTGCGGGAGCAGCCGCCAGCCGAGGACGACGGCGAGCACGCCGACCGGGACGTTGACGAAGAAGACCCAGCGCCAGCCGTGCTCGACGCCGCCGAGGTGGATGAGCACGCCGCCGAGCAGCGGGCCGACGGCGGTGGAGATGCCGATGGTGGCACCGAGGATTCCGAACGGGCGGGCCCGTTCGGGGCCCTGGAACAGTTCCTGGATCAGTCCGGTGACCTGGGGGTTGACCACGCCGGCGGCGGCACCCTGGAGCAACCGGGCGGCGACCAGCCAGCCGGGGGAGGGGGCCAGGCCGGCGGCGGCGCTGGTGATCGTGAAGAGGGCGATGCCGACGACGAAGGCGGTGCGGCGACCGTGGGCGTCCCCGAACCGGCCGGCCGGTACGAGCACCAGCCCGAAGGTGAGCGCGTACCCGGAGAGCACCCACTGCAGGTCGCTCGGTGTGGCGCCGAGCGCCCGCTCCATCGACGGGACGGCGACGTTGACGATGCTGACGTCCAGCAGCGTCATGAAGGCGGCCACCAGGCCGACCCCGAGAGCGGGCCAGCGGCGCTGCCGTTCGGGCGGGGGGTTCGCCGGATGTGCAGGAGGGCCCGGGGAACGGCGATCACCCATACGCCGACCGCTACCCCGAGCCCCGGACGCGAACCGTCACGCCATCTGCCGCGCGCAGAACCGCGGGCCGAAGTCCAGGCCGGCCATCGGCGAGTCCTCGCGGTGCAACAGGTTCTTCTCGGTGAGCTGGTGCAGGGGTGCGTGCAACTGCTCCTCGGTCAGCCCCGTCTCCTCGGCGATCAGGTCCGGGTACGGCACCTGGCCGCGCGCCTCCAGCGCCGCGACCGCGTCGTACACCCGTTCCTCGACCTCCGACAGTCGCACCTGCTGCATGTCGTCCTCCTTCGGTACCCACCCACGGTGCAGGCGGCCTGCGCCGCGGTTACCCGGCCGGTGACCGAAGATGCCCACCCGATCGGGCGGTGTCGCGGCCCGACCGGGCCGCCGCGGGTGCCCTAGGCTGCCGTGGTGACCGTCTGGGATCTCGCGGTGGTGGGAGCGGGCCCCGCCGGCCTGTCCGCCGCGTACGTCGCGGCCCGCGCCGGCGTCCGCACCCTGCTCGTGGAGCGGGCCGCGCACCCGCGCTACAAGACGTGCGGGGGTGGCCTGATCGGCACGTCCCTGACCGCGGTGGGCGACCGGATCGAGGTGCCGGCGCACGACCGGGTGGACCGGGTGACGTTCACCCGGGACGGGCGACGCGGGTTCACCCGCCGTCATGCCGGTGGCCCGCTGGTGACGATGGTGCGCCGGGAGGAGTTCGACGACCGGCTGCGGGGGGCCGCGGTCGACGCCGGGGCGGAGCTGCGCCAGCGGGTCGCGGTCCGCGCCGTGGAGCAGGAGCCCGACGGGGTACGGCTGCGGTTGGCCGACGGTGGGACGGTGGCCGCGCGCGCGGTGATCGGCGCCGACGGGTCCTCCGGGGTGACCGCCCGGCACGTGGGGGTACGCCACCGGCAGGTCGACCTGGGGCTGGAGCTGGAGCTTCCGGTGCCGCCCGCGGAGCAGGCCCGCTGGCGGGGCCGGTTGCTGCTGGACTGGGGTCCGCTGCCCGGTTCGTACGCGTGGGTGTTCCCGAAGGGCGACCTGTTGACGGTGGGCGTGATCGCGGCGCGCGGGGCGGGGGAGCGGACCCGGGCGTACCTGCGGTCGTTCGTGGACCGGCTGGGGCTCGCCGGTGTCGAGCCGGCGCACGACTCCGGTCATCTGACCCGCTGCCGGGCGGAGGATTCGCCGCTGCGCCGGGGGCGGGTGCTGGTGGCCGGGGACGCGGCGGGCCTGCTGGAGCCGTGGAGCCGGGAGGGGATCAGCTACGCGCTGCGGTCCGGCGCGCTCGCGGGCGCGGCGGTCGCGGCGGGTGACCTGAGTGGGTACGAGCGGGCGGTGGCGGCCGAGCTGGTCCCGTCGATGCGGGCGGGGCACCGGCTGCTGGAGGCGTTCACCCGCCGGCCGGGGGTGTTCCACGGGTTGCTGGCGACGCCGCCGGGCTGGCGGATGTTCGTCCGGTTCTGCCAGGGGCGGGCCAGCTTCGACGAGACGTTGACGCGGGCGCCGGTGCGGGCTGCGCTGGCGTTGCTGGACCGGTTGCCGCCACCCGCGCCCACCCCTGACCTATCTTCCTAGGACGCCTTACGGGGTGTGCGGTGGGTGCCGGCCAGCCGGAGAATGACGTCGTACGAGGGAGGGGCCGATGGCCGAGCCGGCGTTCACCGATGACGAGTACGCCTTCCTGCGGCACGTCCGCTTCGGCGAGCTGCCGACGCCGGTACGCCCGGAGGAGCGCACGGAGCTGACCGAGACCGAGCCCCGCCGCGACCGGCCCGAGCCGGGCGACGACCGGGCCTGGGACCTGCGCCACGGTGCCTGACACAGCGACGGGGCCGCCTGGGCTGCCGACCGGGTGGGAGCGCGTCGGGGCGCACCGCGACCGTCCACCGTCGACTCCTGCCGTACCGGCCCCGGCTCGGTTTCCGGTGCGGCCCCGCGGGTAGGGCGTTGTGATCCCCGTCGACCCGCGTGAAGGAGGAGCCGGTGACCCAGGACCAGCACACCCCGCAGGACCCCACCGAGCAGTACGGCCAGCAGGAGGGCCAGCCGACGCAGCAGCAGTCCCCGCCCGGCGAGACCGGCGCGATGACGCCGGAGCCGGACCACGGCGAGGAGTCCTACCGGGGCAGCGGCAAGCTCACCGGCAAGCGTGCGGTGATCACCGGCGGGGACTCCGGCATCGGCCGGGCGATCGCCATCGCGTACGCGCGGGAGGGCGCCGACGTGCTCATCTCGTACCTGGAGGAGGACGCCGACGCGCGGGAGACCGTGCGCCTGGTCGAGGAGGCCGGCCGCAAGGGGGTCGCGGTGCGCGGGGACATCACCGACGAGCGGCACTGCCAGGAGCTGGTCGAGCGCGCGCTGCGCGACCTCGGTGGCATCGACATCCTGGTGAACAACGCGGCGTACCAGATGGCGCAGGAGAAGGGCATCGCCGGCATCAGCACCCAGCAGTTCGACCGGGTGTTGAAGACCAACCTGTACGCCATGTTCTGGCTCTGCAAGGCCGCGGTTCCGCACCTGGGGGAGGGCGCGGCGATCATCAACACGTCCTCGATCCAGGCGTTCGAGCCGTCACCGCAGCTGCTCGACTACGCCACCACGAAGGCCGGCATCGCGAACTTCACCAAGGCGCTCGCGCAGGAGCTCGCCGAGCGGGGCATCCGGGTCAACGCGGTGGCGCCCGGCCCGATCTGGACGCCGCTCATCCCGGCGACCATGCCGAAGGAGAAGGTGGAGAAGTTCGGCCAGAACACCCCGGAGGGTCGCCCCGGTCAGCCCGCCGAGCTGGCACCCGCGTACGTCTTCTTCGCCTCCCAGGAATCCAGCTACGTGACAGGCGAGATCCTCGGTGTGACCGGCGGCCGCCCCACAAAGTAACGCCGCCCGTCTCCCGTCAGCGGGGCCAGGGGGTGAAGCGGGTGCGGATGTGCGTCACGTCGGCGGGGGTCAGGTGGTAGCGGGTGAAGCGGGCGTCCGGCAGCCGGTCCAGGTAGCGGCCCGCGTCGCGGACGTCCTGCGGGTCCAGGCCCGGGTCGAGCTGCCGGGCCAGCGCCAGCAACTCATCCACGTCGTACCGGTCGAGGACGGCCGCCACGTCGATGTAGTCCCGCACCTCCCGCCGGTTCACCAGGGCGGCGGTCTTGCTGGCCAGCAGATCCCGGACGTCCATCACCGGACCCAGGTCCATCACGACCGGGCTGCGGTGCCGGTCCAGCCGGGCCAGGCTGAGCCGCAGCTGCCGCCCGTCGCGGCTGACCACGAAGTCGCGCATGTCCCGGTCGAATCCGTCGAACAGCCCCGGCAGGTCACTGTCCGGGTCGGCCTCCTCCACCCGGAACCCGGCGCTCTCCAGGGCCGCCCGCACGTCCCCGGCCGCCGCCGCGGCGGCGCCCTCGACGTCGGCGAACAGGTCCACGTCCTCGGTCGGGCGGCTCACCAGGCCGTACGCGGCCCAGGCGACACCGCCACCGAGAACGAACCGGTGCGGCCCGGCCGCCGACAGGGCCAGCCGGGCCACCTCGCGGTAGAACCCGTGCAGGTGGGACGTCGTCACGCCGTACGCAGGCCCGGGTGTCGGCTCTCCCACGCCTGGCGTACGCCCCGCGGCAGGTTGAGCAGCCGCCACACCCGTCGCAACGTGCGCCCGTTTATCAGATCGCGCAGGTCGTCTGAGCGGGTGGTCTCGCGCAGGACGTTCTCGTACATCCACAGCAGCTGGTCCGGGTCGCCGAGGTCGAAGCGGCGGTCCGGGCTCCACATCAGTCGGACCGGCAGCTCCACCACGCCACGGGTCGGGCCGGTCAGCTCGGTGAGGGTGCGGGCCACCACGGCGGGCCGGCCGGGACGCGCCAGATGCGGCACGCCGGCTGCGACGGGGGAGCGGCCCTGCATGCCGTCAGCGTAACTCCCCGCGTGGTTGTGTCCACGGGTAAGCGCTGGTCGGCTTCTACCGCGTCGGGCTGCTTGGTGCGGTCGCCGGGTGGGTGTAGCGGGTGACCCGACTGCGCCGTGTCGGGTGGTTCATCCGGTTCGGTGGGACGATCTCGGGCCGTATGTCGGGTTTGTGGGTGTGGTTGGGGGCACCCGGTCGGCGGAATGATGCGGGGCTGGGGGTCGTTACATCACGTGGACGATCGAGTAGGGCCACGGGGCTTCGGCCGCCGTGGTGGGCCGGAATGATGTCGGCCGGTCGGTCGTTACATCTGGACCCGGCGCCGTGAGGCAGTTCCCCCGCCCCGGCCGGGTTGTTTCCCCCGAGTTCTTTGAGCGCCTCGGATGGTGCTTGCACCACCACGCCCGTCCCCCGGGTGGTGGTGCCAATCCCCCGAATGGAGCTTCCGTCATGAACACGATCATTCGTAAGAGCGTTCTGGGTGTTGCTGGTCTGGCGTTCGCCGGTGGCATGGTCGCCGGTCCGGTTGCCGCGCACGCGGCCCCGGCCGTCGAGGCCGCCCCGGCCGCTGTGGCGGTGCAGGCCGACAAGCCGGACATGGGCAAGCTGATTCCGCATGGTGTGCAGGGCGTCCAGTCGCGGATCGACCTGTCCGATGAGCAGGTCGCCAACGTGAAGGCGATCATCGCGGCGACGAAGAAGGCCGGCATGGACGAGCGGGCCGCCGTGGTCGCGATCGGCACGGCGTTGCAGGAGTCGAAGCTGGAGAACCTGGGTCACCTGGGTGAGCGCAACGACCACGACTCGCAGGGCCTGTTCCAGCAGCGCCCGTCCTCGGGTTGGGGCACGGTCGAGCAGATCACCGACCCCGAGTACTCGACCACCGCGTTTCTGAAGGGTCTCAAGCAGGTCGACGGGTGGCAGGACATGCCGCTGACCGTGGCCGCGCAGACCGTGCAGGTCTCGGCCTACCCCGACCACTACGCCCAGTGGGAGCAGCAGGCCGCCGACCTCGTCGCCGAGCACTGGAACAGCTGACCACTGGAACAACCGAGCACCACACCCGCACGACCACGCTGGCCGGCACCCGAACCCGGGTGCCGGCCAGGAGCGTCCCCACCCCCACCGGGTCGATCATGGAGTTGTGGTGCCTGATGAAAACCCCGGATCGGGGTGAACCGGCCACCACAACTCCATGATCGACCAGGGAGGGGGCGGGGGGCGACGTGGTGGCCGTCACTCGGGTTGGCGGAAGGGCCGGGGCGGGTAGCGTGTTGAGTCAGGTGTCGGTGTGTCCAGTGTCCCCGGGCCTCACCTAAATTGCCTTCGCGGAATACCGTCCGGCTGGAGCCGCGTCGCGCCACTCGCCGAGAGGCGACCTGCACACCGACACCCAGTGCCGCCCCCGAGCCCGAACCGGGCCCGGGGGCGGCGCTGTCACATCCGCCGGCCGGCGCGCAGCCGCGAACCCGGAACCGATCGGGTCGCGCGTGACGGCGGGCTGGCCTAGGCTTCGAGAGGTCGGCGTCGGGGCCGGGAGGGGGTGTCGCGGTGGGTCTGCGGACCTTCCTCCAGGGCTGGCCGGTCTACCGGCAGCTCACCGGCACCGACCCGCTGGGCCGGGGCGCGGCGGCGCAGTCGGCCCGCTCCGCGGAGCTGACGTCGCGGACCGGGTCCGCCGACCGGACGGTGCGGTCGGTGTGCCCGTACTGCGCGGTGGGTTGCGGGCAGCGGGTCTACGTCTCCGACGAGCGGGTCGTCCAGATCGAGGGTGACCCGGACAGCCCGATCTCGCGGGGCCGGCTGTGCCCGAAGGGGTCGGCGAGCAGGAGCCTGGTGACCAGCCCGCTGCGGGAGACCCGGGTGCGCTACCGGCGGCCGTACGGCACCGAGTGGGAGGACCTGGACCTCGACACCGCGCTCGACATGATCGCCGACCGGGTGCTCGCCGCGCGTGAGCAGACCTGGGAGGACGTCGACGGCGAGGGCCGGCCGCTGAACCGCACGCTGGGCATCTCCAGCCTGGGCGGGGCGACGCTCGACAACGAGGAGAACTACCTCATCAAGAAGCTGTTCACGGCGATGGGGGCGCTCCAGATCGAGAACCAGGCGCGCATTTGACACTCCGCCACCGTTCCCGGTCTGGGGACCAGCTTCGGTCGCGGTGGTGCGACGGACTTCCAGCAGGACGTCGCGAACGCTGACGTCATCGTCATCCAGGGCTCCAACATGGCGGAGGCCCACCCGGTGGGTTTCCAGTGGGTGGTGGAGGCCAAGCGGCGTGGTGCCAAGGTGTTCCACGTCGATCCGCGGTTCACGCGCACCAGCGCCCTGGCGGACACGTACCTGCCGATCCGCGCGGGCACGGACATCGCGCTGCTCGGCGGGGTGGTCAACTACATCCTGAGCAACGGGCTGGACTTCCGGGAGTACGTGCTTGCGTACACGAACGCGGCGACGATCGTCACGGAGGAGTTCGCCGACACCGAGGACGGCGACGGCCTGTTCTCCGGTTTCGACCCGGACACGGCCGCGTACGACCAGCGGAGCTGGCAGTACGAGGGGCACGAAGGCGCCGCCGGGGAGGACACAGCCCGGGCCCGGGAGACCGCGGCCGGGCTGCGCCACGAGTCGCACGGCATGCCGGTGCCGGGGCGGACGCTGCGCGACGAGACGTTGCGGCATCCGCGCTGCGTCTACCAGATCCTGAAGCGGCACTTCGCCCGCTACACGCCGGAGATGGTGGAGCGGGTGTGCGGTGTGCCGCGGGAGAAGTTCCTGGAGCTGGCCCGTGCCTGGACGGAGAACTCGGGCCGGGAACGCACCGGTGTGCTCATCTACTCGGTGGGTTGGACGCAGCACAGCGTCGGCGTCCAGTACATCCGCACCGGCGCGATCATCCAGTTGCTGCTGGGCAACATGGGCCGACCGGGCGGCGGGGTGCTGGCGCTTCGGGGGCACGCGAGCATCCAGGGGTCCACCGACATCCCGACGCTGTTCAACCTGCTGCCCGGCTACCTGCCGATGCCGCACCACGCCGACCACCCGACGTTCGACGACTGGGTGGAGAGCATCCGCCGCCCGGACCAGAAGGGCTTCTGGGGCAACGCGCGGGCGTACGCGGCGAGCCTGCTGAAGGCGTACTGGGGGGACGCGGCGACGCCGGACAACGACTTCTGCTACGGGTACCTGCCCCGGATGACCGGCGACCACGGCACCTACCAGCAGGTACTCAACATGATCGACGGGAAGGTGCGCGGCTACTTCCTGCTCGGCCAGAACCCGGCGGTCGGCTCGGCGCACGGCCGCGCGCAGCGGCTCGGCATGGCGAACCTCGACTGGCTGGTGGTCCGCGACCTGTTCCTGATCGAGTCGGCGACGTTCTGGCGCAACGGGCCGGAGGTGGCGACCGGCGAGATCGTGCCGGCGGAGTGCCGAACGGAGGTGTTCTTCCTGCCCGCCGCGTCGCACGTGGAGAAGGAGGGCACGTTCACCCAGACGCAGCGGCTGCTGCAGTGGCGGGAGAAGGCCGTCGACCCGCCGGGCGACGCCCGCTCGGAGCTGTGGTTCTTCTACCACCTGGGGCGCAGGCTGCGGGAGAAACTGGCCAGCTCCGGCCGGCCCCGCGACCGGGCGCTGCTCGACCTGACCTGGGACTACCCCACCCACGGTCCGCACGCGGAGCCGAGCGCCGAGGCGGTGCTGCGGGAGATCAACGGGTACGAGGTGGCCGGCGGCCGTCCGCTGTCGGCGTTCACCGAGGCCCGCGACGACGGTACGACGGCGATCGGCTGCTGGATCTACACCGGGGTGTACGCCGACGGCGTCAACCAGGCGGCCCGCCGCCGCAGCCGTCACGAGCAGGACTGGGTGGCCGCCGAGTGGGGTTGGGCCTGGCCGGCGAACCGCCGCATCCTCTACAACCGCGCCTCGGCGGACCCGGACGGCCGGCCGTGGAGCGAGCGGAAGAAGTACGTGTGGTGGGACGCCGAGGCCGGTGAGTGGACCGGCTACGACGTGCCGGACTTCGAGAGGACCAAGCCGCCGTCGTACCGGCCGCCGGCGGGTGCCTCCGGGCCGCAGGCGCTCGCCGGCGACGACGCGTTCATCATGCAGGGCGACGGGAAGGGCTGGCTGTACGCGCCGAGCGGCGTGGTGGACGGTCCGCTGCCGACGCACTACGAGCCGGCCGAGTCGCCGGTGCGCAACCCGCTGTACCGGCAGCAGGCCAACCCGACCCGCAAGGTGTACGCGCACCCGGTGAACTCGGTGAACCCGAGCCCGCCGCAGGAGCACAGCGAGGTGTTCCCGTACGTGTTCACGGTGAGCCGGTTGACCGAGCACCACACCGCCGGCGGGATGAGCCGTACCGTGCCGCCCCTTGCGGAGCTGCAACCGGAGATGTTCGTGGAGGTGTCGCCGCAGCTGGCGGCCGAGCGGGGCCTGGCGCACCTGGGTTGGGCGCACCTGATCTCCGGCCGGGCGGTGATCGAGGCGAAGGTGCTGGTCACCGACCGGCTGACGCCGCTGCGGGTGGACGGGCGGGTGATCCACCAGGTGTGGCTGCCGTACCACTTCGGGTTCGAGGGCCTGGTCACCGGCGACTCGGCCAACGACCTGTTCGGCATCACCCTCGACCCGAACGTGCTGATCCAGGAGAGCAAGGTCGGCACCTGTGACGTGCGGCCGGGCCGCCGCCCGACCGGCCCGGCGCTGTGGGACCTGGTCGAGGACTACCGCCGCCGGGCCGGCATCGTCGCGGGCCGGCCGGGGCCCGTGCTGACGCCGGGTGTGCGGCCGGCTGGCGGAGGCGGCGACGGGAGGGCCGGTGCTTCCTGACCCGAACAGCCTGTACGGGCCGCTGGACCCGGCGCCGGAGGCCGGCTGGACCAGCGCCCCGCCGCGGATGGGCTTCTTCACCGACACCAGCGTCTGCATCGGCTGCAAGGCGTGCGAGGTGGCGTGCAAGGAGTGGAACGACGTGCCCGGCTCGGGGCTGGACCTGCTCGGCATGTCGTACGACAACACCGGCGCGTTGACCGCGAACTCGTGGCGGCACGTGGCGTTCGTCGAGCAGCCGGTCCCGGCGGCCGGCGGCGGCCCGGGGCACACCGAGTTCCTCGGGATGCCGGGGTCGCAGCCACCGGGCCGCACCGGCGGCGCGGACGGCCGTACCGACTTCCGCTGGCTGATGATGTCCGACGTGTGCAAGCACTGCACGCACGCGGCGTGCCTGGACGTCTGCCCGACCGGGTCGCTGTTCCGCACCGAGTTCGGCACCGTGGTGGTGCAGGAGGACATCTGCAACGGCTGCGGGTACTGCGTCTCGGCCTGCCCGTACGGCGTCATCGACCGCCGGGCGGACGACGGCCGGGCGTGGAAGTGCACGCTCTGCTACGACCGGATCGGCGCCGGCATGACGCCGGCCTGCGCGCAGGCCTGCCCGACGGAGTCCATCCAGTACGGTCCGGTGCAGGAGTTGCGGGAGCGCGCCGCGGCGCGGGTGGCGGCGCTGCACGAGCGCGGGGTCACCGAGGCGCGGCTGTACGGGCACGACCCGACCGACGGGGTGGGCGGCGACGGGGCGTTCTTCCTGCTGCTGGACGAGCCGGAGGTGTACGGGTTGCCGCCCGACCCGGTGGTCACCACCCGCGACCTGCCGCGGATGTGGCGGCGGGCCGGGTTGGCGGCGCTGGCCATGGCGGCGGCTGCCGTCGCGGCGTTCGTCGGGAGGCCGTCGTGAGCCCACCGGTCGGTGACCGCTTCCGCCGTTTCCGGGAACTGCTGGGTGACGACGCCAACCGGCCGTCGGCCCGGCTCGGTCACGGCCCGAAGGTCGGCGGTGGACCCCGCGACGACCTGCGGGTCGGTGCGGGAGCCATGACGTCCGGACCCGCACCGGCCCCGGATCAGGCGGCGGTCGACCGGGCCGGTGGGCCGGGTCTTGGCCGGTTGCCGGCACCGGCCACCGACGTGGTGGCCCCCGAGCCCCGCCCGCCGCACGACGCCGCGCCCGTCGACCGCACCGCGGGCCGGGCCCGGCGGGGTCGCGGCGGTGAGGAGCTGCGGGTCCCGGAGGCCGAGTTCACCTCGTACTACGGGCGGCCGATCCTGAAGGCCCCGGTGTGGACGTGGGACATCGCCGCGTACCTGTTCACCGGGGGCCTGGCGGCGGGCTCGTCGCTGCTGGCCGCCGGCGGGCAGCTCACCGGCCGGCCGGCGCTGCGCCGCGCCGGCCGGGTGACGGCGCTCGCGGCGGTCACCGCCAGCACGGTGTTCCTCATCCGGGACCTGGGCCGCCCGGAGCGCTTTCACCACATGCTGCGGGTGGCGAAGCCGACCTCGCCGATGTCGGTGGGCACCTGGATCCTCACCGCGTACGGGCCGGCGGCCGGGCTCGCGGCGGTCGCCGAGGCGGCGGCGTGGCTGCCGGAGCGCGGTGTGCCCGGGCTGGCCCGCCGGGTGCTGCCGCCGGCCGGTCACGCCGCCGGGCTGGCCGCCGCGGTGACCGCGCCCGCCCTGGCCACGTACACGGCCGTGCTGCTCGCCGACACGGCCGTGCCGTCGTGGCACGAGGCGTACCCGGAGCTGCCGGTCATCTTCGCGGGCAGCGCGCTGGCCAGCGGCGCCGGCGTGGGTCTGCTGGCCGCGCCGGCCGGGCAGGCCCGACCGGCCCGGCGGATGGCGGTGGCCGGCGCGGCCCTGGAACTGCTCGGGGCGCACCGGGTGGAGACCCGGCTCGGGCTGCTCAGCGAGCCCTACGCCACCGGGCGGGCCGGCCGGCTGCTGCGCGCCGGCCGCGCGCTGACCGCCGTCGGGGTCGCCGGGGCGCTGCTCGGCCGGCGCAGCCGCGTGGTGTCGGCGGCGTCCGGGGCGGCGCTGCTCGCCGCGTCGCTTGCCACCCGCTTCGGGATCTTCCACGGCGGGGTCGCCTCGGCGCGCGATCCGAAGTACACGGTGGTGCCGCAGCGGGAACGCCTGGCCCGCCGCCGGGCCGAGGCCGCCGGACACTAGACCGCGGGGCAGCCGGGCGGAGCGGGCCGCGCTGTGGTCAAATGCTGCGTGGAGGCGTTCAGGCGGCTGGTGCCCCTCCCGGTCTTCAAAACCGGTGTGGTCCGGGACCCGGGCCAGGCGGGTTCGATTCCCGTCCGTCTCCGCCAAGCCTGGTGGGGGTTGACGTGACAGCCGACGACGGCACCGATCCACGCCGGCGGGTGCCGCGTACCGACGCGCTGCTGGCCGATCCGCGGATCGCCGTCGCCGTCACCGCGTTCGGCCGGGACCGCGTCAGGGCCGGCGTGCGTCGGGCGCAGGAACGGGCGCGGCGCGGCGAGATCCGCCCCGAGGAGGTACGCGACGCGGTCCTGGCCGCGCTGCCGGATCCCGGTCCGCGTACGGTGCTCAACGCCACCGGCGTCGTGCTGCATACCAACCTCGGCCGCGCGCCCCTGTCGGCGGCGGCGGTCGCCGCGGTCGTGGCCGCCGCCGGCCACACCGACGTGGAGCTGGACCTGACCACCGGCCGGCGGGCCCGGCGGGGCCGGGACGCCCTGGACGCCCTCGCCGCGGCGGTTCCGGACGCCGCGGCGGTGCACGTGGTCAACAACGGCGCCGCCGCCCTGGTGCTCGCCGCGACCGCTCTCGCCGCGGGCCGGGAGATCGTGGTCAGCCGCGGCGAGCTGGTGGAGATCGGCGACGGTTTCCGGCTCACCGACCTGTTGGAGAGCACCGGCGCCCGGCTGCGGGAGGTGGGCACCACCAACCGCACCCACCTGGACGACTACGCCGCCGCGGTGGGCCCGCACACCGGTTTCGTGCTGAAGGTGCACCCGTCGAACTTCCGGGTCAGCGGCTTCACGTCGGCGGTGCCGGTGCGTGCGCTGGCCACCCTCGGGGTGCCGGTCGTCGCCGACATCGGCTCCGGGCTGCTCGCCGCGGACCCGTTGCTGCCGGGCGAGCCGGACGCCGCGTCGACGCTGCGGGCCGGGGCGGCGCTGGTCACCGCCAGCGGCGACAAGCTGCTCGGCGGGCCGCAGGCCGGCCTGCTGCTCGGTGCCGCCGACCTGGTCGCGCGTCTGCGCCGCCACCCGCTCGCCCGGGCGCTGCGGGTGGACAAGCTGACCCTGGCCGCGCTGGCGGCGACCGTGGGCGACCCGGGCACACCCACCCGCGCGGCACTGCACGCCGACACCGGGGCACTGCGGGCCCGCACCGAACGGCTGCGCGACGCGCTCGCCGCCGACGGGTGCAAGGCCGAGGTGGTGCCGGCCGTGGCGGTCGTCGGCGGCGGGGGCGCGCCGGGCGTCGAGCTGGACTCGTGGGCGCTGAGCCTGCCCGGCCGGTACGCCGGGCCACTGCGCACCGGCGACCCGCCGGTGCTCGGCCGGGTGGTCCGCGACCGGCTCCTGCTGGACCTGCGCTGCGTCCCCACCGACGCCGACGAGGCCGTCCGCGCCGCCGTGCTGCGGATACCCGGGGACGGCTGAGCGTGTTCGTGGTGGCCACCGCCGGGCACGTCGACCACGGCAAGTCCACTCTGGTGCGGGCGCTGACCGGGATGGAGCCGGACCGGTGGGCCGAGGAACGCCGCCGGGGCATGACCATCGACCTGGGGTTCGCCTGGGCGGCGCTGCCGTCGGGACGGACGGTCGCGTTCGTCGACGTGCCCGGGCACGAGCGGTTCGTGCCGAACATGCTCGCCGGCGTCGGCCCGGTGCCGGCGGCGCTGGTCGTGGTGGCCGCCGACGAGGGCTGGATGCCTCAGTCGGCGGAGCACCTGGCCGCCCTGGACGCGCTCGGTGTGTCGTCCGGGCTGCTGGTGGTGACGCGCGCGGATCTGGCCGACGCGGGGCCGGCGCTCGCGCAGGCACGGGCGCGGCTGGCGGGCACGTCGCTGCGGGCGGTCGACGCGGTGGCGGTCAGCGCGGTGACCGGCGCGGGCCTGCCCGCGCTGCGGGCGGCGCTGGACCGGCTGGCCGCCGCCCGCCCCGACCCGGCGGTGGGCGCGCCGGTGCGGCTGTGGGTGGACCGCAGCTTCACCGTGCGCGGCAGTGGCACGGTGGTCACCGGAACCCTCGGCGCGGGACGGCTCGCCGTTGGGGACGAGCTGGAACTCGCGGGCACCGGCGAGCCGGTGCGGGTGCGCGGGCTGCATGCGCTCGGCGTCGCCCGCGAGGAGGTCACCGCGGTCGCCCGGGTGGCGGTGAACCTGCGTGGGACGCCCCGCGAACGGCTGGGCCGGGGCGACGCCCTGTTGACGCCCGGCCGGTTCGGCCGCACCGACCTGCTCGACGTGCGGCTGGCCGGCGACCCCGCCGCGGACCTGCCGGTCACGCTCACCCTGCACGTGGGCTCCGCGGCCGTGCCGGCGCGGGTCCGCCCGCTGGGCCGGGACACCGCCCGGCTCCGGCTGGCCCGCCCGCTGCCCCTGCTCGTCGGTGACCGGGCGCTGCTGCGTGACCCGGGTCGCCGGCACGTCGCCGGCGGCGTGACCGTGCTCGACGTGGCCCCGCCACCACTTCGCCGGCGGGGTGCCGCGGCCGCGCGGGCGGCGGTGCTGGTCGGCCTGGACGGCCGCCCCGACTGTCCGGGGGAACTGCGCCGGCGCCGGCTGGTCCGGGCCGGGGACCTGCTCCGGATGGGCGTCGAGCCGGCCGGCCGGCCGGTCGCCGGGGACTGGCTGGCCGACCCGGAGCACTGGCGGCGGCTCGCGGCGCGCCTCGCCGAGGAGGTCGACCGGCACGCCCGCGCGCACCCGCTGGACCCGGGCGCGCCGGTGGAGTTGCTGCGCCAGCGCCTGGACCTGCCCGACCGGGTTCTGGTGGCGGCCCTGGTCCGGCCGCCGCTGCGGCTGCACGCCGGACGGGTGACGGCGGCGCCCGACGACGCCCTGCCCGAGCCGGTGGCGCGGGCGGTGGCCCGGGTCCGGTCGGCGTACGCCGGGCAGCCGTTCCGGGCCCCGGAGGCGGCGGACCTGGCCGCGCTGGGCCTGGGGCCCCGGGAGATCGGCGCCGCGGTGCGGGCCGGGGCGCTGGTACGGCTGGCCGACAACGTGGTGCTGCTGCCGGGCGCGCTCGACGGCGCGGTGCGGGTGCTCGCCGGGCTGCCGCAGCCGTTCACGCTCAGCGCCGCCCGGCAGGCCCTGGACACCACCCGCCGGGTGGCCGTGCCGCTGTTGGAGCTGCTGGACCGGCGGGGCGTGACGCGCCGGCTGCCCGACGACGCGCGGATGGTCGTCGGTCGCTGACCGGCGGGGTGCCCGAACCGGCCCCGCCGTCGTCGCCGCCCGCCTTAGCGTCGGGGGATGGACCCATCCGCGATCTGGCGGGACCGGCAGCACAAGTGGCGCATCGAGGCGTACCGGGCGCCGGACCTGCGGTTCGCGATTTTCGCCACCAACGGCACCACCGAGTCGGCACCTCTGTGGCTGTTCGGCATGTCGGCGTTGGCTCGCTGGCTGATGACCCACAAGATCTCCCTCGACGACCTCGAGGTGGACTGAACTCCCCGATCGGGGCGAAAAACGCGAATTGCGACTAATTGGGCGGATGTCCGGCTACCGTCGACGAACGTGAAGGACCGAGGATTGCGGACCGCCGTCACGGTGCTGGCCGGGCTCGCGGTGATCTACTTCGGGACGACCGGCCGCGACCCGGAGGACGGTGAGGGGCTCAGCGGCGGCCTCGTCGTCCTCGCCGTGCTCGCGGCGCTGCTGGTGTGGCACCTGACCAAGCCGGGCAACAACGCGGCGAAATGAGCCGGCCCGCTCAGCGGGCCGCCGCGCGGGCCACCTCGCCCGCGGACTCCTCGCCCAGGGCCACCCGGACCAGCGCCGACGCGAGGCGCCCGAAGTCCGCGTCGGCGACCAGCCCGGCCAGCCGTTCCGGGGCCCGGGGCAGGCCCAGGCGCTCCGCCCCGCTGAGCGCCCGCCGGTCGGCGTACGGGCGCAGGTCCGGCCAGACCGCCTGGGCCTCGCGCAGGAAGATGTCGCCGCCGGTGGGCCCGATGCCGGGAAACTCGGTGAGCAGCCGGCGCAGCCGCGCCGGCTGCCCCGCTGCCTCCCGGTGCAGCCGGCGCAGGTCACCGCGCCAGCGGTCGAGGCAGAGCCGGGCGCCGGTGCCGAGCATCGTCGCGGTCCGCTCGTCGTAGCGGCGGTAGTGGCCGCGGCCGAGCGCGTCGACCCGGTCCTGCCAGCTGGCCGCCTCCATCGCCGCCGGCGTGCGGTAGCCGGCGGCGAAGAGTTCCCGGGCGGCGGCCACCGCCACGCCGGCCCGGATCCGGGTGCTCAGCAGGGTGGCGAGCACCAGCAGCTGGTACAGCGGGCCGGGCCGGTCGGCCAACCGGATCCCGGCCTCCTCGGCGTACGTGCGCCCGCGCCGCTCCAGCAGCACCCGCGCCGTCCTCCGGTTGTCGCCCACACCCGGGTGTTACCCGCTGCGCACCGGGTTAGCGCCCCGGCATGGTGCCGGAGGCGGCGGGTACCCGAGTACGGAGGCGGCGTACGCCGCCCACCTGGAAGGAGACGGCCGTGACGAACCCGCAGCAGCAGGAGTTCCGGCGCAACGCCCGAGGCTCGAACGTCCAGGACAACAAGGGGCCCGGCCCGACCGGCCACCCGCGCAACCGCGGCTCGTCGCACGGCGACGAGGGCCGCCCGGTGCCGAAGGGGCAGGTCTCCCCGTACGGGCCGCCGGCCGAGCCGGTCGCCGAGGACGAGAGCTGACCACCCGAGCCCCGCGCCGCCCGCCCCGTGCTGCGGGGCGGGCGGCGCGTCGGTGCCGTTGTCAGGAGCCCGGCGCCCGCAGGCGGTTCCAGGTCGCCGCCGCGGCCAGGCCGAACGCCAGGTGCGGGATGAGGTCGGACAGCCAGTCGACCCGGCTCCAGGTACGCGGGTCGCTGACACCGAGCGCCGCGTACGAGCTGTCCGCCATGGTCATCACCCCGCCGCCGAGCACCCCACTGGCCAGCGGCAGCGGCATGCGCCGTCCCCGGGCCAGCAGCGCGAACGCCACGCCGGCGCCGACGCCCAACCCGTAACCGAGCAGGGGACCGAGGCCGGAGCGGCGGTTTGCCGCGTCCTCCCCGGATCCGAGGTCGAGGTGCGTCACGTCGGCCACCCGCCCGGCGCTGCGCTGCGGGGTGCTGCTCGCCGGGCGGCCCCGCAGCGTCATGTCCAGGTAGGTGACCGCGTTCAGGACGGTGCTGCCGACCGCGCCGGCGATCGCCCCGTCGGCGACGACGGTCGCCCTCACCGCGGGTCTCCGGGTTCCCGTTCGCCCTTCGGGCCGTAGACGCGGTCACCGCGCACCACGCCCCGCTGGCCCCGGTCCTGCTGCAGGATCCGGTTGGCGACCTCGTCGGCGGTGCTGTCCGACACGCGGCGTCCGGAATCGTCGATCGCGTTCCGCATGCGTGCCCGCTGCTTGTCGTACGCGTTGCTGCCCGGCCGTGGTCCTGGCATCACTGCCTCCTCCGGTCGTCCTCGCCGTTGGCGTACCGGGGTCGTCTACCCGCCCGGGCGGCGGCCAACCGTGGCGGGGCGGGTCAGCGCGGCGCCCGGACGACCGCGACCGGGCAGTCGGCGTGGTGCAGCACGTCGTGGCTCACCGAGCCCAGCAGCAGGCCGGCGAGACCGCCGCGGCCGTGCCCGCCGACCACAAGCAGCTGCGCCTCGGCGGACGCCTCGGTCAGCAGCCGGCCGGCCTTGCCCCGGCGGGTCGTTTGGCGCACGGTCAGGTCCGGCCACCGCTCGGCGATCCCGGCGAGGGATTCGGCGAGAACCCGCCGCTCCTCGTCGCGCAGCTCGTTCTCGTCGTACACCAGGGGTTGCATGTCGCCCGGGCCGCCGGAGGTCGGGTGCCGGTAGGCGTGGACCGCGACGAGTTCGGCGCCGCGCAGCGCGGCCTCCTCCGCCGCGAACTCCACCGCGAGCCGGGACACCGGCGATCCGTCCACGCCGACCACCACCGGCCCGTCGGCGCGGTCGCTGCCCCGGGCGACCAGCACCGGGCAGTCGGCGTGGGTGGCGACCTGCACCGCGACGGAGCCGACCACCAGGGCGGCGAATCCGCCCAGGCCCCGGTCGCCGAGGACGATCAGCACGGCGGTCGGCGACTCGCCGAGCAGGACCGCGGCGGCCTCCCCGTCGATGATCTCGCCGGAGACGCGCAGCCCGGGGACGGTCGCCTCGGCCTCGGCGACCGCGTCCGCGACCAGCTGCTCCGCCTGGTGGCGCAGGCCGGCGCCGGGCGGAGCGCCGGCCGGCGCGTCCAGCGGCACGTGCAGCAGGGGCCAGATGAAGCCGTGGACGACGCGCAGCGCGCGGTTGCGGCGGGCCGCCTCGACGGCCGCCAGGCGTATCGCCCGCTGCGCCGGCTCGGAGCCGTCCACACCGACCACCACCGCCGCGCCGTCCGCCGAGTTCACCTGCTCACCTCCGGGGCCAGTATCGCGGTCACGGCGCGGTCGCGCGGCGATACCGGCCCGGCCGCCCGGTCGGTACGCTGGCGACGACCACCGGGGAGGGAGCGCCGTCGATGGTTGAGCCGGAGCAGCCGAGCACCGCACGAATGATCGACTACTGGCTCGGCGGGGAGCACCACTTCCCGGTCGACGTGGCCGCGGCCCGGGCCTTCGAGGGCGCGTACGGGCCGTGCGCGCCGGTGTTCCGGGAGCTGCGCGCCTTCCTCGGGCGGGCGGTGCGGGCGATGGCCGCCGCCGGGGTGGACGGGTTCCTGGTCTTCGGCGCGGGCGTGCCGACGATGGGCAACGTGCACGAGGCCGCGCCGGAGGCCACCGTGCTCTACACCGATGTCGACCCGGTCACGATCCGGCTCGGCCAGCGGCTTCTCGCCGGCAGCGACCGGGCCGGCTACGGCTTCGGGGACGCCACCGACATCGGCACGGTCGACAGGGCTCAGCTGCACCGGTTCGTCCCGGGGTGGGGGAGGAGGCCGGTGGGGGTGGTTTTCCTGGGACTGGCCGCGTTCCTCGACGACGGGACGCTCGCCCGTACCCTCGACGAGCTGTACGAGGCGACCGCGCCGGGCAGCCTGCTCGCGGTGGACTTCGACACCGAGGAGCTGGCGGCGTACCCGCAGGCCCTGGCGATGATGGGGCCCACCTTCCGGATGCGCGCGCCGGCGGCGTTCCCCCCGCTGCTCGGGCGGTGGACGCCCACCGCGGACGGGATCGTCCCGATCACCGACTGGCGCCCGGAGGGGCCGCCCGCGCCGGTGCCGGACGCCTTCCACGGCGGTGTCGCCGCACGCGGCGACAACTGACCGTCCGGTCGCCCCGCGTGCGGGTCGTCAGCAGCGGTCACCAGTTTCCTAGGACGCTTTACGCGACGTGATGGTCACCACATCACGGAAGCACGCGCCGACGGCACACCGGCGGATCCGGGAAGGCGGAGAGCGGGCGGATATAGTGGCACCGCAACTTGCCCGGCCCGTGATCCCACGCGATCGCGGGCCGCGTCGGAGAGCGGCCCACGCCACGGGCCGCAGGGGGAGCCGGTGGCAGCCGGCCCGACAGTGCGTACGACTTCGCGCGCCGGCCGTTCCCGGCCGCGCCGGAGCGCGGCGCGAAGGAGGTTCGGTGTCGCGTCGGCCGGCTCGGGCAGGGCATCCGCGAGCCTCCGGCGAGCCCGCCGACCAGGTCCTCACCCTGCCGAACCTGATCAGTTTCGTCCGGCTGCTCGGGGTTCCGCTGTTCCTCTACCTGCTGCTCGTGGAGCACGCCGACGTGGCCGCGATCGTGGTGCTGGCCGTCGGTGGCACCACCGACTGGGTGGACGGCTGGGTCGCCCGGCGGTTGGGGCAGGTGAGCCGCCTCGGTGAGCTGCTCGACCCGCTCGTGGACCGCCTGTACATCCTGGCCACGCTTATCGCGTTCACCGTCCGCGAGGTGGTGCCGTGGCAGTTCACGGCCGCGCTGCTGGCGCGTGAGCTGCTCCTGGTGGGGTCCCTCGCCGTGCTGCGGCGGCACGGGTACGGTCCGCCGCCGGTGCACTACGTCGGCAAGACGGCGACGTTCCTGCTGCTTGCCGCGTTCCCGATCCTGCTGCTGGCGGCGGCGGTGCCGGGCGTGGCGGGCGCCGCCGGCGCGATCGGCTGGGGCCTGGCCTGGTGGGGGTTGGCCCTGTACTGGGTGGCCGGCGCGATGTACGTGGTCCAGGCCCGCCGGCTGGTGCGGGAGGCGGTGCGATGACCGGCACGCCGACGGAGAACCGGGAGCCGGGCTCGCGGGTGTACGCGCCGGATTTCCTCACCGAGTTGTTCCGCAACCCCCTGGAGCCGGGGTACGCCGACGCGGCGGCCCGCCGGCGGGAGGAACCGCCGCCCGGGTGGGGGTCGTGGTCGGTCCGCACGGTGACGCTCGTCGTCCTGGTGGTGCTGGGTTTCCTGTTCGCGGTGGCGTACCGGCAGACGGTGGCCGAGGCGCCCGGGCGCAGCCAGGCCCGGCAGGGCCTGGTGGAGCAGATCAAGCAGCGGGAGAGCGAGACCGACCGGTTGTCGGAGCGGGCGGACCAGCTGCGCGCCGAGGTGGCCCGGCAGCGGGCGGCCGCGTTGGGCGGCTCGGAGGCGGCGCGGCTGCGCAACCTGGAGGCGGGCACCGGGTTGGGGCGGGTGCGCGGTGACGGTGTGGTGGTGCGGCTGGCCGACGCGCCGCCGGACGAGGACGCGATGACCGGTTCCGACGCGGGGCCGCCGCGGGTGATCTACACGGATCTGCAGGGTGTGGCGAACGACCTGTGGGCGGCGGGCGCGGAGGCGATCTCGATCAACGGGCAGCGGTTGACGGCGACCTCGACGATCCGGTTCGCGGGTCAGGCGATCCTCGTGGACTTCCGGCCGGTGACCGGGCCGTACGAGGTGTCGGCGATCGGTCCGGAGGAGATGCGGGAGCGGTTCGAGCGCAGCCGCACCGCGGCGACGATGCGGCAGGTCGCCGAGAAGACGGGCTTGTCGTTCGGGGTCCGGGACGCCGAGGACCTCACCCTGCCGGCCGCGCCGGAGCCGCGGCTACAGTACGCGCAGCCGCCGGCCACCCCGTCTCCGACGCCGTCGGGTGGGTCGGTAAGTCCGGGGCCGTCCGGTTCGCGGACGTCTCCCAGCCCCTCCGGAGGTGGTCGATGATCGCGGTGTTGGCGTTGCTCGCGGGTGTCGGGTTGGGGCTGTGGCTCGATCCGACGGTGCCGGCGGCGTTGCAGCCGTACCTGCCGATCGCGGTCGTGGCGGCGTTGGACGCGGTGTTCGGCGGGGTGCGGGCGAAGCTGGACCGGATCTTCGACGACAAGCAGTTCGTGGTGTCGTTCATCTCGAATGTGCTGGTGGCGGCTCTGATCGTGTACCTGGGGGACCAGTTGGGAGTGGGTAGCCAGCTGTCCACGGGTGTGGTGGTCGTACTGGGGGTGCGGATCTTCGGGAACGTGGCGGCGATCCGCCGGCACCTGTTCCGGGCGTAGGTTTGTGGCGATGAGCAGCGACGAGCACACGGAGACGGGCACCGGGTGGCCGCAGCCGGCGGGTCCGGGTCGCCCGTCGGGACCGGCGGGTGAGCCGGACCCGCGGCCGGACGCGCCGGATCCGGACGAGTTGAGTCCGTTGGCGCCGGAGGCGGAGCCGGATCGGGAGGCGGAGCCGTCCGGCGCGGAGGAGGCGACGGCGGCGCGGCCGGACGCGCCGGTGGCGGGCACGGGCCGGCGGGGCGTGAGTTCGGCGACGGTGATGATCGCGGTGCTGCTGGCGTTGCTGGGGTTCACGCTTGTCGAGCAGTTGCGGACGACGTCGGATGATCCGACGACGTCGGCGGCGCGCCAGGAGGACCTGGTGCGGATCCTGTACGACCTGAACGCGCGGGAGGTCCGGCTGCGGCAGGACATCGCGGCGCTGGAGGAGAGTCAGCGGCAGTTGCGCTCCGGTGAGCAGGGCCGGGCGGCGGCGCTGGAGGAGGCGACGCGGCGGGCGGACGAGCTGGGGATCCTGGCGGGCACGTTGCCGGCGACGGGTCCGGGGTTGTCGGTGCGGTTCGAGCCGGGTGGCGGGAAGCCGGTTCGGGCGATCCGGGTGCTGGACGCGGTGCAGGAGCTTCGGGGCGCGGGTGCGGAGGCGATGCAGATCTCCGGTGGTGACCGGGCGACGGTGCGGATCATCGCGTCGACGTTCTTCCTGGACGGGGAGAACGGGTCGTTGGTCGTGGACGGCCGGCGGTTGACTGGTCCGTACACGATCACGGTGATCGGGGATCCGGCGACGATGCGCACGGCGTTGAACATTCCGGGCGGGGTGGTCGCGACGGTCGCGGGCGACGGCGGTACGGTGATCGTCGAGGATCGTGAGGTTGCCGAGGTTTCGGCGCTGCACGCGCCGATCAAGCTGGAACACGCCCGTCCGGTCTCGTGACCGGCGCGGCCGCGCCGGTCACCTGTCGGGCCGGCGCACCGATGGATGAAGGACGCGTCTGGTGATTCCTGAGGATCTGCGGTATACCGCCGAGCACGAGTGGGTTGCGGGCGGCGGCGACGGTGCGGTGCGGGTCGGTATCACGCACTTCGCGCAGGACGCGCTGGGTGACATCGTGTACGTCCAGCTGCCTGAGGCGGGCTCGGTGGTGGCCGCCGGTGAGTCGTTGGGTGAGATCGAGTCGACCAAGAGCGTGTCGGAGATCTACGCCCCGGTGAGTGGGACGGTGTCGGCGCGCAACGAGGCGTTGGGCGACACCCCGGAGGTGATCAACACTGATCCGTACGGTGCGGGTTGGTTGGTGGAGATCACGCCGGATGATCCGGCTGCGGTGGACGGCCTGCTGTCGGCGGGCGCGTATCGCGAGCTCACCGAGAGCTGAGTGTGCCCTTGCCGGTGCTGCGGTTGGTTCCGCGCGTCCGGTTGCCCTGCATTTCGGCGCTGGCTAGGCTCGCCCAGTCGACCGAGAACCCGATAGTTGAGCGTTGCGGAATTGCCTTCCCTGGCACGGGGAGCCAGCCGCCGGGTGAGAGACTGCCCGGCGGCCAGACCCGCCATTACCCGACGCCGACCGAACAGATCCGTGAGGTGGTCCCCATGACGCGCCCAGACGACGAGTTCCCCCCGCTCGACGTCACTTCGACGCTCAATCTCGGTTCGCTCGACGAGGTCCTGGAGGGGCCGGACACCGATGTGGTGCCGAGCCGGATGTCCGGTTCGTTGCCGCCGGGGATGGCGCTGCTGGTGGTCCGGCGGGGTCCGAACGCTGGTGCCCGGTTCCTGTTGGATCACGACGTGACGACCAGTGGGCGGCACCCCGACAGTGACATCTTCCTGGACGACGTGACGGTGTCGCGGCGGCACGCGGAGTTCCACCGTGACGGTGGGACGTTCACGGTGCGTGACGTGGGCAGCCTGAACGGGACGTACGTGAACCGGGAGCGGGTCGAGGCGGCCACGTTGAGCAATGGTGACGAGGTGCAGATCGGCAAGTTCCGGGTGGTGTTCATCGCCGGTCCGCGCCCGGAGGGCGAGGCCGGCCGGGGGTGAACGAGCCTGCGGCGTCCGCCGCGCCGGGGTCGGCCCGTACGCAGCCGTTGATGAGTATCGGCGAGGTGCTGGCCCAGTTGCGGGTGGATTTTCCCGATACGACGTTGTCGAAGCTGCGGTTCCTCGAGGCTGAGGGTCTGGTGGAGCCGCAGCGGACGGCGGCGGGGTATCGGAAGTACAGCTGGGACGATGTGGCGCGGTTGCGGTTCGTGTTGGCCGCGCAGCGGGACCAGTATCTGCCGTTGCGGGTTATCCGTGAGCAGTTGGCGGAGTGGGACGCGGCGGGTGGGCCGTCGGGCCGGTCGCGGCCGACGCTGGTGGCGGTGGGTCCCGGTGGTGAGGTGCCGGGGCGGGACGCGGAGGTCGAGTCGCCGGAGGTGCGGCTGGACCGGGCCGAGTTGGTGGCGCGCAGCGGGGTCGACGAGTCGACGCTTGCGGAGTTGGAGCGGCTCGGTGTGGTGGTGTCGGATCCGCCGGGTTGGTACGACGAGGACGCGTTGATCATCGCGCGGGCGGTGGCGGGTCTGGCGGCGTACGGGTTGGAGCCGCGGCATCTGCGTGGGTACCGGACGGCGGCGGATCGTGAGGTGGGTCTGTTCGCGCAGTTGGTGGCGCCGTTGGCGCGGCAGAGTGATCCGGCGGCGCGGGCGCGTGCGGCGGAGACCGCGCGGGAGTTGGTGGCCTTGTCGCAGCAGTTGCACGCGGCGTTGGTGCGGGTGGGGTTGCGGTCGACGTTGGGCCGGTGACGTGCCCCGGTGCGGAAAGATCTGCGCGGGGAAGCGTGCCGTAGGCTTGCCGGGGTAACCCCTTTCTGGCGCGGGCGTGGCGCTTGCAGCGCGTGGGACGGCCGTGTCGCGGTCCGTGTACCGTGCAGGAAGGGCGCGGTGCGGCGTAGGTGACAACGACACGGAGGCGGCGGTGCGCGAGCTGAGCGTGGTCGGGGTTCGGGTGGAGCTGCCGAGCAACCAGCCGATCGTCCTGCTCAGGGAGGTCGAGGGGGACCGCTATCTGCCGATCTGGATCGGCGCGGTCGAGGCGACGGCGATCGCCTACGAGCAGCAGGGGGTCAAGCCGGCGCGACCGTTGACTCATGATCTTCTTCGGGATGTGTTGGCGGCGTTGAAGGCGCCGTTGCGGGCGGTGGAGATCACCGAGTTGAAGGAGAACGTGTTCTACGCCGATTTGTTGATCGGTGACGGGGTGCGGGTGTCGGCGCGGCCGAGTGATTCCATCGCGTTGGCGTTGCGGGTGGGTGCGCCCATTCGTTGTGCCGAGGAGGTCCTCAGTGAGGCCGGGATCGTGATTCCGGATGAGCAGGAGGACGAGGTGGAGAAGTTCCGCGAGTTCCTGGAGCAGGTGCGTCCGGAGGATTTCGCCGGCTGACCGGCGGCCCGGTGTCGTCACGGTGGGTGACGGCTGGGGTCGGCGTGTGGTGCGCGCGGCGTGTCGTTGCTGTTGTTCCCCGGTAACCGTCTGGTGCGGCGTTAGGGTTGCCGTATCGAGGGGTGCGCGTTGCGGAAGCGGCGTGTCACCGCACGGCGGGGAGGTTGTCCGGATGCAGGAGCCGCGGGATCCCGATTCGGGTTCGGAGCAGGGCGCGTCGGTGGCGACGGACGGTGACGGCGCGGTGGGCTACCGGGGTGTGACGGCGTGCCACGCGGTGGGCATCAGCTACCGGCAGTTGGACTACTGGGCTCGGACTGCTCTGGTGGTGCCGAGTGTGCGGGACGCGTCGGGTTCGGGGACGCAGCGGTTGTATTCGTTCCGGGACCTGGTGGTGCTGAAGGTGGTCAAGCGGCTGCTGGACGCCGGGGTGTCGTTGCAGAACATCCGCAAGGCGATCGAGGCGTTGCGGTCGCGTGGGGTGGAGGACCTCGCGGGCATCACGTTGATCTCCGATGGGACGACGGTGTACGAGTGCCGGTCGCCGGAGGAGGTGGTCGACCTGTTGCAGGGCGGCCAGGGGGTGTTCGGCATCGCGATCGGTGGCGCGTTCAAGGAGATCCAGGGTTCGTTGTCGCACCTTCCGGCGGAGCCGGCGGGTCAGGAGCCGGCGGGTCAGGGGCCGGTGGCCGGTCCGGAGCCGGCGGCTTCGGACGTGGTGGGTGACGAGTTGGCGGCGCGGCGGGCGCGGCGGCGGGCGGGCTGATCGTCGGGGCGGTGCCGCGGGTGCGGCGTGGCTGCGACGCGCCGACGCGGTCTGAGATCTTGTAATTACTCTGGGTTGTTTCCGTCGTGGCGTGGCCGGTCGGGTGGGTCAGCTCGTCGGTGGGGTGTTCGGGGTCGCGTTCGGGGTGGTGCGCGAGGGCTGGACGCCTTGGTGGGGGCGGGTTCCGCGGCGGTCGTCGTGCGATGTGCGCTTCATGGGATTGTCACGCCCATAGTGGAAATTTGCCGCCGTCCGAAACGGACTGTGTCCGCGTACTGGCGGTGCGTCGATGATGGACTCCCGATTGGTTACTGTCCGTGGTGGAGGGTTGTCGGGAATCCGATAGGGCGGCGGTGACCGGAACGTCGCAACGCGCTATGGTCCCCATCGCGTCCTCCCGGTGACGGCGAGGCTCCGAAAGCGGGCGGACGTACCCCTGCGCGCCGACCCCAGCGCGAACCCCTGTCATCGCGGAAGGAACCGACCGTGACGGTTACCGAAGAGACCGCCCCTACGTCCCACTACGAACGCATCGGCGGCGCCAGCTCGGTCAAGGCGGCCGTGGAGCTGTTCTACGACAAGGTCCTGGCCGACCCCGAGCTGGCCGGCTACTTCACCGACGTGGACATGACGACGCAGCGGCGGCACCTGGCGTTGATGCTGGCCGTGGTCCTCGGCGGGCCGAACGAGTACGCCGGGCGTGGCCTGGCCGAGGCGCACCAGCCGCTGAACATCCCGGCGGCGCACTACGCGAAGGTCGGCGGGCACCTGACCGAGACGCTTACCGATCTGGGCGTACCGGGCGACGTCATCACCGACGTGCAGGCCGTGCTGGCCGAGGTGCAGGACCAGGTGGTGGCCGGCGGAACCCGGACGGGCGCCTGAGCGTGGACGCCGCCCGGCTCAAGCAGAGCTGGTCCCTGGTCGCCGCGCACGGCGACCAGGTGCCGCTCTACTTCTACTCGACGCTGTTCCTGGCGCATCCCGAGACCCGCCAGATGTTCCCGACGAACATGGCGGGTCAGCGGGACCGGCTGGTGACCGCGCTGGGGCACATCGTGTCGCACGTGGATCAGGTCGACCGGCTGGTCGGGTTCCTCACCGACCTCGGCGCCGACCACCGGAAGTTCGCCGTGCGCGCGGAGCACTACCCGGCCGTGGGTGAGGCGCTGCTGGCCACCTTGCAGCATTTCCTCGGCGACCAGTGGACCGAGGAGCTGGCCCAGGACTGGGCCGGCGCGTACGGGCTGGTCGCCAAGGTGATGACCGAGGGCGCGCAGGCGGCGGAGGCGGTCAACCCGCCGTGGTGGGTGGCGGAGATCGTCGGCCACGAACGGCGGGCGTTCGACGTGGCGGTGCTGACGTTGCGCCCGCAGTACCTGCTGCCGTTCACCCCCGGCCAGTCGATCGGTGTGTCGCACCCGGCGGTGCGGTCGTGGCGGTACTACTCGCCGGCGAACGCGCCCCGTTCGGACGGCACGCTGGAGTTGCACGTGCGGGCCGCGCCGGGCGGGGCGGTGTCCTCGCGTCTGGTGTACGGGTGCACGACCGGTGACCAGGTCAACCTGTCGGCGCCGGTGGGGGACCGGCTCACCCTGGCCTCGGCGGGTTCGGCGGATCTGCTGCTGCTGGCCGGTGGTACCGGGTGGGCGCCGGTGAAGGCGCTCGTGGAGCAGGTCGCCGCGGAGGGTTCCCGGCGGCGGGTCGACCTGTACGTGGGGGCCCGGTCGCGGATGGAGTTCTACGACAGCGACGTGATCGACAAGCTGGCGTCGTCGTACCCGTGGCTGTCGGTCAGCTACGTGGTGGGCAGCGACGCGAACCGGCCGGGGGAGTTCACCTATCCGGTGGACCGGGCGCTGGCCGACGGGGACTGGCGGTCCCGGCACGTGTACGTGTGCGGTTCGGACGCGATGGTGTCGCACGCGATCGCCACGCTGGACCGCGCCGGTTACCACGCGGGCCAGCTGCACCACGAGGGTCTGGGCAAGCACTGGTACGGCCCGTCGTGGCGGATGGCCGTGCAGGCGGTGTCCGCCGCTGACAATTCCGGAGGGTTACGGTGACCGCGAGTCCGATCAGCAGGTACGACGGTAAGCACGTGTCCAGCGGTCTGCAGGTGCGGATCACGGCGGACCGGGTGCGGCGGTGGGAGTTCGGCACGGCGCCGTTCACCCGCCGCGGCTACGACAACGCCGACGTGGACCGGTTCCGGGTGCAGGTGGCCGACGAGCTGGATGTGCTGTCGTCGCAGATCGCGCATCTGCGGGCGGAGAACGAGCGGCTCAACAACCACCTGGAGCTGCATCGGCACGGGGTGCTGCCGAGCGCGCCGGCGGCGTCGACGATGCCGGCGGCCAAGGAGGTGAACCTGCTGTCGGCGGCGCAGCGCGAGGCGGAGCAGATCATCGCGCAGGCCCACGACTACGCCCGGCGGGTCGCCGAGTACGCCCGGACGCAGTACGAGAGTTACGTGCGCGCGGCGGCGGAGGAGGCGCGGCAGGAGGCGGAGCGGGCGGTGCAGGAGTACCGGGCGTCGGCCGGGGCGAGCTTCGACGACTCGGTGGCGACGCGGGAGGCGCTGCGCATCTACGGCGAGATGATGATCTCGCACATGCAGGCGGCGGCGCGGCATCTCGACGACGGCAGCCAGCACCTGGCGCGGACGATGCAGCGGCTGGCGCAGGACAACGGGACGCCGGTGGGTGCCGGGGCCGGGCAGGGCGCGTTGCCCCGCCACGGTCAGCGTTGACGCCGGTGTGGGGCCGGCCGCCGCGGGCCGTCCCCACACCGGGGTCAGGCCGGTGAGCGGCGGGCGCGGTGGTTGGCGTACTTGCGTGCGGCGAAGGCGTGCGCCTCGGCCAGCAGCGTGTGCAGCTGCGGCAGGGTCGCCTCGGCCGGGTTGACCACGCACACCCAGTGCTGGGAGGCGTAGTGGGGGTGCGGCAGCAGGGTGTCGACCTGCGCTTGGTCGACGCCGGTGGCCAGGACGCCGTGCTCGTCGCGGGCCGTGGGCGGGGGGCCGAACCGCTGGGTGTAGGTGGCCTTGGTCAGCCCGATGTTGAGGCGGTAGGCGCCCGGCCGGTCGAGGCGGGACACGGTGTCGTAGTGGTCGCCGGTGACGATCGTGGCGAACGGGAGTTGCCGCTCGGGGGGCAGGTCGCCGTGCGGGTCGTAGATCAGGAAGGTGTCACCGCCGGCCCGCAGGGCGGTGACCCCGTCGAAGGTGTCGAGGATGTGGCGGGTCATCTCGTCGGCGTTCACACCTTCAATTTTCTCATTGAAATGCTTGTTGAGACTTTTCCCGGCCGGGCAGTCAAGGACGCTGGTGAACCCTCAACTGGTGGCTCAAGCTGACGTGACGGCGCCCAGGGCGTCGGCGATCGGGGTGTCGCCGTTGACGAGCTCGAGGGTCAGGCCGGCGGTGGCGGGCGCGGCCAGCAGCCCGACCAGGACGCGGGCGACGTCGGCGCGGGTGACCGCCCCGCGCGGCACGTGCCGGGCGAGGGTGATCCGGCCGGTGGGTTCGTCGTCGGTGAGCCGCCCGGGCCGCAGCACCGTCGCGTCCAGGTCGCGGGCGGTGATGTCGTCCTCGGCGGCCTTCTTGGCCCGCAGGTACGCCGCCCACACCTCGTCGGTGCCCGGCGCGGGTGGCTGCTCCACGCCCATCGACGAGACCAGCAGGTAGCGGCGCACGCCCGCGGCCTGGGCGGCGTCGGCGAGCAGCACCGCGGCCGCCCGGTCGACGGTGTCCTTGCGGGCGGCGCCGCTGCCCGGGCCGGCGCCGGCGGCGAAGACGGCCGCGTCGGCGCCGGCCAGGTGCGCGGCGACCGCGTCGAGGTCGGCGTGTTCCAGGTCGCACACCACCGGGTGGGCGCCGGCGGCGGTGAGGGCGGCGGCGTGGCCCGGGTTGCGGATCAGGCCGACGGCGACGTCGCCGCGCCCGGCGAGGTCCCGTTCCAGCAGTCGGGCGATCTTGCCGTGGCCTCCGGCGATGACGACACGCATACCGCCGAACCTACCGGGCCGCCGGGTGCGGGCGGCGACGGTCCCGGTGGGCGCGGGGGCCCGTGTTGGGGCAGCATGGGCGGGGTGAGCGAGCGGGTGGAGATGCTGGCCGAGCTGGTGACCGGCGGTGGGGTGGTGGTGCTCAGCGGCGCCGGCCTGTCCACCGAGTCGGGCATTCCGGACTACCGGGGGCCGAGCGGCGCGGCCCGGCGGCACACACCGATGACGTACCAGACGTTCACCGGCGACGCGCAGGCCCGGCGCCGCTACTGGGCGCGCAGCCACGTCGGGTGGCGCACGATCGCCCGGGCGGCCCCCAACGACGGGCACCGGGCGGTGGCCCGCCTGCAACGCGCCGGCCTGGTCGACGGGATCATCACCCAGAACGTCGACGGCCTGCACACCGCCGCCGGCAGCGACCAGGTGGTGGAGCTGCACGGCCGCCTCGACGAGGTGAGCTGCCTGGGCTGCGGCAACGGCACCTCCCGGGAGGAACTGCACCGGCGGCTGACCGAGGCCAACCCGGGTTTCGACGCGCGGGCGGTGGCGGTCAACCCCGACGGTGACGTCGACCTCGACGACGAGGCGGTGGCCCGGTTCCGGGTGGTCGACTGCACGCTGTGCGGCACGGGCATGCTCAAACCGGACGTGGTGTTCTTCGGCGAGACGGTCCCGGCGGCCCGGGTCGCCCGGTGCTTCGCGATGGTCGCCGGCGCCCGGCTGCTGCTGGTGCTCGGCTCGTCGTTGACGGTGATGTCCGGACGACGGTTCGTGCTGCGGGCGGCGAAGGAAGGCGTCCCGGTCGCCATCGTCAACCAGGGCCCGACGCGCGGCGACGCGTACGCGGCCCTGAGCGTGGACGCGCCGCTGGGCGTGCTGCTGCCGGCGCTCGCCGAGCGGGCCTGCGCGGCGCGGCCGCTCGCCCGTTGAGGGAGACCCACCCACTGGTAGCGTTGACCGTGCCGGTAGCACCCGCGTGGGAGAGACCGCCCGGAAATCACCCGGAGCGGCGCCGAAGGGGCAAATCCTCCCCGGAACCTCTCAGGCAAAAGGACCTCGTGGGCAGGCACTGTGGAGCACCCTCGGGTGCGACAGAGGGGGAGGCCGACCTGTCGACCTCGCCCCCCGGAGGCGCCGCCCATGACCG
The DNA here is from genome assembly GCF_040302465.1 of Micromonospora sp. NPDC126480. Taxonomy (NCBI): domain Bacteria; kingdom Bacillati; phylum Actinomycetota; class Actinomycetes; order Micromonosporales; family Micromonosporaceae; genus Micromonospora; species Micromonospora sp. NPDC126480. The sequence continues at coordinate 70,803 of NZ_JBEORU010000010.1, forward strand.
CAGAGCAGTTCGCCGCCCGCCACATCGGCCCCGGCCCGGACGACGAGCGCCGGATGTTGGAGGTCGTCGGCTACGGCTCGATCGACGAGCTGATGGACGCGGCGATCCCCGAGGTGATCCGCTGGCACGGCACCCTCGACCTGCCCGAACCGGCCAGCGAGCACGACGCCCTCGCCGAGCTGCGCGCCCTGGCGGCCGGCAACACCGTCGCCGTGTCCATGATCGGCCTGGGTTACCACGGCACCCACACCCCGGCGGTGATCCGCCGCAACGTGCTGGAGAGCCCGGCCTGGTACACCGCGTACACGCCGTACCAGCCGGAGATCAGCCAGGGCCGGCTCGAGGCGCTGCTGAACTTCCAGACCATGGTCACCGACCTGACCGGCCTGGCCACCGCCAACGCCTCCATGCTCGACGAGGGCACCGCCGCGGCCGAGGCGATGACCCTGGCCCGCCGCGCGGCCAGGAGCAAGAGCCCGGTGTACGTGGTCGACGCCGACGCGCTGCCGCAGACGATCGCGGTGATCGCCGGCCGGGCCGAGCCGCTGGGCATCGACGTACGGGTGGTCAACCTGGACACCGAGGACCTGCCGGGCGACTTCTTCGGTCTGCACCTGCAGTACCCCGGGGCGTCCGGTGCGGTGCGCGACCACGCCGGCCTGGTCGAGGCCGCGCACGCCGCCGGCGCGCTGGTGACCGTGGCGGCGGACCTGCTGGCGCTGACCCTGCTGCGCCCGCCCGGGGAGATCGGCGCGGACATCGCCGCCGGCACCACCCAGCGGTTCGGCGTACCGATGGGGTTCGGCGGGCCGCACGCCGGCTACCTGGCCGTACGTGCCGGCCTGGAGCGGATGCTGCCCGGCCGGCTGGTCGGGGTGTCCCGCGATGCCGACGGCAACCCCGCCTACCGGCTGGCGTTGCAGACCCGCGAGCAGCACATCCGGCGGGAGAAGGCCACCAGCAACATCTGCACCGCCCAGGTGCTGCTCGCGGTGATGGCCGGCATGTACGCCGTCTACCACGGGCCGGACGGGCTGCGGGAGATCGCGGCGCGTACCCACGGCATGGCGGCGCGGCTCGCGGCCGGGCTGCGCGCCGGGGGCGTGCGCGTCGCGGACGTCGCGTTCTTCGACACCGTCACCGCGACCGTGCCCGGCCGGGCCGCCGACGTGGTCGCCGCCGCCGAGCAGCGGGGGGTGAACCTGCGGCTGGTCGACGCCGACCGGGTCGGGATCTCCTGCGACGAGACCACCACGGTGGCGCACCTGGAGAAGGTGTGGGCGGCGTTCGGCGTGGCGGCGTTCGACGGCGCCGCGGACGAGGCCCTGCCGGCCGCCCTGTCGCGCACGTCGGAGTTCCTCACCCACCCGGTGTTCCGCACCCACCACTCGGAGACGGCGATGCTGCGCTACCTGCGCCGGCTGGCCGACTTCGACTACGCCCTGGACCGGGGCATGATCCCGCTGGGCTCGTGCACGATGAAGCTCAACGCGACCACCGAGATGGAGCCGATCAGCTGGGCGGAGTTCGCGCACGTGCACCCGTTCGCGCCGGAGTCGCAGACCGCCGGGTACCGGGAGATGATCTCCCAGCTGGAGCGCTGGCTGGCCGAGGTGACCGGCTACGACGCGGTAAGCGTGCAGCCCAACGCCGGCTCGCAGGGCGAGTTGGCCGGCCTGCTGGCGATCCGCGCCTACCACCGCTCGCGCGGCGAGGAGCACCGGGAGGTGTGCCTGATCCCGTCGTCGGCGCACGGCACCAACGCCGCGTCCGCGGTGATGGCCGGCATGCGGGTGGTGGTGGTCGGCTGCGACTCCGACGGCAACATCGACCTGGTCGACCTCGACGCGAAGATCGACAAGCACCGCGACGCGCTGGCGGCGATCATGGTGACGTACCCGTCGACGCACGGCGTGTACGAGACCGGGATCGCGTCGCTGTGCGCGAAGGTCCACGACGCCGGCGGGCAGGTGTACGTCGACGGGGCGAACCTCAACGCGCTGGTCGGGTTCGCCAAGCCCGGCAAGTTCGGGGCGGACGTGTCGCACCTGAACCTGCACAAGACGTTCTGCATCCCGCACGGCGGTGGCGGCCCCGGCGTCGGCCCGGTGGCGGTGCGCTCGCACCTGGCGCCGTTCCTGCCCGGTGACCCGCTCGTCGCCGAGGCGGGCCGGCCGGCGATCTCGGCGGCCCGGTACGGGTCGGCGGGGATCCTGCCGATCCCGTGGGCGTACCTGCGGATGATGGGCGCGACCGGCCTGACCCGCGCGACCGGGGTGGCGGTGCTGGCGGCGAACTACGTGGCGGCGCGGCTGCGCGGGCACTACCCGGTGCTGTACGCCGGCAACAAGGGCCTGGTGGCCCACGAGTGCATCCTGGACCTGCGGCCGCTGACCAGGGCCACCGGGGTGAGCGTGGACGACGTGGCGAAGCGGCTGATCGACTACGGCTTCCACGCACCGACGATGTCGTTCCCGGTGGCCGGCACGCTGATGGTGGAGCCCACCGAGAGTGAGGACCTGGCCGAGCTGGACCGGTTCTGCGAGGCGATGATCGCGATCCGGGCGGAGATCGACAAGGTGGGGTCGGGGGAGTGGCCGGCGGGCGACAACCCCCTGGCCAACGCCCCGCACACCGCGGCGATGGTGTCCGGGGACGAGTGGCCCCACCCGTACCCGCGGTCGGTGGGCGGCTACCCGGCCGGCGTGGACCGGGCGGGGAAGTACTGGCCGCCGGTACGGCGCATCGACGGCGCGTACGGCGACCGCAACCTGGTGTGCTCCTGTCCGGCGCCGGAGGCCTTCGAGGACTGACTGGCCGTCGCCGGGGCGCTGTCGCGGGCGCCCCGGCCGGTCGGGTCGGCTCCGGGTGTCCGGGACCGGGGGACTAGCCTGGGGTCGACGTGAACGGGTAAGTGACGCAGTGTGTTCGTCTCAGGCGACGAGGGCGTGGCGGGCCGGGCCGCGGTGCGGGGCGATGCTCCGCCCGTCCGGGAGCAGCTCACCGGTGTCCTCGAAGACGATGACCCCGTTGCAGAGCAGGCTCCAGCCCTGTTCAGGAAAGCAGGCGATGACTCTGGCGGCGTCCCGGTCGGTCGCATCGGCGGAGGGGCAGGTGGGTTGGTGCTGACACATCGGGTTCTCCGGACTGTGGGGGCACTGTGTCATGGTTCACATGACCAGTGACGCACAGTACCAAGCGAAAGCGACAAGTATCGAGCATGTCCGCGCGTGCGGTACCCGAATCCACTGAACGGATGAGGCAGATTGGACCGGACGGCGTGGAAACGCTCCCACGGATAGCGGTCGATGTGCCGGGGGCGCCGGCGGGCTGCCGCGCCGCCCTCGTCGAGCGGGACCGCTGGGAGTGGCGGCCGGTCGACGGCGGCGACCCGGCCGCGCTCGCCCAGCGCTTCCTCGCCGAGCACGGTCTGGCCCTCGACGACCTGGCCCGTCCGGCCGGCAGGCACGGCGCGCACGGCGTGTGCGGGGCCGCCCTCTACGTCTCGGCCGCCGCCGGCGCGCTGCTCACCGGCGGGACGCCCGGCGCGCCCACCCCCACGCCGACGCTGCCCGAGGTCGCCGTCGTCGTCTACGGCCACGCGGTCGCGCGCCGCGCCGCCGGCGGGGCGGTGCGGCGTCCGGCCGGCGGGTGGTGGCTCGGCGACTGGGCGCCGAGCTGGACGTCCCGGCAGCACGCCGACGCCGTGCGGGCGGTCCGCGACGCCATCGGCCGCGGCGACGTCTACCAGGTCAACGTCGTCGGGCACGCCGCCGCCCGCTACACCGGCGACCCGCTGCCGGCTCTCGCCCGCCTCGGCGCGCTGCCCGGTGCCCGTTACGGCGGTGTCCTCACCGGCAGCGGCTGGGCGATCGGCTGCGCCTCCCCGGAAACCCTGGTCGAGGTCACCGCCGGGCGGGTGCTCACCCGCCCGATCAAGGGCACCCGCCCGGCGACCGCCGCCGGCCGCGCCGACCTGCTCGCCTCGGCGAAGGAACGCGCCGAACACGTCATGATCGTCGACCTGGAACGCAACGACCTCGCGCGGGTCGCCCGTACCGGCAGCGTCCGCGTCGACGATCTGTTCGCGGTGCGGCGCTGGTGCGACCTGTGGCAGGCCGAGTCGACCGTGTCGGCGGTCCCCGCCGACGGTCTGGGCCTGGCCGACCTGCTGCGCGCGGTCTGCCCCGGCGGGTCGGTCACCGGCGCGCCGAAGCTCGCGGCGCTGGAGCACATCGCCGCCCTGGAGCCGGTCGGCCGCGGTGCCGCCATGGGCGCGCTCGGCTGGGTCGCCCCGGACCGGATCGACCTGGGCCTGACCATCCGCACCGCCGCCGCCGACGCCGACCGGCTGCACCTGTGGGCCGGCGGCGGCATCACCTGGGGCAGCGACCCCGACGCCGAGGTCGCCGAGGCGGCGGCGAAGGCGAACCCGCTGCGCGCCGCCCTGGCCGCCGGCTGACCGACGGGGCCGCGAGCCGGCCTCGGGTGCCGGCGCTCAGCGTGTCGCGGCGAACTCGGCCAGGGCGGCGCGGACGCGGTCGGCCAGGCCGGGTCCGGCGCCGTGACCGGCGGCGTCCAGCAGTTCCAGGCGTGCCGCCGGCCAGGCCCGAGCCAGCTGCCAGGGGATGTCGACGGGGCTGCTGATGTCGAGGCGGCCGTGCACCAGCACCCCGGGGATGCGGGCCAGTCGCCGCGCACCGCGCAGCAACTCGCCGTCGGGCAGGAACGCGGCGTGCCGCCAGTAGTGGGTGACCAGGCGAGCGAACGTCATCCGGAACGCCGGGTCGGCGAAGGCCGGGTCCGGGCGGTGCCCGGGCAGCGTGGCGACGTGGGTGTCCTCCCAGGAGCACCAGTCCCGGGCCGCACGCTCCCGCACCGCCGGGTCCGGGTCGGCCAACAGCCGCGCGTACGCGTCGGCGAGATCGCCGTCGCGGTCGCCGGGCGGCACGCCGTCGCGGAAGCGGGCCCACTGCTCCGGGAAGATCCGCCCCATCGCCCGGGTGATCCACTCGATCTCCCGCCGGGAGGTGGTGACGACGTTGAACAGCACCATCTCGGTGACCCGCCCGGGGTGGCGCTGGGCGTAGGCGAGGGCGAGGGTGCTGCCCCACGAGGCAGCCAGCACCAGCCACCGCTCGACGCCCAGGTGCTCGCGCACCCGTTCGATGTCGGCGACCAGGTGTGCGGTGGTGTTGGTGGACAGGTCGAGGGTGTGGTCACCGGCGTTCGGGCGGCTGCGGCCGCAGCCGCGCTGGTCGAGCAGGACGACCCGGTAACGGCTCAGGTCGAACGGCCGTAGCCAGCCGGCGTCGCAGCCCGAGCCCGGGCCCCCGTGCAGCACCACCGCCGGCTTGCCGGCCGGGTCGCCATGGACCTCCCAGTGCACGAGCTGCCCGTCGCCGACGTCCAGCAGCCCGTGCGCGTGCGCTCGCCCCATGGTCGTGCCTCCCCGGTTGCGGGTCGTCGCGGCGGCTGGATGTCCCGGCCGTGCCGCCTGTGGAACTGATGTCGTCGACGCATCGGCCGGCGACCCGGCCGGGACGACGTGAACGAGTCAGTTCCACAGCACGGGTGGGAGCCTGCCACGCCGGCGCGGCCGGTGGTTGCGCGCGGGACCGCCGGCCGGGGTCAGCGGGACAGGTGGCGGTAGCGGCGCACCGACAGGGGCAGGAACACCGCGATCAGCACCACCGGCCAGGCGACCGCGAGGACGATCGCGTGCTGCGCGGCGAACGAGTCCCCGCCCCAGCCGGGGTTGCCGAACAGTTCCCGGCCGGCGGCCACGGTCGCCGACAGCGGGTTCCACTCGGCGACCGCCGCCAGCCACCCGGGCATGCTCTGCGGCGCGACGAACGCGTTCGAGGTGAACCCGACCGGCCAGACGAGGATCTGCAGCGCCACCACCGACTCCGGCCGGCGCAGCACCAGCGCCAGGTGGATCCCCACCCAGATCAGCGCGACCCGCAGCAGCAGGAGCAGCCCGACGGCGCCCAGGGCCCGCGCCGGCCCGTCGTGCCACCGCCAGCCCACGGCCAGCCCGCAGGCGAGGATCACCGCCAGGCCGAGCACCGAGTGCAGCAGGTCGGCGGCGGCGCGGCCGGTCACCACCGCCGAGGGCGCCATCGGCAGGGACCGGAACCGGTCGGTGACACCGCGGTCGGTGTCGGTCGCCACCGCCGTGTAGGTGGCCTCGATGCCGAAGGCCATCGTCATGGCGAACATGCCCGGCAGCAGGAACTCGCGGTAGTCACCGCCGCCGGGGACGGTCATCGCGCCGCCGAACAGGTAGCCGAACATCAGCACCAGCAGCACCGGAAACAGCAGCCCGACGAGCATCTCCACGGGCTGGCGGGCCCAGTGCGCCAGCGCCCGGCCGGTGAGCACCAGGGAATCGGACAGGGCCCAGCGCAGCCGCCGGGCGGGCAGGATGCTCACGCGGTCACCGTCCGGTCGTCGGTGTCGACGGCGGTGAGTCGCAGGTACACCTCGTCGAGGGTGGGGCGGCGCACCGCCACGTCGGCGGCGGTCAGGCCGGTGTCGTCGAGTGCCCGCAGCACCGCGGCCAGCGCGGTGACCCGGTGCGCGACGGGCACGCTGAGCCGCAGCGCGGCCGCATCGACGCGCGGGGTGGCGCCGGTGGCCGCGGCGACCGCGCGCACCGCCCGGTCCAGCTCCTGCGGACGCGACAGCACCACGTCCACCCGGTCACCGCCGAGGGCGGTCTTGAGCTGCTCCGGGGTGCCGGTTGCGATCAGCCGGCCCCGGTCGATCACGCGCAGCGTGTCGGCCAGCTGGTCGGCCTCCTCCAGGTACTGGGTGGTGAGCAGCACCGTGGTGCCGGCCGCGGCGAGCCCGCGTACCGCCTGCCACACCTGGGCGCGGGCGCGGGGGTCCAGCCCGGTGGTGGGTTCGTCGAGGAACAGCACCGGCGGGTCGAGGATCAGCCCGGCGGCCAGGTCGAGACGCCGGCGCATGCCCCCGGAGTACGTGCCGACCGGACGGTGGGCCGCGTCGGCCAGGTCGAACCGGTCGAGCAGCTGCGCGGCCCGCGCCCGGGCCCGCGCCGGCGACAGGTGGTGCAGGCGCCCGAACAGCACCAGGTTCTGCCGGCCGGTGAGCACCTCGTCGAGCGCGGCGTGCTGGCCGACCAGCCCGATACGCCCGCGGACCTCCCGCGGGTGGCGCAGCACGTCGACGCCGGCCACGACAGCCCGGCCGGCGTCGGGCCGCAGCAGGGTGGCCAGCACGCGCACCGCGGTGGTCTTGCCCGCCCCGTTGGGGCCCAGCAGCCCGCACACCCCACCGGCCGCAACCGTGAGGTCCAGCCCGTCGAGCGCGTGAGTCCCGCCGTAGCGCTTGCGCAGCCCCTCGGCCTCGATCGCCGCCATCCGCGACCCCCTTCCGTACGCCGTACCGTACACAATACGGTACGGCGGACGGTTAAGGTGGGCCGGTGACCACCGAGTACAGCGGCACCGGCGACCCCGCGCGCAGCCTCGCCCTGCTGTGGCGCACCCGCGAACGCGCCAGCCGCAAGGGCCGACCGGACCTGTCCGTCGACCGCATCGTCCGCGCCGCCATCGAGGTCGCCGACACCGAAGGGCTCGCCGCGCTGTCCATGCGCCGGGTCGCCGAACGCCTCGGCGTGGGCACGATGAGCCTCTACACCTACGTGCCGGGCAAGGGCGAGCTGCTCGACGTCATGCTCGACACCGTCTACGGCGAAACCGCAGACGCGGCCGCCGACGACCCGGCCGGCGACGACGCGGCGGCCGGCTGGCGACAGCGGCTGCAACGGGTCGCCCGGGACAACTGGGCCCGCTACCTGCGCCACCCCTGGCTGCTGCAGGTCGCCACCACCCGCCCGCCGCTGGGCCCCCACGTGATCGCCCGCTACGAGCAGGAACTGCGCGCCGTCGACGGGATCGGCCTGACCGACCTGGAGATGGACGCCGTCGTCACCCTGGTCGACGGGTTCGTCCACGGCGCCGTCCGCAGCGCCGTCGAGGCCGCCCAGGCCGCCGCCCGCACCGGCATGACCGAACAGCAGTGGTGGGACGCGCACGCCCCGTACCTCGAACGGGCCCTGGACGCCCGCCGGTTCCCCCTCGCCGCCCGCGTCGGCACCGCCGCCGGCCAGGAGTACCAGGCCGCCGGCGACCCGCAGCGGGCGTTCGAGTTCGGCCTGGCCCGCATCCTCGACGGCATCGAGGTCCTCGTCCGCGACCGCCCCGCCCGCTGAACGCACCCCCGCCCGACCGACACCCGACACCGACCGCGGTTCCCGCGAGCCCCGCCCCGGCCAAGATAATCTTGACCGCATGACGATGCGCCCGATCCGGATCATCGGCGACCCGGTGCTACGCACCCCGGCCGAACCGGTCACCAGCTTCGACGCCGAACTACGCGCCCTGGTCACCGACCTGATGGACACCCTGCTCGGCGCGCCCGGCCGCGCCGGCGTCGCCGCACCGCAGATCGGCGTCAGCGCGCAGGTGTTCGTCTACGACGCCGACGGGCACCGCGGCCACCTGATCAACCCCACCCTGGAGCTCTCCGACGAACTGCAGGACGACGACGAGGGCTGCCTGTCCGTCCCCGGCCTCTACTTCCCGACCCCACGGGCCCTGCACGCCACCGCGCACGGCTTCGACCAGCACGGAAAGCCCCTGACGATCGCCGGCACCGGGTTCCTCGCCCGCGCCCTGCAGCACGAGACCGACCACCTCGCCGGCCGCCTCTACGTCGACACACTGCGCGGCGAGACCCGCCGCCGGGCGCTGCGCGAGATCCGCGCCGGCCGCTTCGACTCGCCACGACGCCGCACCACCTGACCCCCGCCGGCGGCCACCCCGGACCCGGCGCCGTCAGCGCGCGGCCAGCCGGAACTCGCCGTACTCGGCGACCCGGGCGAACCCGAGCCGCTCGTAAAGACGCACCGCCGCGGCGTTGTCGGCCTTCACGTTCAACGTCACGTGGTCCACCGACTCCCGCAACCGCCGGCACAGCGCCGCCACCACGGCCGCGCCCAGCCCGCGCCCCCGCACCCGCGGATGCGTCGTCACGTTCCCCACCGCCGCCACCCGGTAACGCGGCGACCACACGTGCACCCCGGCCACCGCGACCAGCTCACCGTCCTCGCGCACACCCACGTACTGGCCGGTGCCCACCATCCGCTCGTCGAACCAGTTCCCCGGGTACGCGCACCCGTACAGCCGCCGCAACGCCGGCAGGTCCTCCCCACCCAGCACCACCCCCGCCGGCGGCACCGCCGCCAGCCGCCCCGGATCGGTCAACGCCATCTTCCGGTGGTCGCCCGCCGCCTCGACGGTGAACGCCCCCGCCAGCGCCGCCTCCAGACCGGGGGACAGGTGCGCGTACAACCGCGCCGGCAACACCGGCGCCAGGTCACCGAGCAGCGCCGCCAGCTCCGCGGCCCGCGCCGGGGCGGCGAACGCCAGCAACGTCGCCGGCACCGCACCGTGGTAGAGCAGCGCCACCGCCTCCCCGCGACGAAACCACGACGTGTACGGCCAGAAGAAGTCGTCCAGGTCACCCAACTGGTACGCGTGCAGCACCGGATCCCGGCCCAGCAACTCCGCCAGCACCGCCCGGTCGTGTTCCGCCCGTACCGCCACCCGCCGATGATCACACGCCCGGACGGCGACACCCGGCGCGGGTCAGCCGGCCAGCCACTGCTCGTAGCCGAGCCGACCGACAAGCGCCAGCACCACCACCAACAGCACGACCCGCACGAACCCCGACCCGCGCCGCAACGCCATCCGCGCCCCGAGCACCGCCCCGGCGATGTTGCACACCGCCATCGCCGCCCCCAGCAGCCACCACACGTGCCCGGTCAACCCGAACACCACAAGCGCACCCAGGTTCGTACCCGCGTTCACCACCTTGGCCATCGCCGACCCGTGCACGAAATCCGCACCGACCAGCGCCGTGAACGCCAACACCAGAAACGTCCCGGTGCCCGGCCCGATCAACCCGTCGTACAGCGCGATGCCCACCCCGGCCACCGCCACCGCCGCCACCATCCGGCCCCGGGTCCGCCGCTGCGGCTCGGCCACCACCCCCAACCGAGGCCGGGCCACCACGAACACCGCCACCGTCACCAGCACCACCAGCACCACCGGCCGGTACGCCGCCCCCGGGACACTGCCGGCCAGCGCCGCGCCCAACCCCGCGCACAGCACCGCCAACCCCGCCGCCGGACCGGCCACCGCCCAGTCCACCTTGGTACGCCGCGCGTACGTCACGGCGGCCGTCGTGGTGCCCGCGATCGCCGCCAGCTTGTTCGTGCCCAGCGCGGTGGCCACCGGCATCCCCGGCGCACCCACCAGCAGCGCCGGCAGCAGCAGCAGACCCCCGCCGCCCACCACCGCGTCCACCCAACCGGCCATCGCGGCCACGGCGAGCAGGGTGGTCAACGACAACGGGTCCAGGTCCACGGGCGGCCATTCTGCCCACCGCCACCCCCACGACGAGGCCGTCTGTGGCCAGCCTCACCAGCGGCCCGCACCCCACACCGGGCTCAGCGCCCGCGCCGCCGCCGCAGCCGCACCCCCACCACGCCGAGCGCCACGAACACCAACGCGGAACACAGCAACACCTTCAGCACCCGGCAACTCTGCCACGGCGACGTAGGGTGCAAGCGTGCGCCTGGCCACGTTCAACCTGCTGCACGGCCGCTCCCTCACCGACGGCCTGGTCGACCCCGAACGGCTCACCGCCGCCGTCGGCGCCCTCGACGCCGACGTCCTCGCGCTGCAGGAGGTCGACCGCGACCAGGGCCGCAGCGGCAACCTGGACCAGACCGCCATCGCCGCCCGCGCCCTCGGCGCCCCCGAACACCGCTTCGCCGCCGCCGTCGTCGGCACCCCCGGCCAACAGTTCCGCCCGCTGAGCCACGACGACGACGGCCACGGCGAACCCTGCTACGGCGTCGGCCTGGTCAGCCGATACCCGGTCACCGCCTGGCGGGTCACCCGCCTCACGCCCGCCCCGGTGCGCTCACCGGTCTACGTACCCGGCCCCGGCGGCGGGCTCATCCTGCTGCGCGACGAACCCCGCGTCGTGCTCGCCGCCGTCCTGGACACCCCCCGCGGCCCACTCACCGTCGCCGCCACCCACCTGTCGTTCGTGCCCGGCTGGAACGCCCACCAACTACGCCGCACCGTCCGCGCGCTGCGCACCCTGCCCGCACCGCGGATCCTGCTCGGCGACCTCAACCTGCCCGCCGGCGCCGCCCGCCTGCTCACCGGCTGGCGACCCCTCGGCCGCCGACCCACCTACCCGGCCGGACAGCCGCGCGTCCAACTCGACCACGCCCTCGCCGACCGGCAGGGCCTGGACCTGCTCCCACCGGTCACCGCCGTGCGCACCCCGCTGTCGACCATCTCCGACCACCGGCCGCTCATCGTCGACCTCGGCTAACCACCCGCCGCCTTCAACGCGTTGCGGAACAGCATCGCCACCGTCGTCGGCCCCACCCCACCGACCCGCGGCGTGATCGCCCCCGCCACCCGCGCACACGACTCGTCGACGTCCGGCAGCAACCGCCGCCCCTCGTAACGCACCCCACCGCCGACCACCACCGCACCCGGCCGCACATGCTCCGGCCGCACGATCCCCGGCACCCCCGCCGCCACCACCAGGATCTCCGCCCGCCGCGTGTACCGCGGCCAGTCCGCCACCCCGGTGTGCACCACCGTCACGGCCGCGTTCGCCGTCGGCCGCTTCTGCGCCAGCAGCATCGCCAACGGCCGGCCCAACGTCGCACCACGACCCAGGACCACCACCTCCCGACCCGCCACCGGCACCTGGTGGTACGCCAGCAGCGCCTCGATCCCCGCCGGAGTGCACGGCAACGGACCCGGCAGGCCCAGCGCCAGCCGGCCCATGTTCACCGGATGCATCCCGTCGACGTCCTTGTCCGGATCCAGCACCTGCAACGCCCGGTCGTAGTCCAGGTGCCCGGGAACCGGATGCTGCACCAGCACCCCGTGCACCCCCCGGTCCGCGTTGAAGTCCACAAGCACCGCGTGCAGGTCCGCCTGCGACGCCGACGCCGGCAGGTGCACGTGCGGCGAGGCGAACCCCAGCCGCGCCGCCTGCCGCTGCTTGATCCGGATGTAGCCCGCGCTCGCGTCGTCGTCACCCACCAGCACCGCCGCCCGCAACGCCGCCACACCCTCGGCCACCTCGGTCAGGATCCGCTCCGCCACCGGGCCACCCGGCAGCAGCCGGGCCGCCGTGCTCGTCGACGAGAAATCGGACATGACTCACCCCGCACCACGGAAGGCCCAGGCGGTCGACCTCCCGCGACGAGCTCCCCGATGGTCACTCCCATCCCCGGTGCCGCCAGTCGCGTCCGCGCCCAGCCTGCCACACCACCATCACCGGCGCAGCCGCCGACACATCAGCCCGGCGGGCCGACCGACAGCGCCACCCGCAACGCCAGATCCCGCACCCCGGTGAAACGGCGCACCTGCGCCAGGCGCCCCGCCCGCGCCGCCACCGCCGCCATCCGCTGCGTCGGCCGGCGCCGCCGCCGGTCGTAGCCGACCAGCGCGGCCGGCACGTCCGAGGCGCCCGCCACCGCGTCGGCAAGCGCCACCGCGTCGATCAACGCCTGGCACGCGCCCTGACCCAGATCCGGCGTCATCGCGTGCGCCGCGTCCCCCAGCAGCACGCACCGCCCCCGCACGTACGACGGCAACGGCGTCAGGTGATACACGTCGTGGTGCAGCAACCCCGCCGGATCGATCCGGTCCAGCACCGCCGGAACCGGATCGTGCCAGTCCCCGAACCAGCGCCGCAACGCCGCCAGGTCAGCCTCCGGCGGCCGGTAGCCCTCGCCCGCGGCCACCGCCGCGTACCAGTTCGTCACCCCCGGCGCCTGCGGCGTCAACCCGAACTTGCGGCCCCGACCCCAGGTCTCGCCGCCCGCCGGCACGTCGAGGGCCACCGTGCCCCGCCACGCCGTCATCCCCGAATACCGCAGCGGGTAGCGGTCACCGAACATCGCCGCCCGCGTCCCGCTGCGCAGCCCGTCCGCGCCGACCACCATGTCGTACGACCGGGACAGCGCCACCGGATCGGACACCGGCGCTCCGAACCGGACGGTGCCCGCCGGCAACGCCTCCGCCAGCACCCCGAGCAGCGCCGGACGCGACAGCAGGTGCACCCCCTCGCCGTGCCGCGCCCGGATCCGCCCCACGTCGAGCGTGGCGATCAGCGACCCGTCCGGTCGCCGCAGCGCCCCGTCCGGCTGGGCCCGCCCGCGCTCCCGCGACGCAGCACCCACCCCGAGCCGGTCCAACGCCCGCATCGCCGACGGCCAGACGCCCAGGCCGGTGCCGACCTCGGGCAACCGGTCGGCCCGCTCGAACACGCTCACCGCCCAGCCGGCCCGCAGCAGGCCGACCGCCACCGCCAACCCGCCGACACCGCCACCGACGACCGCCGCTGATCCACGCACGCACCGACCTTACTACAAACGTAGTCTTATCGACTACTGATGTAGTGTCACCGTGTGGACGACCGCCAACGCCGCATCCTCGACGCCGCCATCACCGTCCTCGGCACCCGCGGACCCCGCCACCTCACCCACCGCGCCGTCGACGAACAAGCCGAACTGCCCACCGGCTCCACCTCCAACCGCTACCGCACCCGCGACGCCCTCCTCACCGGTGTCCTGCACCGAATCCTCGACCTCGAGACCGCCGGCTGGAACCACCTCGCCCGCAGCCTCGACCCCCTCGACCGCGACACCTTCACCGCCGCCCTCGGCACCCTCGTCCACGACCTCACCACCACCGGCCGCACCCTCACCCTGGCCCGGCTGGCCATCTTCGGCGAAGCCGCCCACCAACCCACCCTCCAACAGCAGATCGCCCACAGCCAGACCAACCTGATCACCTGGGCCGCGCCCCTGCTCGCCGCCCTCGGCGCCCGCCACCCCACCACCGCCGTACGCCTGCTGCTCGCCCTCCTCGACGGCCTGCTCAACAACCAGCTCGCCAACCCCGACCCGGCGTTCGACCCCACCGCCGCGATCGCCACCGTCCTGCCGGCGATCCTCACCGCCGCACCCCGCTGACACCCGCTCAACCCTGACCGAGCAACCCCGCCAACGCCCGATGCGTACGGTTCGACCGCACCGCCGCCCGCTGCTGACCCGCCGTCACCTCGATGTACGCCTGCGACGACGCCAACGACGCGTGGCCCAGCAGCCGCATGATCTCCGCCGCGCTCGCCCCGTCCTCAGCCAGCCGCGTCGCGAACGTGTGCCGCAACGCGTGCAACCGCGCACCCCGCGGCACCCGGTCACCGATACCGGCCCGCCGGTAACAGGAGTCCACCAGGTACTGCAGCCCACCCCGCCGCAGCGGCTCACCCCGCCGGTCCACCAGCAGCGGCGAGTCCGGCCGCACACTGCGCGCACCGAACCGACGGCGCCGACTGTCCAGGTAGTCCACCAGCACCCGGTCCAGCTCCGGCTCCACCGGCACCACCCGCGGCCGCCCACCCTTGCCGGCGACGTCGAGGCGCCGCTCACCGGCCCGCCCGGCCAGCGCCGCCACCCGCAACGTCAACAGCTCCGACAGCCGCAGACCCGCGCACAGCGCCAGGGCCAGCACCGCCAGATCCCGCTGCGGCCACGGGTCCCGCTGCCGGCCGTCGGCCCGCGCGACCGCCGCGAGCAGCTCCTCCGGCGTGTCCGCGCCCCGCAGCGGCTTCGGTTGCGGCAGCGGCGCGCGGGGACGGCCCACCGCCGGCATCGGGTTGCCGCTCACCACACCGTCGGCCACCAGGAACGAGAAGAAGCTGTTCCAGGTGGACCAGGCCCGGTGGACCGACGCGGGGGAGCGGGGAGCGGCGTAACGCGCGAACGCCGCGCGCAGCACGCGGGGGGAGAGCGCGCCCAGCGGCAGGTCGTCGAGGGGAAGGGGAGGGGTCAGTTCCTCGGCGGCCAGGGCCGCCACGCCACGCAGGTCACGCCGGTACGCCTCGAGGGTGTGCGGGGAGGGCTTGCGGGTGGCCCGGTCGATCAGGAACTCCTCGATCAGCGTCCGTACCGATTCATCCCGCTTGTCATGCATAAGAGATATTATGCACGATTTTCACGTCCAGGGAAGCGGTCACCGCCACGCCCGGGCAAGTTCAGGTCCACCGCGACCGCCGCCGGTGTGCCGAACGGGGGAAAGGTGAGCGAAGGCAGGCGGAGGTGGTTACCGGCCAGGGCCCGACGCTCGTGTGCCTGCGGCACGCGGGCAGCGAACCCGCGCCGCGTGCGGCCACGGATGACAGCGCGGCGGCTCATCGAGGATGCGGCCCGCTGGGGCGGGGCGCCGTGGCGGCCACTGGGCGAGGGGTTCGTTCCTGCCCGGGAGGGGTCGCGTCTGGTCAACTTTACATAATGTCAATTATCGAATGTCCGTGACCGCCGCTTGCGCCCGCTAGACGCGCCTCGTCCGGCGCCGTTGGGGGCCGCGAGCCGGGCCGAGGCCGATGTCGGCCAGGAGGGCGTCCAGGGTGTCGATGACAGCGGTCAGCCGCCAGGAGGAGACCAGGTCGAATGCGTGCTGGCCGCCGGGCAGTTCGACGTGGACGACCGGCTGGGACGACTCGTCGCGCAGCTTGTCGGCGAGTTCGCGCGCCGGTACCGCGGAGGTGTAGTTGTCGCGGGTTCCGTGCGCGATCAGGAAGGCCGGCGCGTGCGGTGCCGGCAGCGCGAACGGGGTGGAGACGACCGTCTCCTCGGTGCCGCGGCCGTAGTAGCGGCCGTAGTAGCCGTAGAGGCAGACGGCGGCGACCGGGCGCTCGTCCGGCGATGCCCGCAGTGCGTACAGCGAGGTCAGGTGCGCCCCTGCGGAGCTGCCTGCCATCACGACCGTTGACGGGTCCGCGCCGTACTCCCCTGCGTGTGTCCTCGCCCAGGCCATCGCGGCGTGCGCGTCGGCGAGGTGTTCCTCGAAGCCTGCCTTGGGGCGGAGCCGGTAGGTCGCGCTCACGCACACCCATCCGCGCGCGGCGAGGTGGTGCAGGAGGGCTTGGCCCTCCCAGTTCTTGCTGCCCGAGAAGTAGCCGCCTCCGTGGAAGTAGACAAGCACCGGGCCGCCCGTGGGTCGGTCACGGCGTTGCAGCACGTCGAGTCGCTGGCGGCGGTGCTCGCCGTACCGCAGGTTGCGTAGGCGCTGCACGGAGCGCGGTCGGAACGGAAGTGGGGTGAGGGCGGTGCGCCACCAGCGTCGTCGGGTCAGTGTGCGGTCGATGCCGGCGGCTCGCAGTGCGGCCCGGGCAGCGGATCTGGAACGGGTTGCCCGGTGAGTCAACACGATGAGCATCACCGCGGTAGCGGCGCCGCCGGCCAGCAGGACGCCCGACAGCGCGTCGCGGCGCAGGTCCTGGGTCCATATCGCCGTGGCGGTCGAGGCGGCAAGGAGCGCCAGCACCAGGTGGGGTACTTCGTTCACGACCATGCCGGCCAGGAAGGCGGCCCGCGCCAGGGGTCGTGGTCGCGTGGGTGGGGCAAGCGCGGCGGCGGTGGCCGAGCCGAGCACGACGACGTGCGTCAGGTAGTCGTTCGGCATGGTCCTCTCCCCCTCTACAGGTGTCGAGACTGTTACTCTACACCTGTAGAGGAGGGAGGCGCGATGGCGACCGAACGGCGAACCGTGATCGCGGACGCGGCGATCCGGACCCTGGCCAGGGCCGGCGGACGTGGACTCACCCACCGGGCCGTCGACAAGGAGGCGGGGCTCCCGATCGGCTCGACCTCCTACTACCTCCGGACGCGGGCGGACCTGCTCCGGGCGGCCGTCGACCGGCTCGCCGAGCTGGACGAGGCTGCCCTCGCCCCAGCTGCCGGCGCGACGCTCGCCGCGGATCTCGCTCGGGTGACCGACCAGCTGCTCACCACCGATCGGGAGCGGCTGCTCGCGCGCTACGAGTTGGCTCTCGAGTCCGTACGACGTCCCGAGCTGCGCGAGATCCTGGCGGCGGGCACTCGCCGGGTGCGCGGTGCGATCGAGCAGCGGTTGTCCGAGCTGGGTGTGGCGACACCACGCGAGGTGGCCGACGCCGCGCTCGCTCTCGTCGACGGCCTGCTCTTCGCCGAGCTCACCGCGGTCGAGGGACAGCAACGAGGCCGTGCCGAGCTGGAGAGGGTCCTGTCCAGGCTCCTGGGCACGCGGTGACCGAGCTGCCGGGCCGGCCGCCCTTCGCGGGCGGCAGCCGGCGTGGGGTCAGCGGTTGACGTAGGTCGCGAGGTGCTCGCCGGTGAGCGTGGACCGGGCGGCGACCAGGTCCGCCGGGGTGCCCTCGAAGACGACCCGTCCGCCGTCGTGGCCGGCGCCGGGACCGAGGTCGATGATCCAGTCGGCGTGTGCCATGACCGCTTGGTGGTGCTCGATGACGATTACCGACTTGCCGGCGTCGACGAGCCGGTCGAGCAGGCCCAGCAGCTGCTCGACGTCGGCGAGGTGCAGGCCGGCGGTCGGTTCGTCGAGGATGTAGACCCCGCCCTTCTCGGCCATCCGGGTGGCCAGCTTCAGCCGCTGCCGCTCGCCGCCGGACAGCGTGGTCAGCGGCTGGCCGAGGCTGAGGTAGCCGAGGCCGACGTCGGCGAGTCGTTGCAGGATCGCGTGGGCGGCCGGGGTGCGCGCCTCGCCGGCGCCGAAGAACTCCTCCGCGTCGGTCACCGACATCGCGAGCACCTCGCTGATGTCGCGGCCGCCGAGGTGGTACTCCAGGACCGAGGCCTGGAACCGTTTGCCCTCGCACTCCTCGCACGGTGCGGCGACGCCGGCCATCATCGCCAGGTCGGTGTAGATGACGCCGGCGCCGTTGCAGGCCGGGCAGGCTCCCTCGGAGTTGGCGCTGAACAGGGCCGGCTTGACGCCGTTGGCCTTCGCGAAGGCCTTGCGGATCGGGTCGAGCAGGCCGGTGTAGGTGGCCGGGTTGCTGCGTCGGGAGCCGCGGATGGCGGTCTGGTCGACGGCCACCACCCCGTCGCGTCCGGCGACCGACCCGTGGATCAGGGAGCTCTTGCCGGACCCGGCGACTCCGGTGACGACGCAGAGCACGCCCAGCGGGATGTCGACGTCGACGTCGCGCAGGTTGTGGGTGGCGGCGCCGCGTACCGGCAGCACGCCCGAGGGTTCGCGGACGGTCGGCTTCAGGGTGGCCCGGTCGTCGAGGTGCCGGCCGGTGCGGGTGCCGCTTCGGCGCAGCCCGTCGACGGTGCCCTCGAAGACCACCTCGCCGCCGGCGGTGCCGGCGCCGGGCCCGAGGTCGACGACGTGGTCGGCGATGGCGATGGTCTCCGGCTTGTGCTCGACGACGAGGACGGTGTTGCCCTTGTCGCGCAGCCGCAGCAGCAGGGCGTTCGTCCGCGCGATGTCGTGCGGGTGCAGGCCGATGGTCGGTTCGTCGAAGACGTACGTGACGTCGGTGAGGGACGAGCCGAGGTGGCGGATCATCTTGGTGCGCTGTGCCTCGCCGCCGGACAGGGTGCCCGACGGCCGGTCGAGCGAGAGGTAGCCCAGCCCGATCTCCACGAATGAGTCGAGGGTGCGTTGCAGGGTGGCCAGCAGCGGCGCCACGGAGGGTTGGTCGAGGTCGCGGATCCAGTCGGCCAGGTCGTTGATCTGCAGGGCGCACAGGTCGGCGATGTTCCGGCCGTTGATCTTCGAGGATCGGGCCTCGCTGCTGAGCCGGGTGCCGTCGCACTCGGGGCAGGTCGTGAAGGTCACCGCCCGTTCGACGAAGGCGCGGATGTGTGGCTGGAGGGAGTCGACGTCCTTGGACAGGAAGGACTTCTGGATCTGCGGGATCAGGCCGAGGTAGGTCAGGTTGATCCCGTCGACCTTGATCTTGGTGGCCTCCTTGTGGAGGAGGTCGTGCTTTTCCTTCTTGGTGTACTCGCGGATCGGCTTGTCCGGGTCGAACCAGCCGCAGCCGCGGTAGATGCGGCCGTACCAGCCTTCCATGCTGTAGCCGGGGATCGTGAGCGCGCCCTCGTTGAGTGACTTGGTGTCGTCGTAGAGGGCGGTCAGGTCGACGTCGGTGACCGAGCCCATGCCCTCGCAGCGCGGGCACATGCCGCCGAGGCGGGTGAAGGTGGCCTTCTCGGTCTTCGTCCTGCCGGCGCCGCGTTCGACGGTGATGGCGCCGCTGGCGCGCACCGAGGGGACGTTGAACGAGTAGGCGTTGGGCGGGCCGATGTGCGGCTCGCCGAGCCGGCTGAACAGGATGCGCAGCATGGCGTTGGCGTCGGTGACGGTGCCGACGGTGGAGCGGGGGTTGGCGCCGATGCGCTCCTGGTCGACGATGATCGCGGTGGTCAGCCCGTCGAGCACGTCGACCTCGGGCCGGGCCAGTGTCGGCATGAAGCCCTGCACGAAGGCGCTGTAGGTCTCGTTGATCATCCGCTGTGACTCGGCGGCGATGGTGCCGAACACCAGCGAGCTCTTGCCGGAGCCGGACACGCCGGTGAACACGGTCAGCCGGCGCTTGGGGATCTCGACGCTGACGTCCTTGAGGTTGTTCTCGCGGGCGCCCTGCACGCGGATCAGGTCGTGGCTGTCGGCGGCGTGCGGCTGCTCGTTTGCGGTGGTGGCCATGCTCATCGTGTCTCCGTCGTCGGTGTTGGTCGTCGGCGCGCCTGCGGCACCACTCCCCCTGTCTACCGGGCGGGTCCGACGCCCGGAGGGGGCTCAGGCCAGCCAGCGGCCGTCGCGCATCAGCTCGCGGCCGGGCATTTCGTTGACCTCGCGCCACGCCTGGATGCGGCGTGGGACGACCCGGAACCAGTGGTACGGGGTGGTCAGCGTGCGCGGGTCGAAGCCGGTGCGTTCGGCGAACCGGTCGCCCGGTGGCGGCGGCAGCGCGTCGATGTCGAGGATCTCGACGTGGCCGTCGATCATGGTCACGTCGCGGGTGTCGCCCAGGCCGAGTCGGGCGGTGCGGGTGGCGGCCAGGTTGCGGCCGGTGGGGCTGTCGGTGGCGGTGGCCAGCAGCAGGGTCTCGCCGTCCCAGTCGAAGGACAGCGGCACCAGGTACGGCGTGCCGTCGGGCGAGGCGGTGGCGACCCAGACGTCGATGTCGTGGGTGAGCCGGTGCTCGGTGTCGTGGCGGCGTTGGGCGCGGGTGCGGGGGTCGGCGGTCAAGGTCAGGGTCGTTCCTGGATGCGCAGCAGGTTGCCGGAGGGGTCGCGGAACGCGCAGTCGCGGACCCCGTACGGCTGGTCGGTCGGTTCCTGGACCACCTCGGCGCCGCTGGCGGTCAGCTTGCCGAAGACGCCGTCGAGGTCGCTGGTGGCCAGGTTGACGCCGAAGTAGCTGCCCTTGGCCATCAGTTCGAGGATGGTGCGGCGTTCGTCGTCGGTGAGGCCGGGCGTGGCGGTCGGCGGGTGCAGGACGATCGACGTGTCGGGTTGGTCGGCGGGGCCGACGGTGATCCAGCGCATTCCCTGGTAGCCGACGTCGTTGCGGATCTCGAAGCCGAGGGTGTCGCGGTAGAAGGCCAGCGAGGCCTCCGGGTCGGTGTGCGGCAGGAAGCTGTGGTGGATGGTGATGTCCATGCCGGTCACGCTAGTTCGGCCCCGGCGGCGGGGGCTTCTCGATTCCTGATCGGTCTGGTGACCTGCTTGGCGACGCACGGCGGTAGGCCGGCGGCGGCGCGGGCGGCCTCGCGGCGGTAGGTGCTGGGTGACATTCCGACCAGTTCGGTGAAGCGGGTGCTGAAGGTGCCCAGGGAGGAGCAGCCGACGGCGAAGCAGACTTCGGTGACGTTCAGGTCCCCGCGGCGCAGCAGGGCCATCGCGCGCTCGATGCGTCGGGTCATCAGGTAGGAGTACGGCGATTCGCCGTAGGCGAGCCGGAACTGGCGGCTGAGGTGTCCGGCGGACATGTTGACGCCGCGGGCGAGTGCCTCGACGTCCAGCGGTTGCGCGTACTCCCGGTCCATCCGGTCGCGGACGCGGCGCAGCCGGGCGAGGTCGCGCAGGTGCTGGTCGGCGGCGGTGGCGGTCACGTGGGCGATCGTACGTCGGGTTCAGGCCGCGCGGTTCAGGGCTGGCCCATCCGGATGTTGTGGTGGATGTACTGGAAGGCGCCCATGTTGAGGGCGACCGGATGGTCGAGGGTCTCGTTGAGTGAGGACGCGAGGTTGTACCACTCCCCGACGATCTGGGCCTGGCGTTCGATTCCGTAGTCGTTCCACGGGCGGCCGTCCACGTCGAGGGCGTTGCTGACGTACGTCTCGGCGGTGCCCTTGATCTCGTTGACGGCGGCTTCGAAGGCCATCTCGGCCACGATCGGGGTGTGTTTGATCTGCCAGGCGTGGGTCAGTTCGTGGATCAGGGTCTTGCGCCAGTCCGGTTGGCGCAGCGGGTCGTCGTAGCGGTCGCTGCCGAGGCAGACGAGGATCGAGCCGTCGAGGCTCGGTACGCAGAAGGCCCGTCCGTCGCGGTCGAAGTTGGTGATCAGGATCCGGTCGAACGGGAGGGTGTCGCCGAAGACCCGGGTGGCGAGGATGCGCTCGGATTCGCGCAGCGGTCGGGCCTTGACCTGGGAGGCTGCCGCGACGCCGGCTACCGCGGCGGGGATGAGTGCGCCGGGGCCGAGGATGAGCAGCACCGCGCCGGCCACGAAGACTCCGGCGACCGCGGTGGGGTGCAGGAACGGGATCTCGGTCAGGGCGCCGAGTTCGGATCCGACCACGATGGCGGCAGCGACGAACGGCCCGACGACCACGGCGGCGGCGACAAACTCGACGACCGCGACGGCGATGTCCTCCAGGGTGCCGAGCGCACCGATGTCCTCGTAGGCCTTGGTGAAGGCGGCGGTGCCGCCGCGCAGGTCCGACCAGAACGAGCGCAGCAGCAGGTTGGTGCGTTCCTCCTGCCAGTCGAAGTCGCGGGGGGTGGCGTCGAACGTGCCGCCGACCTGGCCGCTCTTGAGGGCCGCGATGGTGATGGTGCCGTTGACTGAGCGGACGAGCACTCCGATGCGGAAGGCGTACGCGTCCAGGCCGCTGCCGTGCATGTGGCCACGGAAGGTGGAGGTGCCGTCGCTGCGGATGGTCAGTTCGGTCCAGCCGCCGAGGGCGGTGCCCGCCGGTGTGGTGATGTCCCGGCGGAACGTTCTGGATTCCGGTGGGTTCACCACGTCGAGGGTGAGGAAGAGGAGTCCTTCGTTGAGTCCGTCGCCGGCGGACCAGCGGATGCCCAGTTTCGCGTCGTCGGCAAGCGGTGCGCGCGGGTCGATGGTGATCTGGGCGGGGATGACGGTGGTGGAGGCGCCGTAGTTCAGCTCGCGGGTCACCGGGCTCATCGTCACGCCGATGGGTGGGGCGCTCGGGCACAGCGTGACGACCTTGTAGCCGCCGTGGGAGACGACCTCGACCTCGACGGTCAGGGTGGTGCCGGGGTTGGCCGTGATGGCGGTCTGGCGCAGTCGGGCGGTCACCAGTGACGCGCGTACCTCCAGGTCGAAGGGGTGCCGGCGGAACCATGTGCCGGAGAAGGCGGTGACCTCCAGCCCGACCGGGTAGGTGCCCATCGGGGCGCGCGGGTCGACGTGGACCCGTACGTCGGCGCGGACGGAGCCGGCGCGTGGAACGAAGACGGCCGGCGGTTCGATCCGCCATGTTCCGCCGTCCATGCCCAGGGCCAGCGTGGCGTCGGTGCTCGCTCCGGCTCGGCTGGTCAGGTCGATGGTGAGCGGGGCGCTGTCGCCCTGGGCGACCGAGAGCCTGGGCACGGCCGGCGTCACGAGGAGCTGGCCGATGGTGAGGGAGACCGGTACCTGAATGCGGCGCCAGGTGGTGGCCTCGATCACGAGGGTCGAGGTGACGAGTTCGGGTGGTCGGGGTTCGGTGGCGGCGAATTCGATCTCGACGGTGAGCAGGTGTCCCGCCGCGACGTCGACGGGTTGGCCGCCCTCGGCGCGGCCGGTTTCGATGTGCCGGATGTAGCCGTGCTTCGCCGCCTGCTCCCGGATGGACGGTGGGTGCGGTGGCAGTTGCTCGATCTCCTCGGGGGTCAGTGGCACCCGTTCGGGCCGGAGGGCGACCAGGCTCTTGACGCGGATGAAGGCGCTGGGGCTGGTCAGGTAGGCGACGACGGTGGCGGCGGAGCGGGCATCGTCGACCAGGACGCTGGTGGTGGTGCGTTCCCCCGGCTCGATGGAGCGGGCCAGTTCGGTCGGGATGGGTTCGTGGGCGGTTTCGGTCGGGCCGGCGGTGAGCACGGTGACGGGTACCTGGACCGGCGACCCCCCGGTGACCTCGACGACGAGGCTGGCGAGCGTGACGCCGGGCGGGCTTCCGGTGGCGGTGGTGGCGGCCAGGAAGACGGTGACGGTGCCGCCCCCGTCGACCGGGATCGGGCCGCCGCCGTCGACGCGGGCCGTCTCGGTGAGCTCCTCGACGCCTTCGCGCCGGGCGTTCTCGCGGATGGACCGCGGGATCGGGGGCAGCTCGGCGATCTCGTCCTCCGACAGCCACCGGCGCACGTATGCGGACGCGACCACAGAGGTGACCGTGATCGCGCCGTTGCCACCGTGGACGGTGGCGGTGACGGTGGCCGGGGACGGCATCCGCTCGAGCGTGACGGAGGCCGGGCAGCTGCCGCCGGGCGGTACCTTGACGCACACGGCGCTTGGCTGAGTCACCAGCATCCTGCCCCCCTCGTGGTCCGGGCCGCTCCCCCGGTGCCGCCCCGGACCAAGGTTGGCACCGGCGGGCTGTGACGGCGGCGTGAGCAGGGGCCCGTCACCTGTTCCGGCGACGGCGGGGCGAGTAGGTTACGGCGGGTCGTGGCCAGCCTGGGGCGGGAGTACGGATGTCCGGTAAGCGCCGTTCGTGGTGGGGTTGGGGCAACGTCGAGGACGCGGTGCGCGGCGCGGAGGCCGAGGCGCTGGCCGGGCGGGTGCGCGCTGTGCTGCCCGGGGTCGACCTGACCGCGCACGAGCCGCCGCCGGTGGCCGAGCTGGGTCTGCGGCCGTCGCGGGTCACGCCGCCGGCGGCGCTGGCGCGGCTGTGTTCGGTCGAGCCGGCCGACCGGGCCGCCCACGCGCACGGCAAGGCGTTCCGGGACGTGGTGCGCAACCTGCACGGCGACGTGCGGCACCCGCCGGACGTGGTGGTGCGGCCGACGTCCGAGCGGGACGTGGTGGACGTGCTGGACTGGTGCGCGCGCGACGGGGTCGCGGTGGTCCCGTACGGCGGGGGTTCGTCGGTTGTGGGCGGGGTGGAGCCGCGGGTGGACGACCGCTACCGCGGCGCGGTCAGTCTGGACCTGGGCCGGCTCGGCCGGGTGCTGGAGGTGGACGCGACGAGCCGGGCGGCGCGGGTGCAGGCCGGTGTGTTCGGTCCGGCACTGGAGGAGCAGCTGCGCGGGCACGGCCTGACGTTGCGGCACTACCCGCAGTCGTTCGAGTTCTCCACCCTGGGCGGTTGGCTGGCCACCCGGGCGGGTGGGCACTACGCGACGGTCCTGACGCACGTCGACGATCTGGTGGAGTCCCTGCGGGTGGTCACGCCGGCGGGGGTCAGCGAGTCCCGGCGGCTGCCGGCCTCGGGCGCGGGGCCCTCACCCGACCGGCTGTTCCTCGGCTCGGAGGGCGCGCTGGGTGTGATCACGGAGGCGTGGGTGCGGCTGCAGGAGCGGCCGCGCTGGCGGGGGGACGCGGCGGTGCATTTCGACGATCATGATGCGGCGGTCGCGGCGACCCGGGCGGTGGCCCAGTCCGGGCTGTACCCGAGCAACTGCCGGTTGCTGGATGCGGCGGAGGCGCTGCTGAACGCCGGCGTCGCGACCGGCGGCGGGGTGCTGGTGCTGGGCTTCGAGTCGGCCGACCACCCGGTCGACGTGGCGTTGCGGCGGGCGGTGCGGCTGTGCCGTGACCACGGTGGGACGCTGCCGGATCCGCCGCGGCACGGGGAGGTCTCCGGTACGCGGGCCGGCGGCGCGGTGGACACGTGGCGGTCGTCGTTCCTGCGGATGCCGTACCAGCGTGACGCGTTGGCCGCCCGGTCGATGATCGTGGAGACGTTCGAGACGGCCTGCACCTGGGACCGGTATCCGGCGCTGCGCGCGGCGGTGCTCGACGCGGCCGGCGCGGCGTTGGCGGAGGTCGGCGCGACCGGCGTGGTGACGTGCCGGTTCACCCACGTCTACCCGGACGGGCCGGCGCCCTACTTCGGGGTGTACGCGGCGGGACGGTGGGGTGCCACGGTGGCGCAGTGGGACCAGGTCAAGCATGCCGTGTCGGAGGCGTTGCTGGCCGCCGGCGGCACGATCACCCACCATCACGCGGTCGGCCGCGATCACCGTCGCTGGTACGACCGGCAGCGTCCGGAGCCGGTGGCGGTGGCGCTGCGGGCGGCGAAGGCGGCGCTGGATCCGTCCTGGGTGCTCAATCCCGGCGTCCTCGTCGACGCGGCGTGACGGGGCTGCTCAGGTGGGCGCTGCGAAGAGGAGGTCGAGGTGGTGGTCGAGGGCGCGCAGCGCCCGCCGCGGGGTGTACTGGCCGCCCAGCAGGTGCACACCCAGGCCTTCCATGAGCGCGAGCAGGCCGGCGGCGGCGTCGTCGGCGTGCGGGCCGGGCAGGAGACCGGCGACGAACGCGACGAGTTCGCTGTTGTCCTCGCGCAGGGCGGCGGCGGCCTGCGGGCGTACGGCGGTGTAGGCGAGGAACGCCAGTGCGACCCGTCCGTCGTCGCGGGACGCCTC
This sequence comes from Micromonospora sp. NPDC126480, assembly GCF_040302465.1. NCBI lineage: Bacteria > Bacillati > Actinomycetota > Actinomycetes > Micromonosporales > Micromonosporaceae > Micromonospora > Micromonospora sp. NPDC126480. Next base: position 96,562 of record NZ_JBEORU010000010.1, read on the forward strand.
GTCCAACGGCAGCAGGGCGGTGATCATGGCGCGGAGCACCTGGCGTGGTGTCGGGTGCTCGCCCAGCGCGGCCACGGCGTCGCTGATGCGGGCCTGGCTGCGGTCGCGGACGACGGACATCGCGAACGCCATCATCTCGTCCTTGGTGCGGAAGTAGTGCTGCACCATTCCGGCCGAGACGCCGGCGGCCGCCGCGACGTGGCGCAGGCTGACGGCCTCCAGGCCCTGCTGGGCGGCGACGCGCATCAGCGCGTCGGCGATGCGGGTGCGTCGCTCCTGGCGGTCCACCTTCTTGGGCATGGCGTCGATGCTGTCACGGTGCGGCCGGGGCGGTCCGGTCCGGTTCGGGGTGTGTGGTGATCGTTCCGGTGGCGCCGTCGACGGTGATCAGGTCCCCGTCGTGGAGCGCGCGGGTGGCGTCGGGGACGCTGATGACCGCCGGGATGCCGTACTCGCGGGCGACGGTGGGGCCGTGGGCCATGACCGCGCCGGTCTCGGTGACCAGGCCGCCGGCGGTGAGGAACAGCGGCGTCCAGCCGGGGTCGGTGGTGGCGGCGACGATGATGTCGCCGGGTTCGACGCGGGCGGTCGCCGGGTCGTGGACGACGCGGGCGGGGCCGGTGACCTGGCCGGGGGCGGCGCCGACCCCGCGCAGGGCGCCGTCGGCGGCGGGTGCGGCGGGCAGGACGGTCTCCAGGTCGGTGCCGTCGGACAGCAGCGCCACCGGTACCGTGCGGCGGCGCAGTTCCCGCTGGTGGGTGGCGCGGCGGGCGGTGACGGTGTCGCGGTGGTCGGCGTCGCGGTGCACGGCGTCGTTCACCTCGTCGAGGGTGAGGAACATGATGTCGTCGGGTCGTTCGAGCAGTTTCGCCTCGGCCAGGTCGGCGCCGATGAGCAGCAGTTGCCGGCGCATCTCCCGCAGCCGGTAGAGGCCGGCGAACTTGCCGGCCTCGCGCAGGCCGGCGAGGGACCGGGCGCGGCGCAGCAGGAACACCGCGGCGCGGCCGCGTACCGGCCGGCGGCGGGCGCGGGCGGTGAGGTCGCGCAGGGTGGCCTCGGCGGTGGCGGCGGCGCGGGCGAACCGCCGGTCGGGGGCCTGCTCGGGGTCGGTGACCCGCAGGTAGTTGGCGATCATGGCGAGGACGGGGGTGGGGTCCTCGTCCCAGCGGGGCACACCGAGGTCGACCTCGGCGACGCCGCGGTGGCCGTAGGTGTCGAGGAACGCGGCCAGTCCGATGTCGGGCAGGGTGTGCTGCCGGTAGCGGGCGGCGAGTTCGGGTGCGGGGGTGTCGAGCAGCAGCCGGCGGTGCGCGGCGGCGTCCTGGGCGAGCCGCCACAGCGCGAGGTCCATCTCGATTGTCACGTTGTGCGGCATGCCACCGAGGACGGTCTGGATCTCGTCGGTCGTGGCGATGCCCTTGAGCAGGTGTTCGGGCAGCGCGGAGGCGAGCATGCCGGCGGCGATCGTCCAGGTGATGTCGTCGTGGCCCGCGGCGGTGGTGTCCAGGTCGCGGACGAAGCGCAGCCGGTCGGCGGCGTGGTGCAGGTCTGCGGGTGCGGCCGAGGTGACGCGCAGCCGCTCGACGGCGGCGGTGAGGCGGGCCCGGGCGGCGTCGGGTCGGGCGAGTGCGCGCAGGATGCCGGTGGTGGCGCGGGTGGCGGTGCGCAGGGCGGATCCGTCGGCGGTGCGGGTGCGCCGGGCGGTGCGCCGCGGGGCGAAGCGGGGGTCGGCGAGAGCGTGCCGCATGACGGCCTGGGCGCGGGGTCCGAAGTCGACGGCCATGAGTTTGACAAGCCGCTTGCGGGTGACGGGGTCACGGGCGAGGTCGGTGAGGTCGCCGTAGAGGCGCCCGCCGATGTCGACGATCTCGGCGCGCACGCCGAGGGCGGCGAGCATCGCGGCGACCATGGCCTTGAGGGTGGACATGCCCATCGGAGTGGCGGGTTGCAGCATGCCCTGGACGTGGCCGAACTCCAGGTAGAGGCGGGGTTGGGGCTTGTCGGTGGGCGGGGGTGGGGGGAACAGGGTGGTGATCGGCCGGGACTGCAGCACCCAGAGGGCGCCGTCGTGGTCGATGGCCCATTCGATGTCCTGAGGACTGCCGAAATGGTCCTGCAGCCGGGTGCCGAGGGCGTGCAGGTCGGCCAGTTGGGCGGCGGTGAGGCAGCCGGTGTCGGGGTGGTCGGGGCCGTCGAGCAGGTAGCGGTCGACGGTGCTGGCGCCGTCGACGACGGCGGTGCCGAGGCCGACGGCGGCCTCGACCATCATCTGGGTGCGGCAGCCGGTCAGCGGGTTGGCGGTGAAGAGCACTCCGGCGACGGCCGGGTCGACCATGCGCTGGACGACGACGGCCATCTGGACGGTGTCGTGGTCGATGTGGTGGGCGTCGCGGTAGGCGGTGGCGCGGGGGCCGTGCAGGGAGGCCCGGCAGGCGTCGACGGCGGCCAAGAGGTCGGCGGTGCCGGTGACGTCGAGGACGGTGTCCTGCTGGCCGGCGAAGCTGGCGTGGGGCAGGTCCTCGGCGGTGGCGCTGGAGCGCACGGCGACGGCTCCGCCGCCGAGTCGGTGGTAGGCGTCGACGATCGCGTCGGCGGGCAGGGCGTCGCTGTGGGTGGTGGTGACGCAGAAGCCGGGCGGGACCCGCTCGCCGAGGCGGATCAGCTCCCCCAGGCCGGTTGCCTTGCCGCCGACGAGGTCGACCAGGTCGGTGGTGCTGTCGGGCAGGGGGATGACCGGCATGGGGAACACCTCTCTTGGCAATGCGACTGCATTGCATCCGACCGTATCCGGTTGGCGATGCGACTGCAATGCCATCGGTGTGAGGTGGGTCGCCCGAACTGGTCAGCGGCGGGTGGCCGGGACGCACCCCGTGGTAGCTGGCCGCGACCGCGCCGAAGACGCTGATCCGTCACAGGCCTCCGCCGACGCGCAGCACCGTGCCGGTGGTGTAGCTGGCCTCGGGGCTCAGCAACCAGGCGATGGCGGCGGCGACCTCGTCGGGTTCGCCGGGGCGGCCCAGCGGGATCCGGGCCGCGGCGCGCTCGGGCCGGTCGGGCTGGCCGGACAGGGCGTGGATGTCGGTGCGGATGATGCCGGGAGCCACGGCGTTGACGCGGATGCCCTGTCCGGCCAGCTCCTTGGCCAGGCCGAGGGTGAGGGTGTCGGTGGCGGCCTTCACGGCGGCGTAGTGGACGTACTCGCCGGGGCTGCCCAGGGTGGCGGCGACCGATGAGACGTTGACGATGGCGGCGCCGGCGCCCATCCGGCGCACGGCCTGCTGGGCGGCCAGGACGTAGCCGACGAGGTTGACGTCGACGACGCGCCGCAGGTCGGCCGGGTCGAGGTCGACGAACGCCCCGATGGGGCTGGTGACGCCGGCGTTGTTGACCAGGCCGGTCAGGTCGCCGAGCTGCGCGGCGGCGTCGAACAGCGCGGCCACCTGGTCGGGGTCGCGGGTGTCGGCGGGCACGGCGACGGCGCGTACCCCGGTGGCGTGCAGCTCGGCGAGCACCGTGTCGGCGGCGGCCCGGTCGCGGCGGTAGGAGAAGGCGACGTGGTGGCCGGCGTGGGCGAGCCGGCGGGCGGTGGCGGCGCCGATGCCTCGGCTGCCGCCGGTGATGACGGTGACGGGACTCAATGTGCCTCTCCCCTGGTCCGGCCGGTGCGGCGAGGTTACCGTGGCCGGCAGCATCCGGAGGGGGTGGCGCGTGTCACGGGCGTTGGTGCTCGGCGGTGGTGGGGTGACCGGGGTCGCCTGGGAATGGGGAGTGCTGGCCGGCCTCGCCGAGCGGGGCGTGGCGTTGACCGCGGCCGATCTCGTGGTGGGCACGTCGGCGGGATCGGTGGTGGGCGCGCAGCTGTGCTCCGGGATGCCGGTCCGCGAGGCGTACGAGCGTCAGTTGCGCCCGGCCGGCGGTGAGGTCGCCGCGCGGCTGGGCCTGCCGGTGCTGGCCCGGCTGGTGTGGGCCGGCGGGTTGACCCGGGACCCGGCGGTGGCGCGGGCCCGCATCGGGGCGATGGCGGTGGCGGCGCGTACGCCGTCGGAGGCGTCGCGGCGGGCGGTGATCGAGGCGCGGCTGCCCGCCCGCGACTGGCCGGCGCGGCGGCTGCTGGTCACCGCGGTGGACGTCGCGACCGGCGAGTTCGTGGTGTTCGACGCCGACGGCGGGGTGTCCCTGGTGGACGCGGTGGGCGCCAGCTGCGCGGTGCCCGGGGTGTGGCCGCCGGTCACCGTCGGGGCGCGCCGGTTCATGGACGGCGGGATGCGCTCGGCGGCGAACGCGGATCTCGCGGCGGGCGCGCAGCGGGTGGTGGTGCTGGCGCCGATGGCGGCCGCGTTCGGGCCGATGCCCCGGCTGTCGGCGCAGGTGGCGGCGTTGCGGGCGGCCGGCGCGCGGGTGGCGGTGGTGATGCCGGACGCGGCCGCGCGCGCCGCCATCGGCCGTAACGTGCTGGACCCGGCGCGGCGGGCCGGCGCCGCGCGGGCCGGGTGGGCGCAGGCGTCGGCGGTGGCCGACGAGGTGGCCGAGGTGTGGGGGTGAGCGACCGGCTGTCGCAGGCGGCTGGTATCAAGGGCTGCTGTCGGACAGGTGTACGGAAGAGGGCGTGATGGCGGGGCAGGGTTTGTCCACCGAGGAGGTGGCGGGCATCCGGGAGGCGCTTGCCGCCGGGCGCAAGCCGAAGGTCGTGTTCACCGCGTCGGCGGGTCAGATCGTGGGGCAGGTGGGCCAGGTGGTCGCGTTGACCGACCCGGAGGTCTCCGAGGAGTTCGTGGTGGTGCGGTTCGGGCGCGACGAGTTGCCCTTCTCCCCCACCGACGTGGCGGTCGCGCCGCGCGGGGCCGGCCGCCGGGCGGCGGCGGAGCCCAAGCCCGCCGAGGAGCCGGCCGAGCCGGCCGAGCCGGAGTTCGTGCTGGACAGCCCGCCGGTGCCGGCGCCGCGGCCGGCGGAGCCGGCCCGCCCGGCCGAGCCGGCGAAACCGGCGCGGCGCCCGGTGAAGGCGGCCAGGCCGAAGGGTCCCGCGGGCCTGACGGTGACCCTGGCGTACGCCGAGGGTGAGTGGACGGTGGCGGCGCAGCAGGGCACGAAGGTCCTCGCCAAGCCGTACGTGGTGAAGCCGGCCGAGGCGCTGCGGATGGTCGGGCTGGTCGACGTGCCCGGTGTGCACGAGGCGGTGGAGCAGATCCTGGCCGCCGAGCGGGCCGAGGCGGAGCGGCACGCGGAGAAGCTGCGGGCGGAGCTGGCGGAGGTGGAGGCCCGGCTGGCGGAGCTGCGCGAGGCCGGCTGAGCGGGCCGGCACCGGCCGGCCGTCCCCCGGGCGGGGAACGGCCGGTCGGTCAGACCGCCGCGGTGACGGTCGGCTCGTGGCGGACCGGGAAGTTCACCGAGTTGGCGATGAAGCACGCCCGGTGCGCGTCGGCGTGCACGGCGGTGGCCCGCTCGATCATGTCCGGGTCGGTGACGGTGACCCGCGGGCGCAGCACCACCTCGGTGAACCGACCGCCGCTCATGGTGCCGGCGGCGGTGTCGGCGTAGTCGGTGACGACCACGCCCGCCACGGCCGCGAGGTGCAGGTACCAGAGCATGTGACACTGGGCCAGCGACGCCACCAGCAGCAGTTCGGGGTTCCAGCGCGCCGGGTCACCGCGGAAGGCGGGATCGGAGCTGCCCGGGATCGGTGGCGGGCCGTCCGCGGTGACCACGTGGTCGCGGTCGTAGTCGCGGTAGCCGCTGGTGCCGGTGCCGCGGTTGCCGGCCCAGGTGACCGTCGTGCGGTAGTGGTGTTCGCGAGGCATGGGCCCAGTGTGCCTTCCCGGCCGGTGCGGGGGCGGCCCGCACCGGCCCGGCGCCGCTCAGTGCTGCGGGATGTGCGCCACGCCGATGCGCTTGCGGAACACCCAGTACGTCCAGCCCTGGTAGGCCAGCACGATCGGCGTGAACACCACCGCCACCCACGTCATGATCTTCAGGGTGTACGGGGTGGACGCGGCGTTGGTGGCGGTCAGCGTGCCGGCGGCGTCCAGGGTGGACGGCAGCACGTTCGGAAACAGCGCGGCGAACAGCGTCGCCACGGCCAGCCCGATCGCCGCGGCGGTGCCGGTGAACGCCCAGCCCTCGCGGCGTACCCGGGCGGCGGCCAGGCCACCGACCAGCGCGAGGGCGGCGGCGACGGCGAGCACGACGGCGGCCGCGCTGGAGCGGATGGTAAGCGTCCAGGTGAGGAACGCGACCGCGAGCCCGGCCGTGGCCACGCCGAGCCGCACGGCGAGCGCGCCGGCCCGCTCGCGGATGTCGCCGACGGTCTTGAGCGCCACGAACACCGCGCCGTGGGTCAGGAACAGCGCCGCGGTGGTGGCGCCGCCGAGCAGGGCGTACGGGTTGAGCAGGTCGAGCAGGCCGCCGGCGTACTCGTGGTCGGCGGTCAGCGGCACGCCGCGCAGGATGTTGGCGAACGCCACGCCCCACAGGATCGCCGGGAGCAGCGAGCCGACGAAGATGGCCGCGTCCCAGCGGCGCTTCCAGGACGCCTCGGGCCGCTTGTGGCGGTACTCGAAGGCGACGCCGCGGGCGATCAGGGCCAGCAGGATCAGCAGCAGCGGCAGGTAGAACCCGGAGAACAGGGTGGCGTACCACTCGGGGAAGGCGGCGAACATGGCGCCGCCGGCGGTGATCAGCCACACCTCGTTGCCGTCCCACACCGGGCCGATTGTGTTGATCAGGACGCGGCGTTGGCGGTCGTCGCGGCCGAGGACCGGCAGCAGCATCCCGACGCCGAAGTCGAAGCCCTCGAGGATGAAGTAGCCGGTGAACAGGACGGCGACGAGGAGAAACCAGATGGTCGTCAGTTCCACGGGATGCTCCGGTCAGTAGGCGAAGGCGAGCGGGCGCTCGGCGTCGTCGGTGTCGTCGGGTTCCGGGGCCGGGGTGAGGTCCGGGACGCCGGCCCTGGCGTACCGGATGAGCAGCTTGACCTCGACGACGGCGAGGGTGGCGTAGATGAGGGTGAAGGCGGTGAACGAGGTGAGGACCTCGGTCAGCGACACGCTGCGGGACACGCCGTCGCGGGTGAGCATCTCGCCGAAGACGATCCACGGCTGGCGGCCCATCTCGGTGAAGATCCAGCCGAAGGAGTTCGCCGCGAGGGGCAGCAGCGGCATGACCAGGCCGGCGCGCAGCAGCCACCGGCTGGTGGGGGTGCGGCCCTTGCGCTGGCTCCACAGCACCAGCAGGGCGATCGCGGCGGCCGCCAACCCGAAGCCGATCATGAAGCGGAAGCTCCAGTAGGTGACCGGGATGATCGGGGTGTAGCTGCCGGCGCCGTACTGGGCGGCGTACTGGGCCTGCAGGTCGTTGATGCCGTGCACGGTGCCGTCGAGCTCGCCGGTGCCGAGGTACGACAGCAGGTACGGGATCTTGATGGCGAACAGTTCCCGGCTGCCGTCGAGGCTGCCGATGGTGAGCACGGAGAACGAGGCGGGGCTCTCGGTGGAGTAGAGGCCCTCGGCGGCGGCCATCTTCATCGGCTGCACCTGCGTCATGATCTTGCCCTGGATGTCGCCGGTGATCACGACGGCGGCGGTGGAGACCAGGGTGACCCAGGCGCCGAACTTCGCGGCGAACCGGTAGGCCGGGGTGTCCGCGGAGCCGCGGTTGCGGATCAGGTGCCACAGGGCGACCGCGACCAGCAGCGAGCCGGCCACCAGGAACGACCCGGCGATGGTGTGCGGGAAGGTGATCATCGCGACCTTGTTGGTCAGCACCGCGACGAAGTCGGTCAGCTCGGCCCGGCCGGTCTCCGGGTTGACCCGGTAGCCGACGGGGTTCTGCATGAAGGAGTTCGCGGCGAGGATGAAGTACGCCGAGAGGTTGCTGCCGATGGCGGCGGCCCAGATGCTGGCCAGGTGCAGCCGCTTGGGCAGCCGGTCCCACCCGAAGATCCACAGGCCGATGAAGGTGGACTCGAGGAAGAAGGCGACGAGGGCCTCGATGGCCAGGGGCGCGCCGAAGATGTCGCCGACGAAGCGGGAGTAGTCGCTCCAGTTCATGCCGAACTGGAACTCCTGCACGATGCCGGTGACCACGCCCATCGCGAAGTTGATCAGGAAGAGCTTGCCGTAGAACCTGGTGAGCTTGAGGTACTTCTCGTCGCCGGTGCGGTGCCACAGCGTCTGGAGAATGGCGACCAGCACGGACAGGCCGATGGTCAGCGGTACGAAGAGGAAGTGGTAGACGGTGGTGACACCGAACTGCCAGCGGGCGACGTCCAACGCGTCCACCTGTGAACCCCCCAGGCTTGCTTACTACAAGACGTAGTAAATACTACTTCCCGTCGTAGAAGAATCGGCAGGGGCGAGGGTCCCGAACCGGCCCGGGACCAATGACCTTGGTCACCCGGCCCTCCGGCCCGGCCTCTCCCCCGCCGGCCGGCACGCGCGTGCGACCATTGCCCGCTGATGGACACCACGCACACCACCTGGCGACCGCCACTGATCTGGCGTACCGCGCAACTGCTCGCCCGGGCCGTCGTCGGCACCGTGGCCCGGCTGGAGGTCACCGGGCAGGTCCCGGCACACCTGCGTCGCGGCCCCCTCGTGCTGGCCGTCAACCACATCAGCCCGTTCGACCCGATCGTCCTCGCCGCCGCCTGCCGCGGCGTCGGCGTCGCGCCGCGGTTCATGGCCACCGGAGGACTGTTCCGCGCCCCACTGGTCGGCACGGCGATGCGCCGCGCCGGGCACATCCGGGTCGAGCGGGGCACCGACGCCGTCCACCGGGCCCTGGACGACGCCGCCGCTGCCGTGGCCGACGGCTCGGTGATCCTCGTCTACCCCGAGGGGCGCATCGGCCTGGACCCGGGCCTGTGGCCCGAGCGCGGCAAGACCGGCACCGCCCGCCTCGCCCTGGCCTGCGGCGCGCCGGTGATCCCGGTGGCCCAGTGGGGCTCCCACGAGGTCCTGCCCTACCGGGCACCCAAGGGGCTGCTGGGCGGGATCGCCCGCTCCCTGCTCCGCCGCCCCGTCGTACGGGTGCACTTCGGTGACCCGGTCGACCTGACCGACCTGCGGCACGGCACGCCCGGCGCCGCCCGCCACGCCACCGACCGGATCATCGAGGCGATCACCGACACGCTGGCGCCGCTTCGCCCCGACGAGCCGGACCGGCCCCGGCACGTCGACCCGGGCCGCCCGGTCGACACCAGCCGCTCCCACCGCCGCCGCGCCTGAACGGCCCCGACCCCTTCTGGTTCCGGCCCCCACCGGTCACCCGCCGGTCACCCGCGCGGGGCATACTGCCTCGCGTGCTGACCGGCCCGCATCCCTACCTCGACGCGCCCGCACCCCTGGCGTTCGCCCACCGCGGCGGCGCCGCCGACGGCGACGAGAACACCGCCGCGGCGTTCGCCCGGGCCATCGACCTCGGCTACCGGTACGTCGAGACCGACGTGCACGCCACCTCCGACGGGGTCGCGGTGATCTTCCACGACACCACGCTGCGCCGGGTCACCGGCGAACGCGGACGCATCGCCGACCTGCGCTGGAGCGACCTGGCGACGGTCCGGGTCGGCGGGGCCGCCGTGGTGCCGCGCCTGGACGAGGTGCTCGACGCGTGGCCGCAGGTGCGGTTCAACGTCGACGTCAAGGCCGACGGCGGTGTCGACCCGACGGTGGCGAGCGTGACCCGCGCCGGCGCGACCGACCGGGTGCTGCTGGCCTCGTTCAGCGACGCACGGCTGGCCCGCCTGCGCGCCCTCACCCAGGGACGGGTGGCCACCAGCCTCGGCATGCGCGGCGTGGCCCGGCTGCGGATGGCCTCGCTGACCGGGCGGCCGCTGCGCCTGCCCCCGTCCGTGGTCGCTGCGCAGGTGCCGGTGCGGTACGGACGGCTGCGGGTGACCGACCGGCGGTTCCTCGCCCACTGCCACCGCATCGGTCTGCAGGTGCATGTCTGGACGATCGACGAACCTGCCGAGATGCACGAGTTACTGGACCTGGGCGTGGATGGCATCATGACCGATCACGTCGGCGTGCTGCGCGACGTCTACCGCAGCCGCGGCCACTGGGCCGCCTGATCCCCGAGGACGCACCGGACATGTCCGCCACCGCCGCATCCGACGTCGACGACGTCCCCGCCCCGTCGAGCACCCGCCGGGAACGCACCGGCTGGTACTTCTACGACTGGGCGATGTCGGCGTTCTCCACCACGGTCATCACCGTGTTCCTCGGGCCGTTCCTCACCACGGTCACCGAGCTGGCCGCCGGCTGCGAGCTGGGCGCCGACACCTGCTCCGGGTACGTGTACCCGCTGGGGATCAAGGTGGCCGCCGGGTCGTACTTCCCGTACCTGGTGTCGCTGTCGGTGTTCCTCACCGTGTTCGTGCTGCCGGTCGTCGGCGCCGTGGCCGACCGGTCGGTGCACAAGAAGCGGCTGCTGGCCGCGATGGCGTTCACCGGTGCCGCCGCCACCGTGGCGATGCTGTTCGTCACCGGCGACCGGTACCTGCTCGGCGGTGCGCTGTTCCTCGTCGCCAACATCGCCTTCGGCGCCGGGGTGGTGGTCTACAACTCGTTCCTGCCGCAGCTGGGCGGCCCCGACGACCGTGACGGCATCTCCAGCCGCGGCTGGGCGCTGGGCTACCTCGGCGGTGGTCTGCTGCTCGCGCTGAACCTGGTCGCCGTGCAGAGCCTGGACAACGGCCAGCCGGAACGCACCCTCGACCTGGCCCGCTGGTCGATCGTGTCCGCCGGCCTGTGGTGGGCGCTGTTCACCCTGGTGCCGCTGCGCTGGCTGCGGGAACACCCCACGGCCGCGGCGCTGCACGGCGGCGGCAACGTGCTCACCGACGGGTTCCGGCAACTCGGGCGTACGCTACGCCAGCTCAAGGCGTACCCGTTGACGCTGTTCTTCCTGCTGGCGTTCCTGGTCTACAACGACGGCATCCAGACCGTGATCGCGCTGGCCAGCCAGTACGGCACCGAGGAGCTGCGGCTGGGGCAGAGCACCCTGATCGTGACGATCCTGCTTGTGCAGTTCCTGGCCTTCGGCGGCGCGCTGGCGCTCGGCGCGCTGGCGGCGCGCATCGGCGCGTGGAAGACCGTCCTGCTGAGCCTGGTGCTGTGGACCGGCGTGATCCTCGGCGCGTTCCGGTTGCCCGCCGAGGCCCCGCTTCCGTTCATGGCGCTCGGCGCGGCCATCGGCCTGGTGCTCGGCGGCAGCCAGGCGCTGAGCCGGTCGCTGTTCAGCCAGCTCATCCCGGCCGGGCGGGAGGGCGAGTACTACGGCTTCTACGAGATCAGCGACAAGGGCACCAGTTGGCTCGGGCCGCTGGCGTTCGGCCTGGTGTTCCAGCTCACCAACTCCTACCGGGTGGGCCTGGTCTCCCTGCTGATCTTCTTCGTCGTCGGCTTCCTGCTGCTGCTGGCGGTGCCGATGCGCCGCGCGATCGTGGCCGCCGGGAACACCCCGCCACGCGTGCTGTAGCGCGGGCGCGGCACGCACTTGATCATGCCGCCGGGACGGCGACGGTCGATGGACTAGGCTGCCGCACCGTGACCGACCACGCCGCTGCCGCCCCGACCTGCCTGGCCCGCCCGCTGGGCCCCGACGAGCAACCAACGGGCTGCGCCGCCGCCCGCGGTGTGGACGGGCGGCCGCTGCACGCGGCGGCTCTGCGGTTCTACTGGGGGCCGATGGACTGCGGCAAGTCCACGATGGCGCTGCAGATGAACTACAACCACGCCCGGCAGGGCCGCCGCGGCCTGGTCACCACCCGCATCGACCGGTCGCTGGGCCCGCAGGTCACCACCCGCATCGGACTGGCGCACGAGGCGATCGAGGTCACCGACGACCTGGACCTGCGCGCCCTGGTGCGCGACGCCTGGGCCGAGGGGGTCCGGGTCGACTACCTGATCTGCGACGAGGCGAGCTTCTACCGCGTCGAGCACGTCGAGCAGATGGCCGAGCTGGTCGACAGCTACGACGTCGACGTGTACGCCTTCGGCCTGGCCACCGACTTCCGGTCCTGCCTGTTCCCGGCCGCGCAGCGGCTGTTCGAACTGGCCGACCAGGTGGCCCGCATCCAGGTCGAGGTGCTGTGCTGGTGCGGGCGGGAAGGGCTGCTCAACGCCCGGGTCGTCGACGGCCGGGTGGCCCGCGAGGGGGCCCAGGTGGTCATCGGCGACACCGCGGACTCCGCCGAGGTCCGCTACCAGGTGCTGTGCCGCCGGCACTACCGCGCCGGGGAGCTCGGCCCGCGCCCCTGACCGGCACCGGGTCCCCGGTTGGACACGGTTTGATCACGACGCGAACCTTTCCGGACCCCTCGCCGCTTCCTCCTGCACGACGGGACGGCGACCGGCGCCGTCCCGCCCTGCGCGTACTGGGGGACAGCACGACATGAGGCTCGCGTTACGACGCGCCCGCGGGGCCAAGGGCCTGCTGCTCGCCGCGGCGGGGGCGACCCTGGTGGCCACCGCCGCGCTCACCGGCCTCGCCGCCTACAACGGAGACGTCGTCGCCTCCGGCACCACAAGCGTCCTGACCGAGGCCACCGTCGAGGAACGGTCGATCCTGGTACGCGGCCCGGCCGGCGGCACCGCCGAGACCCTCCGCGAACGGGACACGGCGCTGCGGGCGCACGTCACCGACGGCCTGTCCGGCCTCGACGCGCGGGTGACCGCCGCCGGGTACGCCGCCGGCCGGCAGCTGCGCGGCGCCACCGGCGACGCCGTGGCCGACAGCGGCGGCACCACGTACGCCTCGGTGATGTTCCTCGACGACCTCGAGGCGCACGCCCGCCTGGTCGACGGGCAGTGGCCGCAGCCGGGCACGAAACCGGTGCAGACGGCGCTTGCCGAGCCGGTCGCCGCCACGCTGGGCGTGGGTGTCGGCGACCGGATCCCGGTCACCGACGGGTTCACCGGCCGGGTGACCGAGGTGTCCGTGGCGGCCGTGTGGGCACCCGCCGACCCGGCCGACACGTACTGGCGGCTCGCGCCGGAGACACCCACCGGGACCCTGCCGGGGTCGGCCACCTACGGGCCGTTGACCGTGCACCGCGACGACTTCTTCGCCCACTTCCGGACCAACGCCTCGGCCGGTTGGCTGGTCGAGCCGGACCTGGCGGCGGTCACCAGTGGCGCGGCGCTGGACCGGCTGGCCGAGGACGCCGGTCAGGTCGCCTCCGGCGCGCCGGAGGCCGCCGGGCTGGGCGACGCCGGCACCGCCATCACCACCCTCGACGACCTGACGCGGCGCCTGCAACGGGCCACCCTGGTCGGGCGGTCCGCCCTGGTCACGCCCATGCTGCTGGTGGTGGTGCTCGGCGGGTACGCGCTGCTGCTGGTCGCCCTGCTGCTCACCGAGCACCGGCGGGCCGAGACCGCCCTGCTGCGCGCCCGCGGGGCCGCGCGACGGCAGCTGGCCGGGCTCACCGCCCGGGAGGCCGCGCTTGTCGTCCTGCCCGCCGCCGTGCTTGCGCCGCCGCTGGCGGCGCTGCTGCTGTCGTACGCCGACCGGGTGCCGGCGCTGGCCGCGGTGTCGCTGCGTCCCGGCGGACCGGACGCCCGGCTGTGGCTGGTGGGGGTCCTCGCCGCGGCCGGCTGCGCGCTGGCGATGATCGCGCCCGGACTGCGACGCGGCACCACCTACGTCGCCGACCAGGCCGCCCGCTCCCGACCCAGCCGCCGCGGCGTGGCGCAACGCGCCGGTGTCGACGTGGTGCTGGTGGCGCTGGCGGTGCTCGCCTGGTACCAGCTGCGGCAGTACTCGTCGCCGCTGTCGCGCAGCCGGTCCGGCGGGCTGGACGTGGATCCGCTGCTGGCCGCCGCCCCCACCATCGGCGTGCTGGCCGGGTCGGTGCTCGCCCTGCGGCTGCTGCCGCCCCTGACCCGCCTGGCCGAACGCTGGGTCGACCGCAGGCAGTGGACCGCCACCATCCTGGGCACCTGGCAGGCCGGGCGCCGCCCGCACGCCGGCCCGGTGCTGCTGCTCGCCCTCGCCGTCGCGGTCGGCACGCTGGCCTGGTGCCTGGCCGCCACCAGCGAGCGGTCCCTGACCGACCAGGCCGGTCATCGTGTCGGCGCCGACCTGAGGTTGACCGAGGTCAACGGGTCCGCCGACGACGCCCGGTCCGACCAGCTCGCGCAGCTGCCGGGAACCGACGCCGTCCTGGCCACCTGGCGGGACACCGTGCGGCTCGGACCGGCCAGCGAACCCGCCTCGGTGGTGGCCTGGGACGCCGGGACCGCCGCGTCGGTGCTGCGGATGCGCCCCGACCTGGCCGGCGGTTCGGTCGCCGACCTGCTCGGCGACCTCAGCCGGGCGCGCGTCACCGCGCCGCACGCCGACCTGCCTCCCGACGCCCGTACGCTCACCGGCGCGCTGCTGGTGCGAAGCGACGACGTGACCGCCCGGATCCGCAGCTACGCGGTGTTCGTCGACCCGTACGGCGGTCACCGGCGGCTGCTGCTGGCCGACGCCCCCGCCGGCGAACCCGTCCGGTTCTCGGTCGAGCTGCCGGCACATCACACCGGCACCTGGCAGCTTGCCGGCTTCACCGCCGAGACGGTGGGATCGGCCACGGCAGCCGTCGACTGGCAGCTGACCGACCTTCGCGCCGGTGCCGGGGCGGCAGCCGGCACACCTGTCGACCTGCGTGCTGCCGGGCTGTGGAAGGTCCTCGACCGGGAGGGCCCGGTCGCCAGCTACGACGCCACCGGCGGCGGGTTGACCGTCCGCTACGTGCGCAGCGGGCAGGAGGGCCGCTGGAGCATCGGCGGCGGGTGGCCGGTGCAGTTCGCGATCGCGCGGCCGGCCGCGGCGCAGCCGGTGCCCGTGGTCGCCACGCCGGCGGCCCTCGCCGCGCTGCGGATGGACGTCGGTGGCGCGACCCGGCTCGTCCTCGCCGGCACCGAGGTCGACCTCCGCGTCGTGGACGTCGCGGAGTCGGTCCCCGGCGGCACCGAGGCGGCCGCCCTCCTGGTGGACCTGCCGTCGCTGTCCAACAAGGTGTTCCACGAGCACGGCCTCGTCCGGTCGCCGCAGGAGTGGTGGCTGTCGGTGGCTCCGGCGCAGCGGGACGAGGCCGTCGCGGCGGCCACCGCCCTCGGCGGGCTGCGCGTGCTGGACCGCCAGGCGGTAGCGGGTGAGCTGGCCGGCGACCCGTTCGGCGTGGGCGCGCGGGGCGCGCTGTTCGCCGCCGCCCTCGCCGCGGTGCTGCTCGCCGCGGTCGGTGTGGCCGTCGACGTCAGCGCGACCGCCCGCCGCCGGGCGACCGAACTGGCCGTGCTGCACACCCTCGGCGCCGGGCACCGGCTGGTGGCCCGCTCGCTGCTGGCCGAGCAGGCGCTGCTCGCCGGCCTGGGTGTGCTGGTCGGCCTGGCCGTCGGCGTCGGCGTGGCCGCCACCATGGCGCCCCTGGTGATCCTCACCCCGTCGGCGGACCGGCCCGTACCGGAACCGTTGCTGCAGGTCGACTGGCCCCCGGTGGCGGGCACCGGGATCGGCCTGCTGCTGCTGGCGTTGGCGTTCAGCGTCAGCGTGTCGGCGACCCTGCGGCGGCGCCTGGCCGCCTCCCAGCTGCGGATCGGAGAGGACCGGTGAGCGCCGCCATGCGTGACGGCAACGACAGGCGGTCGCGGCGGCGCAGCGCGGGGCCGGTCCGCCGGGTGCGGGCCTTCGCCGCGCAGGCCGGCCTGCTGGCGGCGCTCAGCCTGGTCGCAGCCGTGCTGCTCACCGCCGGGCCCCAGCTCACCACCGAGTACGCCGACCGCGGGCTGCGCAACGAGGTGGCGGCGCTGCCGCACCTGATCCGCGACGTCACCGTCAGCACCCAGCAGCTGACCGGCGGGGTCGGCGCCGCGCCGGCCCAGCTCGACCGGCTCGCCGCGGCGCTGCCCGCGCCCCTGCCCGGCCTGGTCGACAAGCGGTGGCAGGCCAGCACCATCGACCCGGATTCGTTCACCGCCCGCGGTGACGCCCCGCCGATGAACGGCGGCGCGGTCAAGCAGGTCGGCGTCACCGCGCAGACCGGCGTGACCGACGCGGCCGACCTGCGGGCCGGAGCGTGGCCGCGCAGCACCGACGGGCAGCCGGCCCAGGTGGCCGTCTCCGAGCGGGTCGCCGAGGTGCTCGCGCTGTCACCCGGCGACCGGCTGCGGTTCAGCGGCCGCGGCCCGCGGCCGGCCGAGGCGGTGGTCAGCGGGGTGTTCGCGCCGCACCGCTCCACCGACCCGGTGTGGGACGACCTGCGCTACGCCCTGGACCCGTTCGTGCCCGCCGACGACGGCGAGCCGTACATCGCGGTCGTCGTCACCGACCCCGCGGGGGCCGCCGCGCTGTCCGTCGGCACCGCCACCCCGCTGACGTTCAGCTGGCGGTACCGGTTGGATCCCGACCGGCTCGACACGTCGAACCTCGGCGCGGTGACCACCGCCGTCGCCGAGACCCGCCGCACCCGGTGGCTGCCCGGCTCCGTCGTGCAGACCGGCCTGGACACCGCCGGGGTGCGCTTCGCCGAGCAGCTCGCCGCGGTCCGCGCGCTGGTCGCCGTCGTGCAGGCGGGGCTGGTGGCCAGCCTGCTCGGGCTGATCCTGCTCGCCGCCGCGCTGACCGTGCAGCGCCGCCGGGAGGAACTGGCGCTGCTGCGCTCCCGCGGCGCGTCGCTCGGTGCCGTCGGCCGTCGCCTCGCCGCCGAAGCGATGCTCGTGCAGCCCGTCGCGGTGGCCGTCGGCTGGCTGGTCGGCACCCGCGCCCCGGGCCGCGCCGCACAGGTGCCGTGGCCGGTGCTGGCGCTGGGCGTGCTGGCCACCGCCGTGGTCCCGGTGCTGGCGATGCTCGGCCAGCGGCGGGTCACGTTCGTCGCCCGACGGCAGGACCTCACCCGGGCCCGGCCGTCGGCGCGGCGGCTCACCGCCGAGGCGGCCGTGCTCGCCACCGCCGTCGCCGGGGTGCTGCTGCTGCGCCGCCGTGGCCTGGACACCGACGCCGGTGTCGACGTGTTCCTGGTGTCGGTGCCGGTGCTGCTGGCCGTCGCGGTGGCGCTGGTCGCGCTGCGCCTGCTGCCGTGGCCGCTGCGGCTGGTCGACCGGTTCGCCGCCCGCGCCCGCGGAGCGCTCGTGTTCCTCGGTGCCGCGCGGGCCGGGCGGGGCGCGCCGGTGACGGTCGGCCCGCTCGCCGTGCTGATCGTCGCGGTCAGCACCGGCGTGTTCAGCGCGGTGGTCGCGACCACCGTCGACTCGGCCCGGGACCGGGCCGCCGACCTGGCCGTTCCCGCTGACGCGTGGCTGACCGGGTACGCGTACACGCCGGACGCGGGCGACCGGCTGGCCGGCGTCGACGGGGTGGACGCGGTCGCCCGGGTGTGGACCGAGGCCAACCGGCGGCTCCTGTCGGGCACCACGGCCGACGCCGAGACGCTGGGCCAGGCGCGGGTGCTGGTGGTCGACGGGCCCGCGTTCGCCGAGGTGGCGCGGCGCAGCGGCGTCGAGGTCGACGTGCCGGCCGTGCTGCGCGACGCCGGCCGGAGCGACGGGCCGGTGCCGGCCGTGGTGTCGCCGGCCGTCGCCGCCGACGTGGACGCGGGCGCGGCCGCCGACGTGCAGGGCCGCCTGTACGCGTTCACGGTGGCGCAGGTCGCCGAAACCTTCCCCGGCCTGGGCACCGGCGTCGAGCGGTTCGTCGTGCTGCCGTGGCAGGCGCTGCCGGAGTACGCGCAGACCCCGGTGATTCCCAACCGGTTCCTGCTGGCCGGGGACGACGTCGCGGAGGCGGAGCTGCTGACGGTGGCCGACGAGACGCAACGGCAGCGGCAGGCCGCGGTGCTCGGCCGGCCGGTCGCGCAGCCGGAGATCCCGGCCGCGTTGAACACCTGGTCGGCGTACCGGGAGGGGTTGGAGCGCTCCGGCGCGAACGGTGTCCTGGCGCTGGCGTTCGTGCTCGGCGGCGCCGGCGGCACCGCTCTGGCGGTCCTCGCGGTCGGCTTCGCGGCGGTCGCCGACGTACGCGGCCGCGGCCGCGTGCTGTCGCGGCTGCGCACGATGGGCCTGTCCGTCCGGCAGGGCCGCCGGCTGCTGGTGTACGAGCTGGTGCCGCTGGTCGGGGTGGCGGCGCTGGCCGGCGGCGCGGTCGGGGTGGCGCTGCCGTGGCTGCTCGGGCAGACCCTGGGCCTGGACTCGTTCACCCCCGGGGTGGCGGCGCGGGCCCACCTGGATCCGCTTGTCGTCGGCGGGGTCCTGGCCCTGGTGGTGGTCGGCCTGCTCGCCGGGCTGGCCGTGGAGAACCTGGCGAACCGCCGGATGCGTCTCGGTGAGGTGCTCCGCGTGGGAGAGGAGAACGCATGACCGTCGTCGACGACGCACCCGACCTGGCCACCCTGCAACGACGGGCGGCGGAACGCGCGGCCGCCCGCGCCGGCGGCGCCGACCGGCTGCGCGGGCACATCGTCTGCGACGGGCTGGTGCGCATCTTCACCACCGAGGGCGTCGAGGTCGTCGCGTTGCAGGGGCTGGACCTGGTCGTCGACCGCGGTGAGCTGCTGGCCATCGTCGGCGCCTCCGGGTCGGGCAAGTCCACCGTGCTGAACATCCTGTCCGGCCTGGACGTGCCGACCGCCGGCATCGCCCGCGTCGCCGGCTACGACCTGCTCACCATGTCGGCGAAGAAGCGACTGGCCTACCGCCGGCACACCGTCGGGTTCGTGTGGCAGCAGACCGGCCGCAACCTGCTGCCGTACCTGACCGCGCGGGAGAACGTCGAGCTGCCGATGCGGCTGGCCGGTCGGCGCGGCCGGGGGCTGCGCCGACGGGCCGTCGAGCTGCTGGAGATGGTCGGGGTGGGCTACTGCGCGGACCGCCGGCCGGGGCAGATGAGCGGCGGGGAGCAGCAGCGCTGCGCGATCGCGGTGGCCGTCGCCAACGACCCGGAGGTGCTGTTCGCCGACGAGCCGACCGGCGAGCTGGACGAGGCGACAGCGGCGGAGGTGTTCGCCGCGCTGCGCACCATCAACGCCGAGCTGGGCGTGACGATCGTGGTGGTCACCCACGACCACCAGGTCGCCTCCCAGGTGCGCCGGACCGTCGCGATCCGCGACGGGCGTACCGCCTCGGAGGTGCGCCGCTCGGCGCGCATCGGCGCCGACGGCGTCGAGGAGCTGGTCACCGAGGAGTACGCGGTGCTGGACCGCGCCGGCCGGATGCAGCTGCCGGCGGCGTTCGTCGACGCGCTGGCCCTGCGGGACCGGGTGAAGCTGACCCTGGAGCCCGACCACGTGCAGGTACGCCCAGGCGTGGACCCGAAGGAGGAGTCCTGATGAGCGACGAGTTGGTCCGGGTGGAGCGGGTCGGCCGCGACTACGGCAGCGGCGACCGGGTGGTGCACGCCGTCCGGGACGTGTCCTTCACCGCCGGACGCGGCGAGCTGGTCGCCATCCGGGGCCGCTCCGGCGCCGGCAAGACGACCCTGCTGAACCTCATCGGCGGCCTGGACAAGCCGACGGCCGGACGGATCCACGTGGCCGGGCACGACGTGACCGCCGCCGGCGAGCGCGAACTCCTGGCGCTGCGCCGCGACACCATCGGCTTCGTGTTCCAGTCCTTCGGGCTGATTCCGATCCTGTCCGCGGCCGAGAACGTCGGCGTGCCGATGCGGCTGGCGAAGGTGCCGGCCGCCGAGCGTGAGCAGCGGGTGGCGGTGCTGCTGGAGATGGTCGGCCTAGGCGGGCACGCGGCGCAGCGGCCGTACGAGATGTCCGGCGGGCAGCAGCAGCGGGTGGCGATCGCCCGGGCGCTGGCCAACGACCCGCCGCTGCTGATCGCCGACGAGCCGACCGGCCAGCTCGACTCGGAGACCGGCCGGGCGGTGATGGACCTGCTGCGCGCGCTGGTGCACGCCCGCGGGATGACCGCCCTGGTGGCCACCCACGACCCGGGGCTGATGGAGCTGGCCGACCGGGTGCTTGTGCTACGCGACGGCCGCCTGGTGGCGGCGGGCGAACCCGTGCCGGCCTGAGGTCAGTAGGGGTCCCCGCACACCCGCCACCCGTCGCCCTCGCGCACCACGGTCAGTTCGCGCTGCTCGCTCACGCCGCCGTCGCGGGTGAGCCGCACGCTGACCGTGCCCTTGGGGCGACCGCGGTCGGTGGACACCGACACGTCGAGGATCTCGTAGCCGGTGACCGTCGGCGGGGTGCGCACCCAGCTGGTGAAGCCGAGCGCGCTCCACCGCGTCCGCGCGTCGGCGCACAGCCGGTCGTACGCGCCGTCGGTGTCGCCGGCCGCCACCGACCGCAGGAAACCGTCGGCGGTCTCCCGGACCGGGCCGCTGGCCTGCGTGACCACCTGCAGGTTCCACGCGCCGAGGCCGGCGACGCCCACGAAGCACAGCCCGACACCGACGGCGGTGAACACCAGCCCCGTGCGCACCGGTCGGCGTGGCCGTACCGGCCGGCTCCACGGCTGCTCAGCGCCCACCCGTCGACCGTAGGCAACCGGCGGGGCCACGCGCAGGCACTCGGCCGGTCGCGGTCGAGCGCGGCAGGTCAGCCGCGGCGGCGGGACCGGGCCGCCCAGATCACGTACGCGGGGTCGCGGTCGAGGTTGTGGCGGTCGCGGTCGTAGCGGCGGGTGGTGCGCGGGTCGGCGTGCCCCATCGCGTCCTGCACGTCCTCCAGCGGCACGCCCTCGGCTCGGGCCGTGGTGGCGAAGGAGTGCCGCAGCGAGTGCGGTGACAGCCGCGCCCACGCCGGGATGCCGGCCTGGCGGGCCAGGCGGCGAACCAGTCGGAACACGGAGTGCCGGTCCAGTCGGGCGCCGGTCGCGGTGACCAGCAGCGGGCCGGTCAACTGCGGCACCGGCACACCGGTGGCGGCCGCCCGCTGCGCCAGGTACGCGTCGACCGCGTACGCGGTGCCCGGGGTCAGCGCCCGGCGGCGGGCCCGGCCGCCCTTGCCGACGAAGCGGATGCTGCGGTGGCCGCGTTCGGCGCCCAGATCGGCGATGTCCAGCGAGACCAGCTCGCCGACGCGCAGCCCCAGGTCGGCGAGGAGGGCGATCGCGGCCCGGTTGCGGGCGGCGGTCGGGCCGGTGGCCGCCGCGGCGGCGGCGAGCAGCGCGTCGACCTCCTCGGGGGTGAGGCCGACCGTGGCCGAGTGGTCCCGGTCGATGCGGGGGCGGTCGGCCCCGGCCACCGGGTTGGCGTCGATGGCGCGGAGCTTGACGAGGAAGTCGTACCAGCTGGACAGGGCGGACAGCTTGCGGGCGACGGTGGCCGGGGTCAGCGGACGGCCGCTGCGGGCGGCGAGCGTCGACTCCAGCGTCCGGGCGTACTCGTTGACGTGCAGGAACGTCGCGCCCAGCGGGTCGAGCTCCCGCCCGGCGCACCAGGTGAGCCAGCCGGCGACGTCCCGCCGGTACGCGTCGCGTGTGTGCTCGCTCAGCCGCCGGTTGCGCAGCCACGCCTCGGTGAAGTCGGCGGGGCCGGCGGACAACGCCGGGCGCGGCGACGGGCGCCGCACCGGCGCCTCGGAGGAGAGCATGTGCGAAAGGTTCTCAGGACGACCGGCGGAACGGTCGGAGGCGCGCCCGGTTGCCGGAAAACGAGCGCGGGACGGCCGGCGTGGCCGTCCCGCGTGCGGGCCGCCCGGATCAGGCGTTGATCTGCCTACGGCCGCCGCCGTTGGCGGTGATCGTCACCCGGCGGGGCTTGGCCCGTTCGGCGATCGGGATGCGCAGCGTGAGGACGCCGTTGTCGTAACCGGCCTCCAGCTTGTCGGTGTCGAGGGTGTCGCCCAGGAAGAGCTGCCGGGTGAAGGTCCCCATCGGCCGCTCGGCGGCCACGAGTTCGACGTTGTCGCTGCCGGGTCGGCGGCGCTCCGCGCGGACGGTCAGCACGTTGCGCTCGACAGTGCAGTCGATGCTGTCCGGGTCGATGCCCGGCAGGTCGAACGCCGCGTAGAAGTAGTCCCCGTCGCGGTAGGCGTCCAGGTGCATCATCGCCGGTCGCGCCGCCGTGCCGAAGAACTGCTCGGCGAGCCGGTCGATCTCGCGGAACGGGTCGGTGCGCATCAGCATGGTCGTGCCTCCTCGGTTCCTCGGTCCGAAGGTTCAGGTTGAGTCCAGGTGACTCAACTTCCTCTTCTGTGATAGCTCGCAACCGGCGCGGCGTCAACTCGGGCCGTCCGCGGCGCTCGGGCCGTCAGCCGGCCCGCCGGTACACGCCCCGCTCCCGCGCCAGGAACCCCTCGTCGACCAGGTACCGCCGCAACGACACGTGATCCGCGCGGCCGCCCGCGCACCATCCGCGCAGCACGTCGTCGACGTCCCGCTCCGGGTAGTGCACCTCCGGCTCGAACGAGGTGGCCACCTGCGCGAGCAGCAGCCGCCGCCGGCCGTGCTGCGCCGGCAGCGACAGCACCGTCCCGTCGCGCAGGAACGGTCGCAGCGCCCCGTCCGGTCCGTCCTCGACAGTGCGCACCGCGGGGGCCGTCCGGGCCGCCTCCCGCAGCCGGTCGGCGTCCACCCGCAACCCGGCGTCGGCGCCGTCGAGCAGGCCGGCGTCGCGGAGCCGGCGCAGGGCGGTGACCACCTGCCGGGCCGTGAGCCCCGTGCGGTCGGCCACCGCACCCGCGTCCCCCGCGCCCAGCACGACCGCCGCGAAGACCTTCCGTCGTACGTCGTCGGCGAGCGCCCCCGCCAGAGCCTGCGCTGTCATGGCGGCCACCCTGCCAGCCGGTGCGCGCGCGTCGCCAGGCGTTTTCGCGGTCAGAGCGGGTGACCGGTGGTGGCGTCCACGTGCCCGGGCACCGGGTCGTGCCGGTCGCCGACGCTGGAGGTGCCAGACGGCTCGAACATCAGGATCGACGCACCGGCCGGCGACGACGGGCGGTGCTCCACCCCCCCGCGGCACCACGTACACCTCGCCCCGGCCCAGCACCACCTCACGCTCCCCGCCGGCCGCCCCGTCCCGCAGCGCGATCCGCAGCTCGCCGTCGAGAACGAGGAAGAACTCGTCGGTATGGTCGTGCGCGTGCCACACGTGCTCGCCGGCCACCTTCGCGATCCGCACGTCGTAGTCGTTGACCCGGGTGACGATGCGCGGACTCCACAACTGCTCGAAGCCCGCCAGTGCGGTCGTCAGGTCGATCGGTTCACTGCCCATCGCTCCATTGTGCGGCGTCGAGTCCTGCCACCGGGTACTGCCCGGCACACGCCGGGTGACCGGCCGGCTACTCCCCGGTCGGCCCGCCGGCCAGCTCGGTGACGATGTCGAGGTGGCCGAGGTGGCGGGCGTACTCCTGCACGAGGTGAAACAGCACGCGCTCCAGCGTCGCCGGCGCCGCGCCGTCCCACCGCGGGCCCGGCGCGCCGACGGCATCCAGGTCGGAGGCCTCGACCACCGCGCGGGTGTGTGCGCCCTGCGCCCGAAGCGCCGCGACCAGCCCGGCACGGTCCTCCTCCGGCGCGACGTACCAGCGCCCGTCCCGCCAATCCCCCCACGGTTGCCCGATGTCGCGGCCCTCGAACCCCCAGGCGATCCAGCGCAACTCCACGAACCGCAGGTGCTTGACCAGCTCCAGCGGCGTCCACCCGGACGGCAGGCGGCTGCTGCGCAGCTCCGCTTCGGGCAGCGCGTCGACTTTCCCGATCAAGCTCTCCCGGAAGTAGTCCAGGTACCGCAGGAACACGTCGGCGCGGTCGGTGGCCGGCCCGGTCGGCGAGGGGAACGCAGTCGTCACCGCGCCATTGTCCGCCTCCGAGGAAGGAAGGGCCCCTTCTTAACGCCTGCGGTAGAGGAAGGGCCCCTTCTTAACACTCGCCCGGGGCATGCGGCAGAGTGACCGGGTACGGCGACGAGGGAGGCGGTGGCGGTGGCGGATCCGACCGGGGTGGTGTTCCCCCGTACCGGCGAGCGGCGCAGCACGTCGGCGCTGGGCCGGGCGGTCGTCGCCGACGCGCTGCGCGGCGTCGACCCGGTGGGCGCCCGCGCCGCCGCACACGAGACCGACTGGCGGCACGGCTACCTGGTCCACTTCCGCCGGCTGGTCGAGGCCGGTCTGCTCAGCCGCGACGCCGCGCTCACCATCGCCCGCGACGGTCTCGCGTCCCTGCATGCCCGGATGCGGTACGTCGACGCCGAGGGACGCGAGACCGGCCTCGCCGACGCCGTTACCGGCCCCGACGATCCGGAACCGCCACGAACCGCGACCGTCACCGGCCAGGGGGCGGTCGAGCGGGAGTTCTCGGTGCCGTACCGGGGCCGGCGGTTGCGTGGTGACGAGCTGCGCCGCCGCCTCGACGACTGGGTGGCGGCCGGTGTCGTCGAACCGTCCTGCGCGCAGGCCGTGAGCGCGGTACTCGCCAACCCGGACTGGCTGGACCTGCGCGACCAGCGCATCGTGGTGCTCGGCGCGGGCGCCGAGATGGGCCCGCTGCCGTCGGTGCTGCGCTGGGGCGGCGATGTCGTCGCGGTCGACCTGCCCCGGCCCGAGCTCTGGCGGCGGGTGCTGGCCGCGGCCCGCCGGTACGGCGGTCGGCTGCACCTGCCGGTCCACCCCGACACCGCGACGGGCGACGACGACGCCCTCGCCCGCGGCGCCGGAGTCGACCTGCTGCACCATCTGCCGCAGGTCACGCGGTGGCTCGACGGCGTCGAGGGCCGGCTCGTGCTCGGCAACTACGTCTACGCCGACGGGGCCACCAACGTCCGGGTCGCCATGGCCGTCGACGCCCTCACCGACCACCTCGGGCGGCACCGCCCCGACGTCGCGCTGGCGTTCCTCGCGACCCCGACCGACGTGTTCGCCGTGCCGGGTGACGCCGTCGCACACGCCGACCGTGGCTTCGCGCGGCGCGGGATGGCCCGCCGCGCGCTGCGGGTCGCCTCCGGCGGGCGCCTGCTGCACCGCAACTACCCGCCGGACGCCGACCCGGGGATCAACGACAGCCTGGTGCCGCAGCAGGGGCCGAACTACGCGCTGGCCAAGCGGCTGCAACGCTGGCGCGCCGGGGCGGCCCGCGCCGCCGGCGCGACCGTGTCGTTCCACGTCGCGCCGCCGACCCGGACCCGCTCGGTGCTGCGCAACCGCGCGCTCGCGGCCGCGTACGCCGGCGCCCACCGCTTCGGCATCGAGGTGTTCGATCCGGCCACCAGCAACACCCTGATGGCCGCGCTGCTCGTGCACGACCTGCGTACCGGCGGCGGCCCGGCGCACGAGCATCCCTGGCAGGACGAGGCGTACGCCGCCGCGCACGGCGGCCTGTGGCGGGTGCCGTACGCGCCGCGCTCCGCCCTGGGGCTGGCCGTGCTGCTCGGCCTCGGCGGCGCCCGCACCTGAGGATCGTCGTGCTGGAGCAGATCACCGGGCTGTCCCGGCACTTCACCACCGAGACACTGCGGGGTCACCTGCTGAGCCGTTCGACCCGTCTCGACAACGGCTGCCTGATCGTGCGCGGCTACGGCGGTCGGCGCGGCACCCACCAGAAGGTCGCCGGCCGGGCCTGGGCGCACATCGCCGCGTACGTGGTGTTCGTCGGCGTCCGCGACCCCGCGCTGGAGGTGACGCAGGTGTGCGGGGCACGCGACTGCATCGAACCCACCCACCTGCGTCAGGTGAGCCGCGCCGAGGTCAGCCGGCGGCGGGTCCAACGCCCGCAGTGCCGCAACGGGCACGAACGGGAGATCGATCCCGGGACGGGCCGCTACCGACGGGTCTGCCGGACCTGCAGCCGGGACGCGCAGAAGCGCTGGCGCGAACGCCAGGCGGCCGAGGTCGCTCGCGGCCGGGCGTCGTTCTAGCGACCGGCGGGCCACCCCGCCCGCCGGCACCGGTCCACTCGGATCCTCGTCTCCCGGTTACACCAGCTTGAAGCATTACGCACAAGAACAGTCATTATGATGTACGGCTTCCGAGTGCCGGCTCGCCGTGATTATCGGATTTTCGTTACCGGTATTTCGGTAATGATGCCCTGATCGGGGGCTGAGGAACATCCGTGTCAGCAGCTTCCCGTCACGCCACGAGAACCGCAGCGCCCGGCCGATACCGGTGCTGCGGACCTTCCTCGTCAGGAGGGGCGTTGGTAGAGGATGTGTCACCGGGCGCCAATCCGGGCCTGGCCAGCGAGGAGCATCCAGCTAGTGCGTCCGGGCGGCGCTGTCCCGAGCCTATTCGAGGAGCAGGACCACAAGCTCTACCAGCGAGCCCCCGACAAAGAGGAACAGCGCGGTGATGCGGACCGGGCGTACGGGTCTGGCGAGGAACCTGAGGAAGCGCGCTGCTGTGCCGAGCAGTGTTCCCTCCACCGCGCCGGGCATGGCGAGCGGCATGGCGGCCAGCGTAAAGACCATCAAGGTCAACGCCACGAGACCGACATATGCGAGGAGCCGCACCGCCTGTGATTGGGTCGCCAATCCGGTGAGATCGAGAGTGTTGACGGCGACCACCACCGCGATCGTGGCCAGCATCAGCAGCATCCAGCCGAGGCCGTAGCTTCGTTCCTTCGTGTCGGCGGCCCTGCTGACCAGCCGCCGTCCGCTCTCGGGTAGCTCGCGTGACAGGAACTCGTCGATGCGACGTTCCACCAGCGCGGACGCCGCCAAAACCTTCTCGCGACTTTCACCATCGCGCAGGTCGTAGGTGTCCCGGAGCTCATCCGTCACGGTATGCCAGAAGGTGATGAAGGCAGCCTCGTCCAAGCCGGATGGGGTGGTCTGCGGCGGGGTACGGACCAGGCTGGAGTGCGGCACCACGCCGCCCACGGTCGCAACAGAGGTGTTCTCGACGAAGAAGCGATGGACCTCATCCCGCAGCTGAGCGATTCGGGCGATCGTCCGGTATTCGGATCTGCGTTGTGCGTACTCGTCGGCGCGTCGACTCCAGTGTTGCAGCTTCGCTGGATCGATGAGATCGACGATCGCGCTCAACCCGGCCAAGAAGAGAGCCAGCTTCCCGGCGATCTCGAGAACCCGCACCGGGGCATCATAAGCTCGACAACACCCCTCAATGAAAGATCAACTATTTGGCCCCCCGGGTGACGTGGTTCTTACGTGTGTGGAG
Organism: Micromonospora sp. NPDC126480; assembly: GCF_040302465.1. Lineage (NCBI taxonomy): Bacteria > Bacillati > Actinomycetota > Actinomycetes > Micromonosporales > Micromonosporaceae > Micromonospora > Micromonospora sp. NPDC126480. The sequence goes on from NZ_JBEORU010000010.1 coordinate 123,608, forward strand.
CCTCGCTCGGCCGTAAACGGTTTGAGCCGCCCTCCGGGCTCCCGTAGGTTGCCTGCGGCCCGTCGTCCCAGTGAAGACAGAGGACAGAACGCGTGACCCCGCCTGCTCTCCAGACCTGACACCTTCTCCCGCGCACCGGTAGCCGACGCTCCCGTCGGTTCCGCCGGGCTGCCCTCGCGCCGCCCGGTCACACGCGTTCGAGGCCGCGCGCAATCGGTCTCGTGTCAGGTCTAGAGATCAGGTCTAGAGATCATGTCTGCACCACCTCATATCGTGCTGCCCTGGGTCGTTCGCCGGACCAGGCTGCCGCTGCTGGCGATGCGGTGCGTGGACTGCCGCTCGGGGTCGGCCACCACCGGCGGCGGCAGGTTCCGCGTCAACGCCAACGGCAAACTGCTCGACGTGTGGCTGCTGGTCCGCTGCGTGTCCTGCGACCGGACGAGCAAGCTCACCGTGCACGAGCGAGTCCCGGTCAGCTCCCTCGATCCGGCCGAGCTGCACGGCTACCACGTCAACGATCCGGACCTGGTGGCGTCCCGGTTGTTGGATCCGTCGCTGGCCCGGCGCAACGGCTTCACGCTGGACTGGACGGGGGCATGGCGGCTGGACACCCCGCCGGCGTGCCTCGACGCGACGTGGCCGATCCAGGTGGAGGTCGTCTTCGAGGATCCGGTGCCGGTGCGCCCGGACCGGCTCATCGCGCAGGGGCTCGGCCTCAGCAGGAACGAGGTGCTACGCCGGATCAAGTGCGACATCCCGCTGCGCCGTCCGACGAGGGCCGCATTCTGGTTCACCGTGCTGAGCGGGGACCAGCCACCGGTCCGATCGGACGCCGGATGCGGGACCGGGCTGCCACCGGCCCTCGACCGGTGAGGTAGCCGGGCGGGCCGTGTGGCCCGCCCGGCTGCACCGCCGAACGAGGCGGCCGGATATTCACCGGAGGTTGGGGAGGCAGCGACCGCCGCGGCCTCCCCGACCTGGATCAGCCGGCCGGGGCGTCCAGGACGGGGATGAGTTGCTCCTCCTCGTACGCCAGGTGGGCCTCCAGGTCGGCGACGAGGCGCGCGACGTGCTCGCGGACCTCGTCGCGGTCGGCGTCGGCGGCGGTGACCGCCTGCTGGATCTCGTCCACCAGCTCGGCCACCCGCCGGTGCTCGGCCCGGAGCCGATCGAGCACGTCGGCCAGGTCGGGGCGCTGCGCGGCGAGGCCGGCGAACATGCCGGCGTCCTCGCGGGTGTGGTGCGCGTGCAGGCCGCCGCAGACGGTCAGGCAGTTGACCCGCAGCTGCGCGCCGAGGGTCGGCCCGGAGCGGTTCACCTCGTCGCGGATCAGTGCCAGCTCCCGCCGGAACGCGTCGTGGATGCGCCGCAGGGCCTCGCCGAAGGAGACCCCGTGCGGCGGGCCGGCGTGCTGTGCGTACAGGGCCACCACCGGGATGAGCCGGTCGGTCTTCGCCTGGTAGTCGGCCCAGCCGGGGTCGGCCTCCACCGCCCGGGCGAAGACCGCGTCCCGCTCGGCGCCGGTAAGCACCTCGGCCCGCGCCGGGTAGGTGAAGACACCGTCCTCGACGGTGACGGCCGGGTCGGCGACCAGGTTGTGGAACCAGTCGGGGTGCCGGTCCGCGCCACCGGCGGACGCGATCACCAGGATGCGCTCGCCGCCGTCGGGAAGGTAGCCGACCGGGGTGGTGTGCGGGGCGCCGGACCGCGCCCCGGTGGTGGTGAGCAGGATCAGGCGGGCGCCTTCGAAGGGCTCGCCCACCCGGCCGTCGTTGGTCCGGAACTCGTCGATGATCTGCTGGTTGAAGTCGTCGGGCATGCGCTGCTTTCGGTGACTGGGCACAAGGGCGCGGCCGCCGGGTGACCGGCGGGCACGGAGGACGGCGCCGCCGGTGGCGGCGTCCAGACGATCAAGGGGTACGCGGTGGGCAGGGGCTGCAGGGCGGGGCGCGGGCCCCCGCCGGCCTCATCGAATGGCCGGGTGCCCTGTCCGCTCGTGGCCCATGGCCGACCCGGCAGTCACGGCACCGACCCTACCGACGCGCCGATCCGCCGGTCAACGGAAGTCGTTCTCCGTCAGCTCGATCACCCAGGCACGCCGCTCGGCGATCTTCCCGTCCCGCATGACGAACACCTCGGCCATCGACATGCGCATCTCCTCGCCGGTGTCCCGGGTGGCCGACCCGGTCAGCTCCGCCATCACCACGTCGTCCTGCTCGACCATCCGCACCACCGCCAGGCGCGGCGGGCCGACGAACCCCACCCCGTCGATCGCGGCGTCGTAGGCCGCCTTGCCGGCCAGGTGAAACGCGCCGAACACGGTCCACTCGATGTCGTCGGTCAGGCAGGACAGGATCTTGGCGTGGTCGCCGGCGCGGAAGCCGTCCAGGTAGGTCTCGACGGTCTCGGTGTTGCGCGACATGGCAGGTTCCCCTCGTTCGGCGGGTCGATCCCGGCGGCGCCGGTGTGGTCCGCCTCGGATCATGGCGTCCGGCACCGACGAAAACGTTGTGGTTGCCCGGCACGCGCCGTGCTGACAGGGTCGTGAGGTGAGCGAGATGACCGGGGCCGACGTCACCCGCGCGGTGGACGCCATGACCGGGGTGCTCGGCCCGCACACCGATCGGGACTGGTCGGTGCCGGCCGGCGACCTGGATTGGAACTGCTGGACGACAGCCGCGCACGTGGCCCACGACCTGATGGCGTACGCCGGTCAGGTCGTGGGCCGGCCGGATTCCGGCTACCTGCCGTACGACCTGGTGGTCTCCCCCACCGCCGCGCCCGCCGAGGTGCTACGGGTGGTCGGCGCCTGCGCGGGCCTGCTGGCCGCCGCGGTGGACTCGGCCGCGCCGCAGGTCCGGGCCTGGCACTGGGGACCGTGCGACCCGGGCGGCTTCGCGGCCATGGGGGTGGCCGAGACGGTGCTGCACACCCACGACATCACGCGCGGCCTCGGCGTTGCGTGGGCACCGCCGGAGGAGCTGAGCATCGGTGTGCTGCGCCGCCTGTTCCCGGACGCCCCGGACGGGCCGGCACCGCAGGTGCTGCTCTGGGCGACCGGACGCGGCGAGTTGCCGGGCCACCCCCGGCGTACCTCCTGGACCTGGCGCGCCGCGGTCGAGTGAGGCCGTCGCGGGTACGGTGCGGGCCGTCCTGCCCGGGACGCGCTAACCTGGCCGGCATGGAGTGCTTCGCCGCCTGGCGTACCCGCCGCTGAGGGCCACCGCGCCGCCGTGACCGGCCGCGCGTGAGGCCCGGATGACGCCTTCTGTCCGGCTTCACCCTCTCAGTGACGAGGTGCACTTCTCATGCTCATCCGCGCGTTCCGCCAGGAGGACCTGGCGGCCCTGACCGACCTGACCATCGACACGTTCCGGCCGTTCTACGAGGACTACTTCCGTCCGCTGGTGGGCGAGGTCGTCTTCGCCAACCAGCACGGCACCTGGCGGGACGACTACCGCTCGCAGGTGGCCGGGCTGCACGATCCGGACCGGCACCGCCATGTCGCGGTCGCGGAGACCGGCGACGCGATCGCCGGCTACGTGGCGTGGAGCGTCGACCCGGCCCGCCGCAAACGGCACCATCAGCCACCTCGCCGTCGACGGCGAGCACCGCCGGCACCACCTGGGCACCGCCCTCTGCGAGCACGCGTTCGCCGAGATGCGGGCCGCCGGTGCGCAGGTCGTCGAGATCGGCACCGGCAACGATCCGTTCCACGCGCCCGCCCGTGCGCTGTACGAACGGCTCGGGTGCACGCAGTTGCCGATCGCGGTCTACTACCGGCAGCTCTGAGTGCCTCCGGTGCGGGGTGGGCGCCGCCCGCCCCGCACCGGGACCCCGGGTGGCGGTCAGGCGGCGGTGGGCTCCTCGCCGCCGGCCCGCTGACCGGCGCGGCGGCGCCACGGTAGCCACCACCGCCGGGTGGGCCGCCGGGCGGGTGCGCGCGGCGCGGTCACCGCGCAGTGGTGGGCGCCGGCCTGCTGCCGCTCGGAACGCCACCGTTGGACCGCCTGCTCGACGTTGACCGGGCGGACCACGACCCGGGGGCCGGTGGGCGTGCGCAGCCACGCCATGATCTCGGCGTTGAGGGCGGCGACGTACGCGCGGACGGCCTCCTCGGTGGGCAGGTCACGCACCTCGGCGGGCAGTTGCTCGATCTTGCGGCGCAGCTGCAGCGGGGTGGGCAGGAGCAGGTCGCTGGGCAGCGCCTCCCGCTCCAGGAAGCTCTTGATCCACCACGACTCGTCGTACGGCAGGTCGCGGCCGGGGATCGGCTTGCCCATGCCGGGCAGGTTGTCGAACTCCCCCCGCTCCTGAGCGGCGCGGATCTGCGCCTCGACGGTCGCCTCCCACCGTGCTGCCTCCACGCGTCCCTCACCCCCGCCCCCACGCTACCCGCCGCCACGGTCATGGTTCCCGGAGGATTGCTGCGGCGTTGGGGGCTAGGGGCTGGTTGTCGAAGAGGTCGCCGGTCAGCAGGTTGACGCCGCTGACGGGGATCTGCTGGGGCTGGTCGGTGTGGTTGAGCAGGAACAGCCAACTGCCCCGGTCGCTTCGCCGGCGCACGGCCTCCACGCCGGGTGGCGCCGCCGGGCAGGTCGGCATGGCGCCCGCCGCCCGGGCCGCCTCGGTCAGCAGCCGCCGGTAGGTGTCCTCGTCTGGCCGGGTGGAGACGTACCAGGCGGTGGCGGCGCCGACGTCGTGCCGGGTGACGGCCGGGCGGCCGGCGAGGACCCCGGAGGCGTACGCGGTCACCGGGCGGGCACCGGTCAGGTGCACCGTCTCGGACCAGACGGTGGCGGTGCCGCCACCGGTCAGCGGCAGCCGTTCGCCGTCGGCGAGCGGGTGGAACTCCTCCACCCGGACGCCGAGCAGGTTCCGGTACGCGCCCGGGTAGCCGCCGAGCCGCACCCGGCCGTGGCTGTCGGCGACGCCGCTGAGGTACGTCACCAGCAGGTGCCCGCCGGCCTGGACGTGCTCGCGCACCCAGTCGACCGTGGCCGCGTCGGCGAGGTAGACGGCGGGAAGGACGAGCAGCCGGTGCCCGTCGAGCCGGTCGCCTGGGGCGAGCACGTCGCAGCCGTACCCCGCCCGCCACAGCGCCCGGTGCGTGGCGGCCACCTCGGCGTCGTGGTCGACCCGCCCCGACGGCAGGCCGGGGTGGCGCAGCGCCCACCCGCTGGCGGCGTCGCGCACCACCGCCACGGGCGCCTCGACCCGGCCCTCGACCTCGTCGAGGCGTTCCAGCAGCCCGCCCAGCTCGACGGCCTCCCGGAAGACCCGGCTGTCCGGCCCGGCGTGCGGGACGAGGGCCGAGTGGAAGCGTTCGGCCCCGCCGGCCGGGGCCCGCCACTGGAAGAACAGGACGCCACGCGAGCCGCGGGCGACGTGGGCGAGGCTGTGCCGCAGCATCCGGCCGGGTTCCTTCGTGTGCATCCGGCCGGCGGTGTGGATCTGGTTGGGCGCGCTCTCCATGAGCAGCCAGCCGTCGCCACCGGTGCCGCGCCGCGCCCAGCCGCGGGCCAGGTCGGCCGCGAGCGCCGTCTGCTCCTCGGCACCACCGTCCACGGCGGACGGGTAGTGGTCGATCGCGACGAGGTCCACCGCGGCGGCCCACCGGGCGTGGTCGACCGGCACCCAGTCGCCGAGCACGTAGTTGGTGGTCACCGGCACGGCGGGGTTGGCGGCGCGCAGCAGGTCGCGCTGCTCGGTGTACGCGGCGAGCAGGGTCTGGGACCAGAACCGGCGGAAGTCCAGCAGGTGGCCGGGGTTGGCCAGGTACTGGGTGGCCCGGGGGGTGGTGACCTGCGCCCAGTCGGTGTAGTGCTGGCTCCAGAAGCTCGTGGCCCAGGCGTCGTTCAGGCCGTCCAGGTCGCCGTGGCGGTCGGCGAGCCACCGCCGGAAGGCGGCAGCGGCGTGCTCGCAGTGGCATGTGGTGCCGTACTCGTTGTGCACGTGCCACAGGGCTAGGGCCGGGTGGTGGGCGTACCGGTCGGCGAGGGCGGCGGCGATGTTCCGCGCGGCGGAGCGGTACGCGGGCGCGGCGGCGCAGTAGGTGTCCCGGCTGCCGTGGTGCAGCCGCACGCCGTCGGCGGTGACCGGCAGCGCGTCGGGGTGCGCGAGGGAGAACCAGGGCGGCGGGGACGCGGTGGGGGTGGCCAGGGCGACCCGGACGCCGTTGTCGTGCAGCAGGTCCAGCGCCCGGTCCAGCCAGTCGAAGGTGTACCGGCCGGGTGCCGGTTCCAGCCGGGACCAGGCGAAGACGCCGACCGTGACCAGGTTGACCCGGGCCCGGCGCATCAGGGCCACGTCCTCGCGCCAGACCCGCTCGGGCCACTGCTCCGGGTTGTAGTCGCCGCCGTACCGGAGCGGGCCCTCACCCCACGTGTTTGTTTGCACTCCGGCCAAACTACGGAACGGTCTTGGCGCACGTCAACATGCTGAATCGGTCAAATCATCGACACCGATCGTTGACAGTTCGTTGGGAAGTTAAAGAAACTGGTGGAACCGCCGGAGCCGCTGCCGTCCGAGGAGACGCCGATGCCCTACCGCCCGCCGCTGGTGCCGTACGAGACCTTCGTGGCCGACCCGCCCGACCTGCCCGTACGGGCGCCCGGCGAGGACGGTGCCGCGCTGGTCGGCCGGGCCGAACTCGTCGCCGCCGACCCGCACGGGGTGACCGTCAAGGCCACGCTCTCCGACGGGGCGTCCACGGTGGTCCGCGTCGACGCCGCCGGGGACGGCGTGATCCGGGTCCGCCTCGCCGACGACCCCCAGGCCCGCGGCCGCGCCGCCCGCGCCGCGCCACTTGTCCACCCCGGCGCCCACCCCGCCACGGTCACCGTCGCCGACGGCCGCGTCCGGGTGGACGCCGGAGCGCTCGTGGCCGAGCTGGGCCTCGACCCCTGGCACCTGGAGTTCCGCGCTCCGGACGGTCGGCTGCTGCTCGCCCAGGACCGGGGCGTCCGGGACATCAGCGGCCGCCGGCGCACCCTGCCGTTCGGGCGGTCCACCGTCGACGGCGCCACCGTGGCCTGGCACGAGAGCTTCACGGCACCCGGCGACGAACGGTTCGTCGGCTTCGGCGAGAAGTTCACCCCGCTGGACAAGCGCGGCCAGCGGGCGCTGATGTGGAACTTCGACGCCTTCGGCGGCGAGTCCGACCGGTCCCACAAGAACGTGCCGTTCTACCTGTCCAACCGGGGATACGGAGTGCTCGTCGACAGCGGCCTGCCGGTCCAGTTCGACGTCTGCCAGTCCACCCACAGCAGCGTGCAGATCCTCGTCCCCGACGAACTCCTGGACTACTACGTGCTCGCCGGCCCGACCCCCGCCGAGGTGCTCGACCGGTTCGACGGGCTCACCGGCCGCCCGTACCTGCCGCCCCGGTGGGCCTTCGGCGCGTGGATCTCCTCCGGCTTCTTCCCCGACACGCAGCAGCGGGTGCTGGAGCGGGCCCGGCTCATCCGGGAGCGCGGCATCCCCTGCGACGTGCTGCACCTGGACTGCTACTGGCAGGTCGCCGGGCGGTGGTCGGAGCTGCGCTGGGACGCCGAGGCGTTCCCGGACCCCGACGGCATGCTGCGCACCCTCGCCGAGCAGGGCTTCCGGGTCTGCCTGTGGATGAACCCGTACCTGATGACCGGCAGCCCGCTGTACGCCGAGGCCGCCGAGGCCGGCTACTTCCTGCGCCACCCCGACGGCGGCACGTACGTCGCGGACGTGTGGCACGGCAGCTACCCGGCCAGCGCCATCGTGGACTTCACCAACCCGGCGGCGGTCGAGTGGTTCACCGGCCTGCTGCGGCCACTGCTGGCCCAGGGCGTCGCGGTGTTCAAGACCGACTTCGCCGAGGGCGTGCCGGCCGACGCCCTCGCCCACAACGGCATGACCGGCGTCGAGCTGCACAACGTGTACGCGTTGCTGTTCAACGACGTCGTCGCCGCGGTCACCGAGGAGGTCGCCGGACACCGTACGGTGTGGGCCCGCTCGTCGTACCTGGGCGGGCAGCGGCACAGCGCGCAGTGGAGCGGCGACGTCAACGCGACCTGGCCGGGAATGGCGTCCACGCTGCGCGGCGGGCTGTCGCACGGGCTGTCCGGGGTGCCGTTCTGGAGCCACGACACCGGCGGCTTCCACGGCACCCCCGACCCGGACCTGTACGTGCGGTGGGCGCAGTTCGGGGCGCTGTCGCCGCTGGTGCGGCTGCACGGGACGACCAGCCGGCTGCCGTGGGACTTCCCGGCCGAGGCGGAGCGGCACGCGGTGGCCGCGCTGCGGCTGCGGTACCGGCTCATGCCGTACCTGTGGTCGACGGCCGCCCGCGCGGCCCGCACCGGCGTGCCGATGATGCGGGCTCTGCTCGTCGACACCCCCGACGACCCGACCGCCTGGGCCACCGACCTGCAGTACCGGCTCGGGCCGGACCTGCTGGTCGCCCCGGTGCTCGACCCGTCCGGCGTCCGCGACGTGTACCTGCCCGCCGGCGACGACTGGATCGACGCGGCGACCGGCGAACGGCACGTCGGTGGCCGGCACCTGCGGATACGCGTACCGCTGCACCGGATGCCGCTGTACGTGCGCCACGGCGCGCTGCTGCCGCTTGTGGACCCGGCCGGCACGGTCGGCGACGGGCCGTTCCGCGACGTCACCCTGGCCTGCTTCGGCGCGGTCGGCGGGCGGACGGTGGTGCACGACGTCGACGGCGACACCGAGATCGAGGCCGTCCGTGACGGCACCGAGCTGCGGGTACAGACGCGAGGGCCGCTGCAGGTGGGGCAGCTGGTGCTCGCCGGGGTCGGCGACGCCGGCCTCCCGGCCCGGTCACTGCTCAACGGGGAGGCGGTGGCCGTACGGTCCGTGCCGGGGCTGGTCCCCGACGCGGGCTGACCGCCGGGTGCGGCGCCCGCACCGGGCGGGACGGGCGCCGCACCCGGCGGGGCTGGACCGCGCCGGGTCAGCCCTTCACCGCTCCGGTGATGACGCCCTTGGTGAAGTGCCGCTGCACGAACGGGTACACGATCACCGCCGGGACGACCGTCACCACCACCACCGCCATCTTGACCGCGAGCGTGGGCGGGTACGCGGTGACGCCCGGCAGGTTGACCGGCGTGCCGGAGACGTTTGGCGACTGCCCGGCGAGGATGTAGCTCTGCAGCACCCGTTGGATCGGGAACTTGTCGTTGGAGTCGATGTAGAGCACCGCGTTGAAGTACGCGTTCCAGTAGCCCACCGCGTAGAACAGGCCGACCACGGCCACCACGGCCCTGGACAGCGGCAGCACGATGCGGGTGAGGATGCGCAGCTCGCCGGCACCGTCGATGCGGGCGCTGTCGATCAGCTCGCCGGGCACGTTCATGAAGAACGCCCGGATCACCACCAGGTTGAACACGCTGATCGCGCTGGGCAGGATCAGCGACCAGATGCTGTCCTTGAGGCCGAGCCCGGTGACCACCAGGTAGCTGGGCACCAGCCCGGGGAAGATCAGGAAGGTCAGCAGGAAGTAGAAGAGCAGCCCGCGGTGCGCGACCGACCCGGGCCGGGACAGCCCGTACGCGGCGAGGACGGTCAGCAGCAGGCTCACCCCGGTGCCGAGCACCGTGACCACGGTGCTGATCCACACCGCCTGGGTGACGTCGCCGCCGCTGAAGATGGTGAGGTAGGCCGACGGGTCGATCTCCCGGGGCACCAGCACCATGCCGCCGGCCTCGTCGATGGTGGCGCGGGACGCCAGGCTGGTCACCAGCACCGTCCACAGCGGCACGAGCACGGCGGCGACCAGCAGGGCCAGCACCACGCCCTTGCCGAACAGGCCCAGCGGCGAGGGCGGCTCCTCCCATACCGGGCGGTCGGAGCGGCGGCGGCGCCGGGACGGGCCGGGAGCGGGTACGGGTGGCGGCGCGTACGTGGTCATGCTCGGGAATACACCCCCTGCTCACCGAGACGGTGTGCGACGTGGTTGGCGGTCAGGATGAGGATCAGCCCGACCACCGCCTTGAACAGCCCGGCGGCGGCGCCCAGGCCCCACTGCTGGGTGGCGATCGCCTGGTAGTAGACGAACGTGTCGAGCACCTCGGCGGCGTCGCGCCCGACCGCGTCGCGCTGCAGGATGAACTGCTCGAAGCCCACCGACAGCGCGTCGCCGAGCCGCATGATCAGCAGCAGCACGATCACCGGTCGCAGGCCGGGCAGGGTGACGTGCCACAGCCGCCGCCACCGCCCGGCGCCGTCGGCGGCCGCGGCCTCGTACAGGTTCGGGTCGATCGCCGACAGGGCGGCGAGAAAGACGATCGCGCCCCAGCCCAGGTCCTTCCACACCGCCTCGGCGGTGACCAGGACGATGAACGTGTCCGGGTTTGTCATCACGCCCCACGGCTGCAGGCCGGCCTGGCGCAGCTCCTGCGCCAGCAGCCCCGCGCCGCCGAGGGTCTGCACGAAGAACGTCACCACCAGCACCCAGCTGAAGAAGTGCGGCAGGTAGACGACGCTCTGCACGAAGCCGCGCACCCGCCCGGACACGACGCTGTTGAGCAGCAGCGCCAGCATGATCGGCAGCGGGAAGAAGAACACCAGCTGGAACGCGGTGATGCTGAGGGTGTTGCGCACCGCGTCCCAGAACAGGGGGTCGCGGAACAGCGCCTCGAAGTTGCCGACGCCGATCCACTCGCTGCCCAGGAACGCGTCGAGCGGGTCGTCGCCGACGAAGGGGTTGTAGTCCTGGAAGGCGATGACGTTGCCAAGCGTCGGCACGTAGTGGAAGACCAGCAGCAGGGTCGCGGCCGGGGCGGCCATCGCCAGCAGCGGCCAGTCGCGGCGCAGCCGGGCCCGCAGGGTACGCCGGCGGCGCGGGACGGGCCGCGCCGTCGTACGCGGGCGCGGGGCGGGGCGGTCGCCCGCCGGCGCGTCGACCGCGCCGGCGGTGCCGGGAGGAGCGCTCATCGGCCGTTGTCGGCGAGCGCCTTCTCGTGGAAGGCGCGCCCCTCCTCGCCTCCGTTGGCGAGGAACTCCTTGCGGACCTGCTCCAGGTCACCGATGGGGCGGCGACCGCGGAGGATGTCGCGGATCTTGTCTTCGGTGGGCTGGATCAGCTTCGACCAGTTCGCCGGCAGTTCGAGCTTGATCCCGGCGAACAGGTCCTTCTCCATCTGGGCGATGTTCTTCTGGTAGTAGCCGATGTAGTCCTGCACGTAGTTCGGGGTGTCGCCGCTGCGGACCTTGACCGGCACCCGGCCGCCGACGTGGGTGTACTGGGCACCCATCTCCTTGCGGCCCAGCTCGGTGGGGACGGGGCTGCCGTCGGCCGACCGGGTGAAGTGCTGCCCCTCGACGCCGTACTCGCGCAGCTCGAACTCGCGGCTGCCGAACGGCGCGGCGCACCAGTCGAGCACCCGGAGCAGTTCGTCGACCCGCTCGGCGGGCAGGTCCTTCTTGAGGAAGGTGAAGAAGACCGGCTTCTCGCTGCCCCAGATCACCGGCGGCGCGCCGCCGACACCGAAGACCGGCAGCGGCTGCATGTCGAAGCTGGGCAGCTCCTTGACCCGCTCGCTCTGCATGCCCTGCCAGGCGCCGAGACCGTCCTGGTACATCAGGATCTTGCCGGCCTTGAACAGCTGCTTCTCGTCGGCGCCCTTGCTGGCGACGGTGTCCGGGTGGACCAGCCCTTCTGCGAACAGCCGCGCGGTGAACTCCAGCGCGGCGGCGAAGGCCGGGTTCTCGAACTTGTGCTCCAGGCCGCCGTCGGGCTTCTTGCGCCAGGTCTGGTGGCAGCCGTAGAACTGCTGGACCATGTCGAACACGGTGCCGAAGGCCCACACGCCGCGGGCCGGGTCGGTGACCTGCTTGCCGATCTCGTGGAGCTGCTCCGGGCTGGTGGGGGCGGTCAGCCCGGCGGCGGCGAACAGGTCCCGCCGGTGGAACAGGGCGAACGCGAACGGCCCGTCGGTGGGGAACGGCACCGCGTACAGGCGCCCGCCCCAGACCGAGTACTCCCACGCGCCGGTCGGCAGCGAGGCCAGGTACGGGTACTTCGCGGCGGCGTCGCCCTTGAGGCTGTCGGTGAGGTCGGTGAACAGGGCCTTGACCGCGTCGGAGAACCGGGCGACCTTGTCGACCTCCCAGTTGGGCACGCAGAGCAGGTCCGGCACGTCGCGGGCGCCGAGCATCGCGTTGAGCTTGTCGGCGTACGTGTTGCCGTCCTGCAGGCTGGGGTTCACCTCGACGCCGAGCTTCGCGTTGACCGCGGCGAGGTACGAGTTGCGGCCCACCGGCGGCGGGGTCGGCCCCCACCAGGGGCTCATGGTGCGGATCGGCGCTCCACCGCGCCCGGGCTGCTCGGTCACCGCGTCGACGAGCTGCCGCGGATAGCTCAGGTACCCGTCGGGGATCGGCCCCTCCCCGGGAATGTCCGGTTTGAGGACCTCGGCGGGCCGGTACGCGGGCAGCACGGAGCGGATGGCGTCGGCGCCGGTGGCGCTGCCCCGGCTGCCCGCCTCCTTGCTGCACGCGGCGAGGCCGGTTCCGCCCAGGCTCGCGGCGGCGCCCAGCCCGAACAGGCGCAGCACGGTCCGGCGGTCGGTGGCTGCGCCCGGCAGGGACGGCTTCACGGCGCACTCCCTTCGTGGTCGGTACTCGGGTTTGCCGGGCGTCCCGCCTCGGCTAGAGTTAGTTGGGGTTCTAGCCGAACAAACTAATCGACGGTCATGCGTCCCACAAGACAGGCGTACCGACCGGGGCGTCGGTACGCGAAGATGGACGCGCCACACCCGTCGGGATCCCGCACGGTCGGCGCAGGGAGCGAACAGACAGTGATCAGCATCCACACGGAACCGCAGCCGAGCGACCTCGGCGACGTGCGGGTCGCCAACCGGGCCGTGGTCCTGCGCCACGTCCGGCTGCACGCCCCCTGCTCCCGGGCCGACATCGCGGCCCGCACCGGCCTGAACAAGGCCACCGTGTCCAGTCTGGTCACCGAGCTGATCGACCGCCGGCTGCTGCGCGAGACCGGCCTCACCGAGAACCGCGTCGGCCGGCCCGCGACCATGCTCGTCCTCGACGGCGCGCCGTACGCCGCGCTCGGCGCCCAGGTGGCGGCCGACGAGCTGGTCGTGCTCGCCGTGGACCTGGGCGGGAACCGCCTGCTGACCTGGCGGCGGGCCTTCGCCGCCGGCACCTGCTCCCCCACCGACACCATCCATGCGCTCGCCGCGCTGGCCCGGCGGGCGGTCGGGCGGGTCACCGCCCAGGGCCGCGCGGTCCTCGGCCTCACCGTCGCGGTGCCCGGGCTCGTCGACGCCGCCGGCACCGCGCCGCTGGCCACCGCACTCGGCTGGCGCGACGTGCCGGTGGCCGCCGAGCTGCGTGCCGCCCTGCGCGACCCCGGCTTCACCGTCGAGGTGGACACCGACGCCAACCTCGCCGTGCTGGCCGAGCAGCGCCACGGCGGCTACGCCGGCACCGCCGACCTGGTGCACCTCGCCGGGGGTGCCGCGGTCGGCGCCGGCGTGGTCGCCGGCGGTCGCCTGCTGCGGGGCAGCCGCGGGTTCGCCGGCGGGATCGGCCACATCGGTCTGGACGACGCCGGGCCGGCCTGCGAGTGCGGCCGCCATGGGTGCCTGACCGCGCTCACCGGGCTGCCGGCCGTGGTCCGCCGGCTGCTGCCCGACGCCGACGGGCCGGTCACCGACTACCTGCCCGAGCTGGAACGCATCCAGGTAATGGCCCGCGCCGGCGACGCCACCGTCCTGGCCGGGCTCGCCGAGATCGGCCGCGACCTGGGCCGGGGCGTGGCCGTGCTGGCCAACCTGCTCAACCCCGAGGCGGTGGTGCTGGGCGGGCACTTCGCGCCGCTGGCGCCGTGGCTGCTGCCGGCCGCCCGCTCCGAACTGGCCGCCCGCACCCACGCCCCCGGCGCCGGTGGCTGCCGGCTCGACGCGTCCACCCTCGGCCCGACGGCCGCCGCCCTCGGCGGCGCCACCGCCGCCCTGTCGACAGTGGAGTCCGGCCGCCTCCCGGCCGCCTGACCCGCGGTAGCCGCCGGCCACTCCGGACCCACCACGGTGACGGCGGCCGGCCCGGAGCGTCCACCATCGACTGCGCCGGGGCCTTGACCGGAGCCGGGCACGATGCCAACCTCGGATGAGCCGTTCCGTCCGGGCAATCGGAGCGGCCATTCTTCGCACGGTCGTCGAAGCGCTTCGCCAGCGTCCGGGCCGACACCGCGCGCCACCCCACCATGCGACGCCACTCGCGCCACCGCTTGTCGAAGCGCTTCGACTCTCCGTCGGTGGCCGAGCCACGGAAGGCCCACCATGACCGACAGCATCGCCCCGCCCCGGGCCCGTCTCGACGACCTGCTACGCCGGCTCAGCCTGCCGGAGAAGATCGGCCTGCTGCACCAGTGGCAGGCACCCGTTCCCCGGCTCGGCCTGCCCCCGTTCCGCACCGGCACCGAAGCACTGCACGGCGTCGCCTGGCTCGGACGGGCCACCGTCTTCCCCCAGGCCATCGGCCTGGCCAGCACCTGGAACACCGACCTCGTCCGCGCCGTGGGCGCCGCCGTCGGTGCGGAGGTACGCGCCAAGCACCAGGCCGACCCGACCGTGGGCCTGAACGTGTGGGCACCGGTGGTCAACCCGCTGCGCGACCCGCGCTGGGGCCGCAACGAGGAGGGCTGGTCCGAGGACCCCGGGCTGACCGGCCGGCTGGCCACGGCGTACGCCCACGGGCTGCGCGGCGACCACCCGCAACGGCTGCGCACCGCACCGACGCTCAAGCACTTCCTCGGCTACAACAACGAGACCGACCGTGCCACCACCTCCAGCGACCTGCCGCCGAGGGTGCTGCACGAGTACGAACTGCCGGCCTTCCACGCTCCCCTGGCCGCCGGGGCGGCGGTCGCCGTTATGGCCTCGTACAACCGCGTCAACGGGGTGCCGGCGCACCTGTCCCCGCTGATCGCCGACGAGTTGCGCCGCGTCGCACCCGACGTCCTCGTCGTCGGCGACGCCGGGGCGGTCACCAACATCGCCGGCGTGCAGGCCCACCTGCCGGACCAGGTGACCGGCTTCGCCGCCGCCCTGCGCGCCGGCGTCGACAGCTTCACCGAGGACGACGCCGACAGCGGACCCACCGTGGCCCGGCTCACCGAGGCCCTCGACCGCGGGCTGCTCGACGTCGCAGACGTCGACCGGGCGGTCCGCCGCATCCTCGCCGTCCGGCTGCGCCTCGGCGACCTGGACCCGGCCGGAACCGACCCGTTCGCCCGCGCCTCCACCGAGGTCGTCGACTGCGCCGCCCACCGCGAGCTGGCCCGGGAGGCGGCCCGCCAGTCCGTGGTGCTGCTGCGCAACGACGCGCTGCTCCCCCTCGACCCCCGGCTGCGGGTGGCCGTGCTCGGCCCGCTCGCCGACACCGTGCACACCGACTGGTACAGCGGCACCCTGCCGTACGCGGTGACCCTGGGCGCTGCCCTGGCCGGTCGGCTGCCGGCGGTGACCACCCACCCCGGCGTCGACCGGATCGCGCTGCACGCCGACGGCCGGGTGGTGGGCTGCCCCGACACCGCCGACGGCGGCCCGCTGACGCTCGGCGGCGCGGCCGCGTGGTTCGACGTGTTCGACTGGGGCCGCGACACCGTGGCGCTGCGCGCCGTCGGCAACGGCCGGCACGTCGGCGCCACCGACGACGGCACGCTCGTCAACGACCGGCCGGGCCCGGGCGGGTGGGTGGTCCGCGAGACGTTCCGCTTCCACCACCGGCCCGACGGGACCGTCCTGCTGCACCATCTGGCCAGCGGGCGGTACGTCACCGTCGACGGCGACGGGCGGCTACGCGTCGACGGCGACCGGAACGCCACCGCCTTCACCGTCGAACTGGTCGTCGACGGGCCGGCCGAGGCCGCCGCGCTGGCCGCCGACGCGGACGTGGCCGTGGTCGCGCTCGGCAACCATCCGATGGTCAACGGGCGGGAGACCGAGGACCGGGTCGACCTGGCCCTGCCGCGCGGGCAGGAGGAGCTGCTGCGGGCGGTGCGCGCCGCCAACCCGCGTACCGTCCTGGTGGTCACCAGCAGCTACCCGTACGCGGTGGGCTGGGCACACGAGCACCTGCCGGCGGTGCTCTGGTCGGCGCACGGCGGCCAGGAGCACGGCGCCGCACTCGCCGACGTGCTCCTGGGTGACACCGACCCGGCCGGGCGGCTCACCCAGACCTGGTACGCCGACGCCGCCGACCTGCCCGAGCTGCTCGACTACGACATCATCGGCGCCGACGCGACCTACCTGTACCACCGGGGCGACCCGCTCTACCCGTTCGGCCACGGCCTGAGCTACACCCGCTTCAAGTACGCCGACCTGCGGGTGAGCACGGACAGCGCGGCACCCGGCGAGGAGGTCGAGGTGAGCGTCGAGGTCACCAACACCGGCGCCCGCAGCGGCGTCGAGGTCGTGCAGCTCTACACACGGCAACGCCGCAGCCGGGTCAAGCAGCCGCTGCGCCGGCTGCGCGACTTCGCCCGGGTGACCCTGGCCGCGGGGCAGCGGCGCACGGTCACGCTGCGGCTGCGCGTCGACGACCTGGCCTGGTGGGACGAGACCCGCAACCGTCCGGTCGTGGAGGACGCCACCCACACGCTGCTGGTGGGGCGCTCCGCCCGGGACATCCGCCTCCTCGGCGCCCTGCGGGTACAGGGCGGGCCGGCCGCCGCCCCCGCACCGGGAGACCTGGCCGCGGGCGGGCGGCGGTGACGGTCGACCGGGGCCGGCGCCGGCCCGCGCAGCCGACCATCGCCGACGTGGCCCGCCACGCCGGGGTGGCGGTCAGCACCGTCTCGTACGTGCTCAGCGGCAAGCGGGCGATCTCCGCCGGCACCCGGGACCGGGTGCTGGCGAGCATCCGGCTGCTCGGCTACCACCCGCACGCCGGCGCCCGGGCCCTGGCCAGCCGCCGGGCCAACGTGATCGCCCTGGTGCTGCCGCTGCGCTCGGGCATCCAGGTGCCGGTGGTGATGCAGTTCGCGACCGCCGTGGTGACCTCGGCCCGCCGCCACGACCACGACGTGCTGCTGCTGACCTCCGACGAGGGACCGGCCGGCCTGCGGCGCATCGCCGCCGGCGCCCTGGTCGACGGCATCCTGGTGATGGACGTGGAACTCGACGACCCCCGGGTGCCGCTGCTGCGGGAGCTGGACCGGCCCAGCGTCCTGATCGGAGTCCCGGCCGACACCGCCGGGCTGACCTGTGTGGACCTGGACTTCGACCGGGCCGGCGCGGTGTGCGTGCAGCACCTGGCCGGGCTGGGTCACCGGCGGGTCGCGCTGCTCGGCGCGCCGGCCGCCGTGTACCGACGGGGCACCGGCTTCGCGCACCGCACCCGCGCCGGGGTCACCCGCGCCGCGGCCGGTCACGGCGTCGAGGTGGTAAGCGTGCCCTGCGAGGAGGGCGACGCCGACGTGCGGCGCACCGTGGTCGGCCTGCTGGAGCGCCATCCCGGCGTCACCGGCCTGGTGGTGCAGAACGAGTCGGCGGTCGGGCCGGCGCTGGCGGCCCTGGCCGGTCTCGGGCGGCGGGTCCCGGACGACGTGTCGGTGGTGGCGATCTGCCCGGACCAGTTCGCCGTGCAGGCCACTCCGATGCTGACCAGCGTGCCGGTGCCGGCCGAGGAGATCGGCCGCCAGGCGGTGTCGCTGCTGATGCGCAAGCTGACCGGCGAGGCCGTGCCGGCGACCACGCTGCTGGCGCCCCGGTTGACGGTGCGGCACAGCACCGCCGACCCGGCCGGTGCGCCGCGGTGAGGTCCCGGCCACCGGCCGCCGCGCACCGCATCGTCGACACCGCCCCCGCCGCGAGCTGGGAGGACGCGTTCCTGTCCGGCAACGGCGAGTACGGGATCATGGTGCACGGCGACCCGTACGCGGAACGGATCATCTGCAACCACCACCGGTACGTGCTGCCCAACGGCACCCGGCACGCCCGCCCGCCGGAACTGGCCGCCGTGCTGCCCCGGATCCGGGAGCTGATCCTCACCGGCCGGCGGGCGGAGGCCGGGCGGCTGCTCGCCGGGGACGGGACGCTGCGCTGGACGCAGTCGTACCATCCGGGGTTCGCGCTCACCGTCGACGCCGGCGGTCCGCCGGTACGCGACTACCGCCGGTCGACCGACTTCGCCACCGGCGAGGTGACCGTCGCCTGGTCCGGCGGTCGGCGGCGCTCGTTCGTCTCCCGCGCCGACCGGCTCGTGGTGACCGAGCTGGACCTTGGCGCGTGCACCGTCGGCGCCACCGGTGACCTGCCCGGACGGCCCGACGGGGTGCGCTACGAGGTCGCCGCGTACCGCGCGGGCGGCCGGGTCTTCCTGCGGGTACGCGGCCGCTACCCGGACGCCGGTGGCGCGTACGGCTTCGAGGGCCTGACCCTGGTCCACGGCGACGCGGAACCGGCCGGCGACCGGGTCCGGGTGCGCGGGCGGGCGCTGCTGACCACGGTGCTGGACCGGGTCGACACCCCCGCCTGGCGCACCGGGCAGCTCGCCGGGCGGCTGGTCACCGCCGGGGCCGGGTACGCCGCCCTGCTCGACCGGCACCTGTCCCGGCACGCCGGCCCGTACCGGCGGGTGAGCCTGGACCTCGGCGTGCCGGACGCCGACCGGGAGCTGCCGGTCGGCGAGCTGCTCGCCCGGCAGGCCGCCGCGCCGGACCGGCTCGACCCGGCGCTGCTGGAGCGGCTGTTCCACGCCGGACGGTACCTGCTGTTCTCCGCCTCCGGTGTGCTGCCGCCCCGGTTGACCGGGCTGTGGCTGGGCTCCTGGGACGCCGCCTGGGCCGGTGACTTCACCACCGACGCCAACCTCAACCTCCAGTTGGCCGGCGCGAACCTCGGTGCGCTGCCGGAGGTGACCGCCGCGCACGCCCGGCTGGTCGGCGGCCAGGTCGACGACTGGCGGCGCAACGCCCGCGCGATCTACGGGGTGGCCGGCCTGCTGGCACCCAGCCGCACCGACGGCGAGCACGGGCACCTGTTCCACCTGCACCCGCGGTGGCCGTTCGCGGCGTGGCTGCCCGGCGCGCACTGGCTGCTGTTCCCCCTGTACGAGCACCACCTGGTCACCGGCGAGCCGCTCGGTGAGGTGGCGGGCTGGCTGGTCGAGGTGGCGGAGTTCTTCGCCGGCGTCCTCACCGTCGCCGGTGCCGACGGGCGGCTGGTGATCGTGCCGTCGTACTCGCCGGAGACCGGGCCGCTGGACGACGACGGCCGGCCGGTGCCGGCGGCGGTGAACGCCACGATGGACCTCGCCGCCGCGCGGCACGCCCTGACCGTCGCCGCCGAGCTGACCGGCGAGCAGCGGTGGGCGGCCCTGGCGGCGCGGCTGCCGGAGCACCTGGTCGACGGGCGCGGAGCGCTGGCCGAGTGGGCCTGGCCCGGGTACCGCCCCGACGACGACCACCGGCACGTGAGTCACCTCTACCCGGTGTGGCCGCTCGACGAGATCAACCCGGACGACACGCCCGCGCTGGCGGCGGCCGCGCACCGGGCGCTCACGCTGCGCGGCGACGAGGACCGCTCGGCGCACGGCAGCCTGCACCGGGCGCTCGCGGCGGCGCGGCTGCGCGACGGCGCGCTGGTCGCGGCGAACCTGCGCAAGATCGTGGGCGCCGACATGTTCTTCCGGTCGCTGATGAGCGCACACAACCCGGGCCGGGTCACCTACAACGCCGACGCCGCGCACGCGCTGCCCGCCGTGCTCATCGAGGCGCTGGTGCACGCCCGGCGCGACGTGCTGCGGCTGCTGCCGGCGCTCCCGCCGGGACTGGGGCGGGGCGTGCTGCGCGGGGTCCGGCTGCCGGGCCGGCTCACGGTGGTGGAGCTGGCCTGGACCGGCGACCGGGTGGCCGTCCGCCTCGTCGCCGCCGTACGGCGGCGGGTACGGGTGCACGCCCCGCGCGGTACCGTCACCGTCGATCTGGCGCCGGGGGTTCCGACCGTCGTGACGCTGCCGCAGGAGGACCCGCCATGACCGTTGCGCGTCGGCGGTCCGGCCGGCTGAGGCCGCGGCGGGTCAGCCGGCGGCGTCGGGGCGGGTCAGCCGGCGGCGTCGGGGCGGGTCAGCCGGCGGCGTCGCGGTGGCGGCGGACCATGCCGGCGGCCAGTGGCGCGCCGTCGAGGTCCCCGGCGGCGATCCGGCCCGCGACGGTTCGCCGGACGAGCCGGTCGGCGAGGGCCGGCGCGTGCCGGGCCAGCGCCAGCTCGATCCGTCCGCGGGTGGTGGTGGCCACGTCCCGGGGCGCCCGCCGGGCGGTGGCCGCCCTCAGGATCGCCGCGACCACCCCGTGCACCGGTTCCAGCCGGGACACCCCGCTCAGGGACAGGCCGGCCGCGGCGGTGCTGTCGTGGATGGGCGAGGCGACCATGCTCGGGTAGACGACGCTGACCCCGACGTGGGTGCCGACCTCGTGGCGCAGCGCGTCGGCGTACGCGACCAACGCCCGTTTGCTGACCCCGTACGCGGCGGCGAGCGGCAGCGGCAGCAGCGCCATCCGGCTGGCCACGAACACGACCCGGCCCCGGGTGGCCTCCAGGGCGGGCAGCGCGGCGGCGGTGGTCCGCCACGCGGCCAGCAGGTTCACCTCCAGCTGCTGGCGGACGACCTCGTCGGGCGGCAGTTCGGCCGGGGCGGGGCCGCCGACGCCGGCGTTGTTGACAAGCAGGTCCAGCCCGCCGAGCCGGTCGGCCGCGGCGGCGACGGCGGCGGGCACCGCCTGCGGGTCGGTCAGGTCGCAGCCGAGCACGGGCACGTCCACGCCGTCGAGCGGGCGCAGGTCCAGGCCGACGACCCGGGCGCCGGCGCCGGTCAGCGCCGCGCACAGGTGCCCGCCGAAGGTGCCGCGCGCGCCGGTGACAAGCACCCGCCGCCCGGTGAGGTCACGCGTCCACCGGCGGCCCCGCACGACGCCGCTCGCGCGGTTGCCGCCGGTCGCGTCGATGCCGGCCGCGCTCGCCGGGTCGCCGCCGGGCGCGCCCGCCGGGTTTTCGCCGGGCGCGCTCATCGGGCCGCCGCCGTCTCCGCCGGCCGGGTCCGGCCGGACCCCCGGGCGGCCCGCCGGGTGCCCTGGACCAGTTCCCGGCGCAGCTGCGCCAGGTAGCCGTCGAAGTCGACCCGCATGGCGGGCCGCCGCTCGCCCCACCGGTCACGGGCGGCCCGCAGCTCGGCGGCGATGTGGGCCCGCTGGACCGGGAGCGGGGGCAGCGCGTACGCGCCGGAAAGCTGAGCGGCGACAAGCTTGGCCTGCGCCTCGACCAGTGGGAACGCCGCCCCGGTGGACTGCATGAGACCGACGAACGCCAGGCCGGGTGCGTCGGGGTGGAACACGTGCCGGTACAGCGGCAGCGTCTCGGCGCCGTCGCCGAGCAGCGCCGGGTCGAGGAACGGCAGGTCGACCCGGTAGCCGGTGCACCAGACGACCAGGTCGACCTCGTCGGTGCGCCCGTCGGTGAACGTCACCCGGTCGCCGTCGAAGCCGGCGATGCCGGGGCGCGGTTCGATCTCGCCGTGGGTGAGCCGGGACAGCAGCCCGTCGGAGAGGGTGGGGTGGTCCTGCAGGAAGCCGTGCGCCGGGGCGGGCAGCCCGTACCGGCTGGGCTGCCCCACGGTGGCGGTGAGCAGCGCCTGGGTGACGCGCTGGCGCAGCCGCCACGGCAGCCGCCGGGCCAGCGCACCGTTGAGCGTGTCCGACGGGCGGCCGAGCAGGTGCTTGGGCACCACCCACACGCCCCGGCGCAGCGACAGCAGGGTGCGCGCGGCGGCGTACGAGGCGTCGACGGCGATGTCCATGGCGGAGTTGCCGCCGCCGACCACGAGGACCCGCCGGCCGGCGAGTTGCTCGGGCCCGCGGTAGGCGTGGCTGTGCAGTTGCCGTGCCGTGCAGTCACCCGGGTACGCCGGCAGCGGGTTCGGCACCCGGTTGTGCCCGTTGGCGACGACGACCGCGTCGACGCTGACCCGGGTGGGCCCGTCCGGGCCGTCGGCGTGCACCGTCCACCGGCCACCGGGCTCCGGCACGACCCGGTCGACGGTGTGCCGAAGCCGCACCCGCGGGTGCAGCCCGAACCGGTCGGCGTAGTCGGCCAGCCAGTCGGCGATCCGGGTGTGGTCGGGGTAGTCCGGCCAGTGCGCCGGCATGGGATGGTCGGCGAACTCGGTGCGGGTGCGGCTGGTGTTCAGGTGCAGCGTGCGGTACGCGGGCGAGCCGGCCGACCCGTACACCCACAGGCCGCCGACCCGGTCGCCGGCCTCGAACGCCACGGCGGGCACTCCGGCGTCGGCGAGCGCCTTGAGGGTGGCCAGTCCGGCCGCGCCCGCGCCGACGACCGCGACGGTGGGCTGCATGGCCGACTCCTCCGCTTAATCCAACGCTCGTTGGATAATGCCCCGGCACCGGCCGGGCGTCAAGGGCCGGCCGGACCGTAGAGGGCGTCGAGGAACCGGTGCACGAAGGCGCGGAACTCACGCCGCTCCCGCGCGCCCGAGCCGACCCCCGCGGCGAGCGCGGTGACGTGCCCGTGCACCGCCCACACCAGGCTGCGCACGGTCACGTGCGGGGTCGGCTCGGCCAGCGCCCCGGCCGCGGCCGCCACGGTCAACAGGTCAACGACCAGCGCGTACAGCGGCGCCGAGTAACGGGCGTCGAGGTCGGCGTGCCGGTGCGGCTCGAGCCAGCGCCGCAGCCACAGCGCGGTGGTCTCCGGGTGGTCCTCCAGGAAGTCCACGAACACGTCGACCAGGTCGTGCAGGGCACCCAGCGCCTTCTGCGGCCCGGCCGCCAGAGCCTGCCGGGCCCGCTCGGCCGCCTCCTCGAGCACCTGCCGCTCGGCGGTGAACACCCGCGCGAAGCAGGCGTCGTAGAGCTGCGCCTTCGTACCCGCGTGGTGGGCGACCGTGGCGACGTCGACGCCGGCGACGGCGGCGACCTCCCGCAGCCCGACGGCGTCGAAGCCGCGCTGCGCGAACAGCGCGGTCGCCGCGGCGAGCACCCGCTCGCGGGTCGGTGTCGCGTCGGCCCGCCGGGGCCGGCCCGGTCTGCGGCGAGGCATGGTCATGTCCGCCATTCTGCCCCTACAATCCAGCATCCGTTGGATTCAGGTGGGCCGACGCGCCCGGACGGGAGACCCGCGATGACCGCTGCGGCTGGGCAGCGCTCCGACACGGCCGTCGCCCTGCCGCGCGGGCCGCTGGTCGGCTTCGCCACCGGCTCGGTCGGCATGGGCGTCTGGGTGACCGTGCCCGGCCTGCTGCTGCTGTACTTCCTCACCGACGTCCTGGCCGTCACCCCGTGGCTGGCCGGCCTGGCGCTGCTGCTGCCCAAGATCGCCGACGTGCTGCTGCACCCGTGGATCGGGCACCGCTGCGACCTCGAGCAGGCCCGCCGCGGCCACCGCCGCCGACTGCTGCTGCTCGGCTGTGCCCTGCCGGCCGCGTTCGCCGCCCTGTTCGCGGTGCCCGGCGGCCTGACCGGGGCTCCGGCCGCCGCCTGGGTGGCGGTCGCGTTCGTCGCCGGCAACCTGCTGTTCGCCGCCTACCAGGTTCCCTACCTCGCCACGCCCGCGGACCTGCGGATCGGCTACGACGAGCGGACCCGCCTGATGGCGTTCCGGATGGTGGTGCTCACCCTGGGCATCCTGGCCTCCGGGCTGCTGGCGCCACTGCTGGCCGGCGGCGACGACGCCACCCGGGGCGGCTACCAGCGGATGGGACTGCTGCTCGCGGTCGGGATGCTGGTGACCATGCTGGTCGGCGTCGCCGGCATCACCCGGCTGCGCCGGGTCGCCGACGCCGCGGCGGGTAGCCACGCCGGCGGGTGGCGGGCCCTGGCGGTGGCGCTGCGCGACCGGCAGTTCCGCGCCCTGGTCGCCGCCTACCTGGCGATGTCCACCACCACGCACCTGGTACTGGCCGGGGTGCCCTACTACGCCGAGTACGAGCTCGGCCGCCCCGGCCTGACCACGGTCCTGGTGGCGGCGTTCGTCGCGCCGGCGCTGCTGGTGACACCGGCCTGGCTGGCCGTGGCCCGGCGGGTCGGCAAGCAGCGCGCGCTGCTGGCCGCGCAGGGCGCCTTCGCCGGCGGCTCGCTGGTCCTCGCCGTCGGGGCGCCGGCGGGCCTGCCGGTCCTGGTCGCCGCCGTGGCGGTGCTGGGGGTGGCGTTCGCCGGCATGCAGCTGCTGCCGTTCTCGATGGTCCCGGACGTCATCCGCGCCGCCGGCGGTTCGGCCGGGGCGGGCACCTACACCGGGGTGTGGACCGCCACCGAGGCCACCGGCGCGGCGCTGGGCCCGTGGGCGTACTCGTTGTGCCTGGCCGCCGGCGGGTTCGTGGCCTCCACCGCCGGTGTGACCGTGACCCAGTCCGCCGCCGCGCTGGACGCGATCAGGTGGGGCTTCGGGCTGCTGCCGGCCGCCCTGATGCTCGTGGCGCTGCTGGTACAGCGCCGCTACACCCTGGACCGCACCGCCCGCACCACACCCTGACCCCCTTCCCCACCCCACCTCGGGGTTGGGGTGGGTTCCGATCCCCCCTCGACCTGCCTCCCCAGCGAACGTCGAGCGCCCGCTGGTTGCATCGCCGCGGCCAGTCGGGCCGGGAGCCACCGGCCCGACCGGCATGGGCACCGGTCAGCGGGGCCACCGGCCCGCAGGGGGAGGAGCAGAGATGGACAGACGACGCCTCATCACGCTCGGGGGGCTGGCGGCGGGAGGCGCGCTCCTGCCCGGTTGCGCGGCGATCGCCACCGCCGGCGGCCGATCCGGCCACTCCGGACACGGCGACCACGTCGGGCACGCCGGCGCGGGTGCCGGCGGCGCGGCGACCGGCGACCCGTTCACGGTCGCGCTGCCGGTGCCGCCGGTACTCAAGCCGACGGCGGTGCTCGGCGGCATCGAACTGTACGACCTGTCGGTTCGGCACACCACGACGGAGATCCTGCCCGGGGTGTCCACGCCGGTCCTGGGCTACAACGGCCAGTTCGTCGGACCCACCATCCGCGCCCGGTACGGCCGGCCGGCGTTGGTGCGGGTACGCAACGAGCTGCACCACCCGACGAACGTGCACCTGCACGGCGGGTACGTGCCGGCGGCCAGCGACGGGCACCCGATGGACGTCGTCGCGCCGGGCGGCCGGCGTGCCTACCACTACCCGAACCGGCAGCGCGGGGCGACGTTGTGGTACCACGACCACAGCCACCACATGGAGGCCGAGCACGTCTACCGGGGCCTGCACGGCTTCTACCTGATCGACGACCCGGCCGAGCGGGACCTTCGGCTGCCCTCGGGCCGCTTCGACGTGCCGATTCTGCTGCGCGACGCGCAGCTCGCCGAGGACGGCACGCTTGTGTTCGACCCGTCGCCGAACATGGACCGGCGGACGATCCTGGCCAACGGCAAGGCCCAGCCGGTGCTGGCCGTCGCCGCCCGCCGGTACCGGCTGCGGCTGCTCAACGCCTCCGCGCACCGCATCTTCGAGCTGCGGCTGCCCGGCGCGGACCTGGTGCAGATCGGCACCGACGGGGGCCTGCTGCCCGCACCGGTGCCGCGCGCCGAGCTGAAACTCACCCCGGCCGAACGCGCCGACGTGGTCGTGGACTTCGGTCGGCTCCCGGTCGGCAGCCGCGTGGTCCTGCAGGACACCACCGGCCCGGTGCTCGCCTTCGACGTGGTCGCCGAGGCCGCCGACGACAGCCGGCTGCCGAACCGGCTGCGGGCCCTGCCGGCGCTGCCGCCGGCCACCACGGTCCGCGACGTGGCGCTGAGCTTCAACCCGGGCTCCACCACGTTCACCATCAACGGGCAGGTCTTCGACGCCGGCCGGGTGGACGCCCGGATCCCGCTGGGCAGCACCGAGATCTGGCGGATCACCAACCGGGACACCGCGTTCAACATCGACCACAACTTCCACATGCATCTGGTGCAGTTCCGGGTGCTCGACCGCGACGGCGTACCGCCGGAGCCGGGCGAGGCCGGCCTGAAGGACACGGTCGCCGTGCCGCCCGGTTCGACGGTCCGCGTGCAGGCCACGTTCACCGGCTACACCGGCCGCTACGTCTACCACTGCCACTTCCTGGAGCACTCCCAGATCGGCATGATGGCCCAGTTCGAGGTGGTGTGAGCCCGACCCGCCGGCCCGGCCGCGGCGGGGCCGGGCCGGCGGGCCGGCACTAGACTTCCCGTCCCATGGACGAGCAGGCCACCCCCACCGACACCCGTGAGTGCGCGCACTGTGGACGCGAGGTGCCGCAGCGCGCCGGCGCGGGGCGGCCGTTCCGCTACTGCCGGGACAACGACGGCGCCTGCCAGCGGGCCGCCCGCAACAGCCGGATGCGCCACCGCAACGCCCCCGGCCTACCCGGGCAGGTGGCCCGCACCTGGGAGGCCGTGGACCGCCTCGACCAGATCGTGGACACCCTCACCGAGGCCCTGCACGCCGAGCTGTCCCCGGTCGGGGTGGAGCGGCAGCTGGCCCAGGCCCGCGCCGACGCCGCCACGCAGGTGGCGGCCGCGCAGGCCGCGCGCGACGAGGCGCGCCGCGACGCGGAGGACGCCGCCGCGGCCGCCACCCGCGCCCGGGAGGCGGCCCGGCTGGCGCTCGCCGAACGGGACGCCGCCCGCGCCGACGCGGCCCGTGCCGCCGAGGAGTCCACTGCGGCGGCCGGGCGGGCCGAGGCGGCCGAGGCGGCCCGTGACGCCGCCCGCCGCGCCGCCGGCGCCGCCGAGGCGCTGCGGGCGCAGGCCGAACAGGACCGCGACGCCGCGCGCGCGGAGCTGCGTACCGTCGGTTCGGAGCTCACCGCGCAGCGCCGCCGCGCCGTCGACCTGGCGGCCGAGCGGGACGCCGCGCGCGCCGACGCGGACCGGGCGGCGCGGGCGGCGGCCGAGGCGGACCAGACCGCGCAGCGCCACCGGGCGGAGGCCGAGCGGGCCGGCGCGGAGGCCGGCAACGCCGCCCGGGCCGCCGCCGAGGCGGTCGAGGCCGCGCACCGCCACCGCGCCGAGGCCGAGCGGGCCCGCGCCGAGGCCGAGGCGGCGGCGCAGGCCCGTGACCGGGCCGTCGCCGACCGGGACCGGGCCGACGCGGACCGCCGGCAAGCGGTGGCGGAGACCGAACGGGCCCGCGCGGACGCGGTGGCCCTGGCCGAGGCCCGGGAGGCGCTGCGCGCGGAGCTGGCCGCCGCCCGGCGGGCCGCGGCCGCCGCCGAGGGCCGGCTGGAGGAGCTGACGGTACGCCTGCGCGCCGCCGAGACCGACCGCGACGAGGCGCACCGGCGGGTCGCCCAGCTCGCCGACCAGGTCGGTCAACTGGCCGCCGCCCTGGCCAACCGGGAGGCGGCGGCGCCGGCGGGCTGAGCGCCGTCCGACAGGGACAGCGGTGTGACCGATCAGTCACCCCGCGACGCCGGCGCCGCCCCTAGGGTCGACGGTGTGGACCCGGACGTACGGGCGTGGCTGCGCGGTCTCGGCGCCGAGGGCGTCCCGCACCCCGGCGGCACCCTGTACGCGCACCTGTGCCGGGTCCACGACCGGCTCGCCGGTTGCTGGGCCGATAGCGACCGGGCTCACCCCCGGCGGGGCGGCGCGGCCCGGCCGCCGGGGAGGACGATGGCGGGATGGGAAAGACGTACG
Organism: Micromonospora sp. NPDC126480; assembly: GCF_040302465.1. Lineage (NCBI taxonomy): Bacteria > Bacillati > Actinomycetota > Actinomycetes > Micromonosporales > Micromonosporaceae > Micromonospora > Micromonospora sp. NPDC126480. The sequence continues at coordinate 151,264 of NZ_JBEORU010000010.1, forward strand.
AGCGCATCGAGGGTCGGCTGCGCACCTTCATCGAGGACCAGCCGATGTTCTTCACCGCGACCGCGCCGCTGGCCGCCGACGGCACGATCAACCTGTCCCCGAAGGGGCTGCGCGGGTCGTGGGCCGTGCTCGACGAGCTCACCGTTGCGTACCTGGACTTCGCCGGCAGCAACGCCGAGACCGTCGCGCACCTGCGGGAGAACGGCCGGATCACGCTGATGTGGTGCGCGTTCGCCGGCCCGCCGAACATCGTGCGGGTGCACGGCCGGGGCGAGCCGGTGTTCCGCGACGATCCCCGCTGGCCGGAGCTGGTCGGCCACTTCCCGGACGTCGACACCAGCGTGCACGGGCTGCGGGCGATCGTCGTGGTGCGGGCCGAGCTGATCCGCGACACCTGCGGCTACGCCGTGCCGTTGCTGACCTACGACGGCGACCGGGACCTGCACGCCCGGCGCTTCGCCCGGGAGGACGACGCGTCGCTGGACGCCTACTTCGCCGGCAAGCCGCACGTCGCGACAAGCATCGACGGCCTGCCGGGCCTGCCGCTGCCGCTGCCGCCGACCCCGGCGGCGTGACGCGGCGGGCCGGCGCTGGTCAGTGGATGCCGGCCATCAGGGCCCGCACGTGGCGGGTGAACATGACCGCGCCCACGCCCAGCGCCACCGACGCCAGCCCGAAGGTGAGGAAGTAGGTGGGTTCGGCCCAGGTGTCGGCCAGGCGGGCGACCTGGCCGCCGATCGCGTCGCCGACGGCGGTGGCCAGGAACCACAGGCCCATCATCTGGCTGGCGTACTTGACCGGGGCCAGCTTGGTGGTGGCGGACAGGCCGACCGGGCTCAGCGACAGCTCACCGGCGACCTGCAGCGCGTACACGGCCACCAGCCACCACGGGGACACCAGGTCGCCGCCGACGGCGGCCTGCGCGGCGGCGGCCATCAGCACGAACGACAGGCCGTTGAGGATCAGGCCGACGGCGAACTTCGCCGGGGTGGAGACCCGGTGGCCCAGGCGCACCCACAGCAGCGCGGCAAGCGGGGCGCCGAGGATGATGAGGATCGGGTTCACCGACTGCAGCCAGGAGGCGGGGAAGGTGAACCCGCCGACGTCGCGGTCGGTGTTGTCGGCGGCGAAGACGTTGAGCACCGAGCCGGCCTGGTCGTAGATGAGCCAGAACGCGGCGGCGAAGACGAACAGCCACACGTACGCCTTCATCCGGCTGCGTTCGGTGGCGCTGAGTTCCCGGTCGGTCATGATCCGCGTGAAGTAGCCGATGGTGACCAGCACGGTGACGGCGGTGAGCACGTTCACGACGGTGTCGACGGTGAACAGGTCGGCCACCGCGAGCGCGGCCACCGCCAGCAGCACGACGGCGGCGGCCACGCCGGCGCGGGTCAGGGCGCGGCGGCGGTCCGCGCCCAGCAGCGGGTCGGCGGGACGGGCGCCGGCGTCGCCGAGGTTGCGCCGGCCCAGCACGTACTGGGCGACGCCGAGGGTCATGCCGACCGCGGCGGCACCGAAACCCAGATGCCAGTTGATCTTCTCGCCGAGGAAGCCGCAGACCAGCGGGGCGATGAACGCGCCGAGGTTGATGCCCATGTAGAAGATGGCGAAGCCGGCGTCGCGCCGCGGCGAGTCCCGGTCGTACAGGTCGCCGACCATGGTGGAGATGTTGGGTTTGAGCAGGCCGGTGCCGACCACGATGAGGGCCATGCCGGCGAACACGCTCCACCGCACCGGGATCGCCATCACGTAGTGGCCGGCGGCGATCACCACGCCGCCCCACAGGACGCTGCGGCGCGCGCCGAGCAACCGGTCGGCGACCCAGCCGCCGGGCAGCGCCATCAGATAGACCATCGCGTTGTACGTGCCGTAGACGGCGTTGGCGGTGGACTCGCCGAGCCCCTGCCCGTCCTCGGCCAGCGACGCGGTCAGGTAGAGCACCAGGATCGCCCGCATGCCGTAGAAGCTGAACCGCTCCCACATCTCGGTGAGGAACAGCGTGGCCAGCGCCGGCGGGTGACCGAAGAACGTCCGCCCCGCCGGCGGCCGGGCGGCCGGCGCGTCACTGGCCATGGTGAACCTCCCGCTGTCGCTGGGGCGCTAACATCCCCGTTGACAGCGGAAACACTCCACCCTTTCGGCCCGGCCGGGACGACCCCGCCGGGCGCTCGTCATGGCCGGCTACCCTTGTTGCGGCCCGCCCGGTGTATGCCGGCGGGAATGGCCCGGCGGACACCGACCGTTACACCGTACAGACCAGCACCACGAACGAGGGGAAGACGATCATGGGCGAGCGTATGCTGCGCGGAAGCCGTCTGGGGGCGGTCAGCTACGAATCCGACCGCAACACGGAGCTCGCGCCGCGTCAGACCCGCGAGTACCTGTGCGCCAAGGGCCACCAGTTCGAGGTGCCGTTCGCCGTCGACGCCGAGGTCCCCACGACCTGGGAGTGCAAGTTCGACGGCAGCGTCGCCCGGCTGGTCGACGGCAGCGAGCCGGAGCAGAAGAAGGCCAAGCCGCCGCGTACCCACTGGGACATGCTGCTGGAGCGGCGCTCGATCGCCGAGCTGGAGGACATCCTCGCCGAGCGGCTGCAGGAGGTCCGCACCCGCCGCGGCCGCGCCTGACGCCGACGTGCAACGCCCCCGGGAGTCCCCGGGGGCGTTTTCGTGTCTCCTGCGCGGGAAGGGCTCAGCCCTGCCGGGGTTCGACGATCTCCCCCTCGATGGCCCGCCCGCCGTCGACCACCGTCGGCTCGGCCGGCTCGGCCGGCGCCGGCTGCGGCGTGCCCCGCCGCACCCGCACCCAGCGGGGCCCGAACAGGTCACCGGCGACCATCGACGACACCCGCCGCTCCGCGGCCCGCCGCACCCCGGAACGGGCCAGACCTCGCACCGGCGGCACCAGCAGCAGCAGGCCCACCGCGCCGCTGAGCAGGCCCGGGGTGGCCAGCAGCAGCGCGCCGAGAAGCCCGACCAGGCCGTCGGTGACCTGCGGGCCCGGCGGCTGCCCGGCCTCCGCGGCGGCGCGGAAGCCGCGCCACGCGCGCATCCCCTCCCGGCGCAGCAGCACCATGCCCAGCAGCGACGCCGCGAAGACGGCCAGCACCGCCACACCGAACCCGGCGGCCCGGCCCACGACCACGAACACCGCCAGTTCCGCCACCACCGCCAGCAGCAGAGCCAACGGCACGAATCTCAGTCCTCGGCGCATTCCTCACCTCACCCGCCGGTCGCGGCGCCCCGACATGCCCTTTTTCACCGCTGGTGGTGGGGCTCGGGGGCGCCGTCCCGCCCGTCCAGCATGACACGACCCCGCCGCACCCTCCCCCGCCCGCGGGCCGCGCTACGGCCAGCGGACCTGTCCGGTGGGGGTGCCGTGCAGGACCCGCCGCACCGCCGTACGCCGGTCGGCGACCGCCCAGCCGGTGATCCGCCACAGCGCCTCCGCCACGATCAGCGGGCTCATCTTGCTGTGGCCGCGTTCCCGCTCGGCGAACGTGATCGGCACCTCCACGATCCGCACACCCGCCCGGTGGGCGAGGCGGGACAGCTCCACCTGGAACGAGTACCCCTGCGAGCACACCGACTCCAGGTCCAAGGCGTCCAGGGCGCTGAGCCGGTACACCCGGTAGCCGCCGGTGGCGTCGGACACCGGCATCCCCAACGCCAGCCGCGCGTACAGGTTGCCGAAGCGCGACAGCAGCAGCCGCCGCAGCGGCCAGTTGTGCACCCGCGCCCCACCGGTCCACCGCGACCCGATCACCACCTCGGCGTCACGCGCGGCGGCCAGCAGCGCCGGCAGGTCCTCCGGGGCGTGGGAGCCGTCGGCGTCCATCTCCACCACGGCGTCGTAGCCGCGCTCGCGCGCCCACCCGAACCCGGCCAGGTACGCGGCGCCGAGGCCCTGCTTGCCCTCGCGGTGCAGTACGTGCACGCGCGGGTCGGCGCCGGCGAGGGCGTCGGCGAGCGCCCCGGTGCCGTCCGGGCTGTTGTCGTCGGCGACCAGGACGTGCACCGCCGGCGCGGCCCGGCGTACCCGGTCCACGATCTGGGTCAGGTTGTCGGCCTCGTTGTAGGTCGGGATCACCACGAGCACCCGTCCCACCCCGGGGTGACCGGTCTCGTCGCCCACTCCTCGTCGTCCCCCTCCGCCGGCGTACCGGCCGTCACCGGGCCCCGGGCGGCCCGGTCAGGCTGTCGTGGCGGCGGTCGGCGCTGCGGCGGGCCGGGCCCGCCGGCGCCGCACCGCGGCGGCGGCCAGCGCCGCCACCGCCAGGGCGGTCAGCGTCACCTCCGGCCACAGCCCGACCCGGGTGGCGAGCGTGCGCCCGTCGGCGAGGTCCAGCTGCCGCACCACGACCGCGCGGGTGTTGAACCCGGTGGCGTCGCTTACCCGCCCGTGCGGGGAAACGAACCCGGACACACCGACCGTGGAGGCCATCAACGCCGGCCGGCCGTGCTCGACCGCCCGCAGCCGCACCATGGCCAGCTGCTGGCGGGCCTCGGCCACGTCGAAGGTGGCGTTGTTGGTCTGCACCACCAGCAGCTGCGCGCCGCCGGTGACGGTGTCGCGGACCACCTCGTCGTAGGCGACCTCGAAGCAGATGACGTCGCCGAGCACCGCGGGACCGGCACGCAGCACCCCCGGTGCGGTGCCGGGCACGAAGTCGGCCCGGACCCGGTCGACCTGCTTGCTGACCATGCGCGCCACGTCCCGCAGCGGCACGTACTCGGCGAACGGCACCGGATGCCGCTTGGTGTACAGCTGGTCCAGGTCGGGGCCGCTTCCCGGCCGCCACAGCAGCCCCGCGTTGCGCACCTGTCCCGGGCCGGGCCCGCGCAGCACGGCCCCGACGAGGATCGGCGCGCCGATCGCATCGGCCGCGGTCTGGATCCGCCCGCCGGCGGCGGCGTCGCGCAGCGGGTCGATGTCGCTGGAGTTCTCCGGCCACACCACCAGGTCGGGGCGGGGCCGGGCACCGGCGGCGACCTGCGCGGCGAGCGCGACGGTGGCGTCGACGTGGTTGTTGAGCACCGCCTGCCGCTGCGCGTTGAAGTCCAGCCCGAGGCGCGGCACGTTGCCCTGCACGATCGCCACGGTCACCGCGTCGCCGCCGCCGGCGGGACCGACCGGCACCGCCAGCGCGGCGGCCGGCACGGCCAGCGCGGCGGCGGTCAGCGCGGCCACCGGCGCCCACCGGCGCGGCCCGCCGCCCCGCCGGCCCGCGTCGTAGCCGGCCCACCCGGCGGCCACCAGGAACCCGCCGGTCAGGGCTACCGCGAAGGTCACCAGCGGCGCACCGCCCAGGGCGGCCGCGCGCAGCAGCGGCGAGTCGTCCTGGCTGAACGCCAGCCGCCCCCACGGGAACCCGCCGAACGGGGTGCGGTCACGCAGCGCCTCCTGCGCCACCCACAACACCCCGGTCAGCGCCGGCCACACCCAGCGGGCCCGGTCGACGAGCGGCGACACCCAGGCGGTCGCCGCGCCCAGCAGCGCCAGGTAGCCGGCCTGCAGCAGCGACAGCAGCACCCACGGCAGGTAGCCGGTGTGCAGGTTGGTCCAGCTCAGCATCGGGGCGAACAGCGCCACCCCGGCGACGAACCCCAGGCCGGCGCCGGCGCGCAGCCGCCGCCGGTGCGCCGCCGCGGCCAACAGCGCCACACCCACCGGCGCCAGCGGCCACACCCCGTACGGGGGGAACGCGAACAGCATCGCCGCGCCCCCGGCGGCCGCCGCCGCGACGGCCACGGGCAGCGGCAGCGCAGCGGTCGGCGTGGCGGCCGGCCGCGACCGGGCGGCCGGCTCCTGCATCGTCTCCACGGCCGTCACCGGCGCCTCACCACGATCACGTGCCGAAGGCTACCCGCCGGCGGGCGGCCCGCCCCCGTCCGGCGTGTCACCGTGCGTCCCGTACCCGCCGGTGGCCAGGTATTTCAGCCCGGAGTCCACCAGGAGCGTGACGACGGTCGCAGCCGGCCCGAGCGCACGGCCCACCGCGATCGCCGCGACGACGTTGGCGCCGGAGGAGGTGCCGGCGAACAGGCCCTCCTCCCGGGCGAGCCGCCGGGCCATGGCCTCGGCCCGGCCGGTGGGCACGGCGACGACCTCGTCGACCAGGTCGGGGTCCCACATCGGGGGGCGGTAGCCGATCCCGATGCCCTCGATGCGGTGGGCGCCCGGGGCGCCGCCGGACAGCACCGCCGACTCGGCCGGCTCGACGGCGACGATCCGTACCCCCGGGTGGTGCCGGCGCAGCTCGCCGCCGGCGCCGCGCAGCGACGCCGCGGTGCCGACGGCCTGGACGAACGCGTCAACCCGGCCGCCGGCCGCCGCGGCGATCTCGGCGCCCATCGGCCGGTAGCCGGCGATGCTGTCCTCGTTCGTCAACTGGTCGGTCCAGTACGCGCCGGTCCGGTCGCGGATCTGCCGGGCGGCGGCGATCATGTCCTCGATGAGCGCCCGGGTGATCAACCGCCCGGGGGCGGGGAGGACCGTCAGGTGCGCCCCGTACGCCCGCATCTGGGCCAGCTTGTCGCCGCTGAACGCGTCCGAGGTGACGATCCGCATCCGGTAGCCGCGCACCGCCGCCACCAGCGCCAGCGACGCTCCGGTGCTGCCGCCGGTGTACTCGACGATGGTGCCGCCTACGGGTAGCCGGCCGTCGGCGGCGGCCCTGCCGATCATCGCCTGCGCCATGCGGTCCTTCATGCTGCCGGTAGGGTTGGCACCCTCCACCTTGACCAGGATCCGGGCGCAGCCCGGCGGCGCCACCCGCCGCAGCGGCACCAGCGGGGTCCGGCCGATCGTGTCGAGCACCGTCATGCCCCGATCCTCGCCGCCGCCCCGCCACCAGGACAGTTCAAAGAATGAACCGGCGCCGGTAGAGTGGCCGACCGTGACCGGGTACGGACAGTTCTGCGCGGTGGCCCGCGCCCTCGAGGTGCTCGGCGAGCGGTGGACGCTGCTGATCGTGCGGGAACTCCTGCTCGGCGCGGCGACCTACACCGACCTGCGCCGCGGCCTGCCCCGCATCCCCCGGGCGACGCTCGCCGCCCGGCTGCGCGCCCTCACCGGCGCCGGCGTCGTCGAGGCCACCGGCGGCGGCTACCGGCTCACCGCGGCCGGCGCCGCGCTGGCACCCACCGTGCAGGGCCTCGCCGCCTGGGCCACCGGAGCAGGCCGGCTGCCGCTGGCCGACGAGCACCTCGACACCGCCGCCCTCACCTGGGACATCCAGCGACGCGTCGACGTCGCCGCGCTGCCCGAGCGGACCGTGGTGGTGGCGGTGGAGTTCACCGACCGCACCGTCGACCGGCACCACTGGCTGCACCTGGCGCGTACCGGCGTGAACCTGTGCCGGGAGGACACCGGCGCCCCGGTGGACGTGTGGCTCGCCGCGCCGCTGCGGGCCGCCACCCGCTGGTGGCTGGGCGAGCTGACCTGGGCGGGGTTCCTGCGCCAGCCCTCGGTACGGGTGCACGGCGACCCGGCGCTGGTGCGGCGCATGCCCCACTGGTTCCTCGGCTACCTGCTGCGCGCCGACGACGACGCGGCAACGAAATCGGGGCGCGGCTGACGCCGCGCCCCGATGCTCCCAGGCCCTCCCCGGCCGGTGGGGCGAGGATGCGGCGCGCCGACCTTCGGACCGACCCGACGGTGGACTGGCTGCCCCCGCCTGGCCGTTGTCTACTGGCCGTGCCCCTCACCCTGCCCGTACACCGGTAACCGCGGCCGGTTCGCGCCGCCCCGCCGACCCCCGCCCGCTGGACCTGGCCGCCGCGACCACATGCTCGTGTCGCTCGGCCAGCGGACGAAGGGACGAAGCGAACAACAGCCGCTTCCCGTAGTAGGACTCAAAGACGGTACGTGCTCCCCCCGGGGCGCTGTCAACCCACCCCCGACGAGTCGACCGCCCACATCGGCGTGTCGCCCCGGCGAGTCCCGGCGGGGTGGCGGTGTGTTAACAAGGGGCCCCGCTACCACGCCAGGCGTTAAGAAGGGGCCCCTCCTTGCACCCGCAGCGCGAGGGCCCGGGCGGCGTCGGGGTGGTCGGCGGCGAGCAGCCCCGCCGCGGCCAGCACGTAGTCGACGTCCACCACGGGCCGGGCGGCGCGGGGCAGCGGCCACCCACCGGCGTGATCGGCCAGGACGGCGGCGAGCACCGCCGCGGCGTCCGCCGGCGGGGCGTGGCGCAGCACCCCGCCGGAGCCGACCAGAAGCTGCACGTCCCGCAGATCCCGGCCGGCGCGTTCCCCGGTGGCGGCGCCCCGGGCGTGCCGCCGCAGCGCCACCGTCGCGGCGAGCGCGGCGATCCGCGCGTCCACCGCCTGATCGGCCGCGTCACCCGGCAGCCAGCCCGGGTCGGCGGCGCGCCGCGCGGCGGCCGCCGCCAGATCCCCGGACCCGTCGGGCGTGAGCAGCCGCTCCTCGACGGCGGCGCGCACCACACCGGGGGCGCTCCACCGCATGCCCAGGTCCCCCTCGACGGTACGGGCCCGCCACAGACTGCCGGCGACCTCCCGACCCGGCCCGGTCTCCCGCTCATCCGGCGTCAACACCGAGTACACGTCGGTGGTGGCGCCGCCGACGTCGACCACCGCCAGGTCCCCGCCGAGCGCGTCTGCGAGCACCTCCACGCCGGTCAGCACCGCGTCCGGGGTGGCGGCACGCACCAGCCGCGGGAACCGCGGCCCCCGCGACAGCCGCTTGCCGCCGATGACGTGCCGCAGGAACACCTCCCGGATCGCCGCCCGCGCCGACCCCGGCGCCAGCACGCCGATGCGGGGCAGCACGTTGTCGGCGACGGTGACCGGCACCCCCGCGGCGGCCAGCAGCGCGTGCAGGTCGTCGCGGACGTCGGCGTTGCCGGCGAGCACCACCGGCACCCGCCAGCGGGCCCGCGCCAGCCGCGTCGCGTTGTGCGTCAACGTCTCCGCGTCACCGCCGTCGGTGCCACCGACCAGCAGCACCACGTCGGGGCGGGCCGCGCGCAACGCCGCCAGGCCGGCCCCGCCGACCAGCCCGGCGGCCACGTGCACCACATGCGCCCCGGCGGACAGGCCCACCCGCCGGCCCGCCTGCGCCGTCACCAGATGCTCGTAGCCGATGACCGCCAACCGCAGGCCACCGCCGGCCGACGAGCACACGTACCACGGGGCGTCCCGCGCCGGCAGGCCCGCCGTCGCCGCCGCCACCGCCGCATCCAGGCCGCGCAGCACATCGCTGTCCACCGTGGTCGGCGCGGCCGCCGCCGCGACCAGGCCACCGCCGTCGAGGTCGACCACCGCCACCTTCGTGTACGTCGAGCCGACGTCCGCGCAGACCGCGACGTTCACGCCGGCGGCGGCACGACCACCGTGCCGGTGGCGGTGACCGCCACGATCGGCGGGTCGAGCACCTCGGCGGCGGACTCCCCACGGTCGGGGCGGCCCCGGCACACCACCCGCGCCACGAAGTCGATCGTGCGGCTGCGCGTACCCACCCGGGCGACCGTCCCCGTCACCTCCAGCACGTCACCGGCCCGCATCGGCGCCCGGAACTGCACATCCGAGTACGACGCGAACAACCCCTCGTCGCCGTCGGTGCGGATACACACCTCCGTCGCCACATCCCCGAACACACCCAGCGCGTACGCGCCGTCGACCAGGTTGCCCGCGTAGTGCGCGTGGGAGTACGGCACGTACCGCCGGTGCGTCACCGTCACACCCAGCCGTGGGTCGCTCATGCCGCCCGCACCTTCCTGCTCTCGATCAACGCGTACACCAGATAGGACGCCACCTCACCCGGCGTCGTCCCCCGACCGAAGATCCGGTCCACCCCCAGCTCACCGGCCATCGTCTCGTCGAACCGCGGCCCGCCGACGATCAGCAGCGGCCGCCGCCCGGCCGGCATCGCCTCCCGGAACGCCGCCGACATCTCCCGCGTGTTGTGCAGATGCGCGTCACGCTGGGTGACCACCTGCGACACCAGCACCGCGTCGGCCCGCTCGGCCCGGGCAGCCTCCACCAACTCCGGCACGCTCACCTGCGCGCCCAGATTGGTGACCTTCAGCTCCCGGTAGTACTCCAGGCCCTTCTCCCCCGCGATGCCCTTCACGTTGAGAATCGCGTCGATGCCCACCGTGTGCGCGTCGGTGCCGATGCACGCACCCACCACCGACAGCTTCCGCCGCAGCTTCCGCTTGACGACCGCGTTGACCTCCTTGGCCGACAGCAACGGGTAATCCCGCTCCACCACCTGCACCGCCGACAGGTCCACCAGATGGTTCACCCGCCCGTACACGACGAAGAAGGTGAACCCGTCGCCCATCTGCTTGGCGTGCACCAGCATCGCCGGGTCGAGACCCATCTTGTTGGCGAGCTGCACCGCCGCGCCCTCGGCCCGCTTGTCGTGCGGCACCGGCAACGTGAACGACACCTGCACCATGCCGTCACCGGTCGTGTCCCCGTACGGCCGGACGATCCTCTTCTCCCCAGCCACACTCATGCCGCCGGCCCCTCCAGGATCTCCGTCGCCGGGTTGTAGTAACCCGCCTCGTGCCGCGCGACCCCGTCCAGGCCCTTGCCCCGGTCCGCCGGCCGCTTCATGATCCCGAACGTGCCCTCGGCGATCGCCGTCAACAGCGACTGCTCCCCGATCCGCTCCAGCAGGTCCACCGCCTCGGCGAGAACCCGGTGCGCGCGCTGCTGGATGAACCCGCCACGCGCCGGCACGAAATCCTCACCCAACCCGCCCGCCGCACCCAGCACGTACCGCACGTTCTGCAGCGCGATGTCCCGGTCCGACAACCACGGCGTCACCACCGCCTCCGTCATCATCCCGACCAGCAGGATCCCCTGCCCCGTCAACGTGCCCACCAGGTTGAAGAACCCGTCCAGCAGATTCCCCCGGAACACGTCACCGGTCATGTGCTTCGTCGGCGGCATCCACTTCAACGGCGCGTCCGGAAACAACTCCCGCGCCAGCAACGCGTGCGCCAACTCCAACCGCAACGACTCCGGCAGATCCGGGTTGATCTCGAACGCGTGCCCCAGCCCCAACTGCCAGTCCGCCAACCCCGCCTCATGCGCGAAGTACTCGTTGAGCAACTGCGACACCGTCACCGTGTGCGCCTCGTCCACCGCGTCCGCGGTGGTCAGGTAATTGTCCTCACCGGTGTTGATGATGATCCCCGCCCGCGCGTGCACCTGCCGCGAGAACCGCTGGTCGACGAACGTCCGGATCGGATTGATGTCCCGGAACAGGATCCCGTACATCGAGTCGTTGAGCATCATGTCCAGCCGCTCAAGACCGGCAAGCGTCGCCATCTCCGGCATGCACAGCCCCGACGCGTAATTCGTCAACCGCACGTACCGGCCCAGCTCCCGCGACGACTCGTCGAGGGCCGCCCGCATCAACCGGAAGTTCTCCTGCGTCGCGTACGTGCCCGCGAACCCCTCCCGCGTCGCACCCTCCGGCACGTAGTCAAGCAACGACTGCCCCGTCGACCGGATCACCGCGATCACGTCCGCGCCCGCCCGCGCCGCCGCCTGCGCCTGCGGAATGTCCTCGTAGATGTCCCCGGTCGCCACGATCAGATAGATCCACGGCCGCTGCGCCGGATCACCGAACCGCCGCACCAGCCGCTCCCGCTCGGCACGCCGCCGGTCGATCCGCCGGATCCCCGCCGCGACCGCCTTGCGGGCCGCCCGCCGCGCCGCCGTCGCCGCCCGCCCCACCGGCACCGCGAACCGCACCGAACCCGCCGCCGCCTTCTGCGCCAGCAACGTCACATCCGTGATCTGCTCCCGCGCCAGGGCGTCGAACACCGGCACCGCCACACCGTGCCCCAACCCCACATCCGCGACCACCGCGTCCACCAGCCGGTTCACCCACGGAATACCGTCCGGATCCGCGCCGACCACCCCGGCCAACCGCAGCACCGCCCGCTCCACCGACACCGTCGTGTGGCTACGCGCCAGCTCCACCACCGGCCCCCCGGCCCGGGCAGCCAACGCCCGCGCCCGGGCCACCAACGCCGGATCCAGATCAAGCTTCCCAGTCACGCGGACCCTTCCTCATAGATCACCTCGCCGCGCAACACCGTGCGCCGGCACACCGGCAGCGGCGTCGGGTCCTGCGGACCCCGCGCCTCCGGATCCTCGGCCTGCAACACCGGCAACCCCCGCTGCACACCCGCCGGGGTCTCCCACACCGCGAACGTCGCCGGCGCACCCAACGCCAGCACCCCCTCGTTGTCCAGGTGCACCGCCCGCCACCCGCCCCGGGTGTGCGCCGCGAACGCCGACCGCACACCCATCCGCTGCGCCGGATTGTGGTGCGCCACCGCCGCCCGCACCGACCCCCACGGATCAAGCGGCGTCACCGGCGAATCCGACCCGAACGCCAACGTCACACCCACCGAATGCATCGCACCCATCGGATTCGACTCCAACGACCGGTCCAACCCCAGCCGCGACTCGTACATCCGACCCGCGCCACCCCACAACCGGTCGAACGCCGGCTGCATCGACGCCACGATCCCGTACTCCACGAACCCCGCGATCAACCGCTTGTTCATGATCTCCGCGTGCTCCACCCGGTGCCGGGCCGCCCGCACCCGGTCGGTGCCGAGCTTCTCCGCCGCCCCGGCGAACCCCGCCAGCACCGTCGCGATCGCCGCGTCCCCGATCGCGTGGAACCCGCCCTGCAACCCGTGCGCCGCACAGTCCAACAGGTGATCCCGCACCTGCTCCGCCGTCAGGTACCCGTGCCCGCAACCCTCGCCGTCCCGGTACGCCACCGACACGTGCGCCGTCCGCGCCCCCAACGCACCGTCGGCGAACAGGTCACCACCCGCGCCCACCGCGCCCAACTCCCGCGCCCGCGCCGCACCACCCAGCTCACCCCAGTACCCGTACACCTCCGGCACCCCCGCACCGGAGACCGCCAGCAGACCCGTGAAGTCCTCCTCGTCGGAGATCTCCGGCCCACCGCACTCGTGCACCGCCGCGATCCCCAACGACGCCGCGTGCGCCAACGCCACCCGCTGCGCCGCCACCCGCTGCGCCCGGCTCACCGACGCGAACGCCGCCGCCCGCACCACGTGGTGCGCGTCCCGCCGCAGCCACCCCGACGCGTCGTACCCCGCCGCCGCGACCACCTCCGGACACGCCGCCAGCAACGCCCGCGACGCCAGCGCCGAATGGATCGACGCCTGCGACAGGTAGACCCGCCGGCCACCGGCCGCCCGGTCCAACTCGGCCGCGTCCGGCGGCACCGGCACCGCCCAACCCGACTCGTCCCAGCCGTGCCCCAGCACCACACCGTCAGCCGGCAAACCGCCGGCGAACGCCGCCACCGCCTCCAGCAGCTCCCGCCCCGACCGCACACCCGACACATCCAGGCCCGACAACGCCAGACCCGTGTCCGTGGCGTGCACGTGCGCGTCCACGAACGCCGGCGTCACCAACGCCCCGCCCAGGTCCACCACCCGGTCGGCGGCCGGCGCGTCCCCGTCCGACCCCAACCAGACGATCCGGCCACCGGACACCAGCAGAGCCGTCGCGTTCGGGTCGGCGGGGCAGTACAGCGCACCGCCGCGGTACAGAATCGAGGGGTTCGTCATGGCACTCAGTCTGCCGCCAACCGCGCCTCGAACAGGCGGCGGACCCCCGGCTCCGCACGCAGCAGATCCAGCGCGAACTCCGCGTGCCCCGGCACGTAACCGTTGCCCACAAGCATCGACACGTCCGCGGCCAGACCCTCCGCACCCAACGCCGCCGCCGCGAAACTCGTCGCCATCGAGAAGAACACCACAGTGCCCCCGTCGGCGGTCGCCAGCACCGCCCCGTGCTCGCAACCCGGCACGTCCACGCACACCACCGTCACGTCCGCCGGGCCGCCCAGCGCCGACGTCACCGCCGTCGACAACGCCACCGGATCCCGCGCGTCGGCCAACGCCACCACGCCCGCCAGCCCGGCCGCCTCGAGGGCGTCCCGCTCCCCCGCCACCGGCACCACACCGACCGTACGGGCGGCACCCGCCCGCCGCGCCGCCGCCAGCGACAACGATCCACTCTTGCCGGCCCCGCCGATCACCGCCACGCTCACCGGCCGGGCGTCCCCCTCGCGCGCCCGGTCGGCCACGTACCGCCCGACCACCCGGGCGGTCAACGCCGGCGCCCCGCACACGTCCAGCACCGCCAACGACAACTCCGGGTGCAGGTCCTCCGGCAGCACCGCCGCGATCGACCGGGCGAACAGGATCGCGTACCCGTCGCACGGCACCTGCTCGCTGCACCCGTCCCACCGGGCCAGCCCGTCGGTGATCGTCAGCGGTGTCAGGGTCAGCGACACCAGCGTCGCCACCCGATCGCCAGCCCGCAGCCCCAGCGGCGACCGCCGGCCCGTCTCCTCGACCGTGCCGATGAGCATCCCGCCGGAGCCGGTCACCGGGTTCTGCATCTTGCCCCGCGCGGCGACGATCTCCAGCACCTCGGCGCGGACCTTCGCGCCGTCCCCGCCGTGCTTCTCCGCGAGCTGCCGGAAGCTCGCCGCGTCCAGGTTCAGCCGCTCCACCCGGATCCGCACCTCGTTCGGCGCGATCTGCGGGCTCGCGTCCAGCCGCCACGCCGCCTGCGGCAGCACCCCCGCAGGCTCCACGACACGGTGCAGACCCACCGGTGACGTCACGCCGACCTCCCCCTTCCGACCGCTTGAAGCCCCGGCCAGGACTCGCATCGCGGGAAAACTTCCGGCAGACTAATTTCTGCGCCGGAGATTTTCCAGTAGCCTACGGGACCACTGATCAACCGCACCACACCCAGGAGGAGGGGGCCGTGACCCAGACCCACCCGGTGGAGACCATCCCCGCGCCCCAGCCCGCGCCGGCCCCCGTCCCCACCGCCGGCCAGCCCTACGAGTACCGGCGGGCCCCCCTCGTCGAACCCGACTGGACCCGCTTCCCCGGCTGGCGCCACGTCACCCGCGACCAGTGGGAGAACGCCCAGTGGCAGCGCGTCAACTGCGTCAAGAACCTCAAGCAGCTCCGCGCCGTCCTCGGCGACCTCGTCGACGAGAGCTTCTACGCCGACCTCGAGGCCGACCAGAAGCAACTGGCCACCATGTCCATGCTGGTGCCACCCCAGATGCTCAACACCATGGTGCCGTTCGAGCAGATGACCACCGAGGCCTTCCACGCCGACCCCATCCGGCGCTACATGATCCCGGTGGCCTCCGACCGACGCACCGACTGGCCCTCACACCCGTACGCCAGCCGCGACTCCCTGCACGAACACGACATGTGGGTCGCCGAGGGCCTCACCCACCGCTACCCCACCAAGGTCCTCGCCGAACTGCTCTCCACCTGCCCGCAGTACTGCGGGCACTGCACCCGCATGGACCTGGTCGGCAACTCCACCCCGGCCGTGGACAAGCTCAAGCTCACCCTCAAGCCCGTCGACCGCTACGACGCCCACATCGCCTACCTCAAGGCGCACCCCGGCGTCCGCGACGTCGTCGTCTCCGGCGGTGACGTGGCCAACGTGCCGTGGCGCAACCTCGAGTCGTACCTGATGCGCCTGCTCGACATCGAGACCGTCCGCGACATCCGCCTCGCCACCAAGGCGCTCATGGGCCTGCCCCAGCACTGGCTGCAGCCCGACGTCGTCGAGGGCCTCGAACGGGTCGCCCGCACCGCCGCCCGCCGCGGCGTCAACCTCGCCATCCACACCCACGTCAACCACGCCCAGTCGCTCACCCCGCTGGTCGCCAAGGCCACCCAGACCGCCCTCGACGTCGGCGTCCGCGACGTCCGCAACCAGGGCGTGCTCATGCGCGGCGTGAACGCCACCGCCCCGGACCTGCTCGACCTCTGCTTCGCCCTGCAGGGCGAGGCGGGCATCCTGCCGTACTACTTCTACATGTGCGACATGATCCCCAACGCCGAGCACTGGCGGGTCCCGGTCTGGCACGCCCAGCAGCTCCAGCACGACATCATGGGCTACCTGCCCGGCTACGCCACCCCGCGGATCGTCTGCGACGTCCCGTTCGTCGGCAAGCGCTGGGTCCACATGCTCACCGAGTACGACCGCGAGCGCGGCATCTCCTACTGGACCAAGAACTACCGCACCTCCATCGAGTCCGCCGACCTGGAGGCCCTCAACAAGCGGTACGCCTACTACGACCCGATCGACACCCTCCCCGAGGCCGGCCAGGCCTGGTGGCACACCCACCGCGACGACTGACCCACATCGGGCGAGAAGCGACCGGGCCCCGGAGGACACCTCCGGGGCCCGGTCGCTTCGGTCTCGTCAGCGGGTCACGGCGTCCTTCGCGTCGCGGCCCGCCTGCTTGACGTGCTCGCCCGCCTGCCGGGCCCGGGCGTCGCCGCGCTGCGCGGCGCCCTCCGCCCGCATCCGGTCGTCGCCGCTCACGTCGCCGATGCGCTCCTTGGCGGCGCCGGTCAGCTCGTCGACCTTGTTCCTGGCCTTGTCGGCGAAGCTCATCTCCGCTCCCCTCGGTGGCTCCTTCGGCGTTCCCCGACGGATTCCCGCCTGGTCGGCGACCATGCGTTCCGGCGTGGCGGCCGGCACGTCGCGTAGGGCATCCTAGGAAGATAGTCAGGTGGCGTCGCCGTGCGGGACGGCACCGGCCGGTGGTTCACTGGGCGGGTGGGCGAGCTCCTCCTGATCCGGCACGGCGAGACCACCTGGAGCGCCAGCCACCGGCACACCTCGTACACCGACCTCGCGCTGACCCCCGACGGCGAGCGGCAGGCCCGCGCGCTCGGCGCGATGCTCGCCGGCCGGCGGTTCGCCGCCGTGCTGACCAGCCCGCGCGCCCGCGCGCTGCGCACCGCCCAGCTCGCCGGCCTGCCACCCACGGCGACCGACGACGACCTCGCCGAGTGGCACTACGGCGAGTACGAGGGCCGCACCACCGCCGACATCCGCGAGGACCGCCCCGGCTGGACCATCTGGACCGACGGCTGCCCCGGCGGCGAGTCACCCGGCCAGGTCGGCGAACGCCTCGACCGCGTCCTCACCCGGGTGGGACCGCTACTCGACAACGGCGCCGTCGCCCTGGTCGGCCATGCGCACAGCCTCCGCGTGCTGGCCGCCCGGTGGATCGGCCTGCCGGCGTCGGCCGGCGCGCTGTTCCGGCTGGAGACCGCGACCGTCAGCGTGCTCGGTCACGAGCACGGCCGCCGCGTCATCCTGCGCTGGAACCAGCCGGCTCCCCCGCCCCCCGCGGACGCGGCCGACCGGGCTGCTCGGCACTGATCCTCGGCGGGCGACCCTCGTACGGCGTGGACAACACCACGGTCGTCCGCGTGGTCACGTTCGCCGCCGTCCGGATCTCCTGCAGCACCCGTTCCAGGTCGACCGGGCCGGCCACCCGCACCAGCAGCAGGTAGAAGTCCTCCCCGGCCACCGAGTAACAGGAGTCGATCTCCGGCAGGTGGGCCAGCCGCTCCGGCGCGTCGTCCGGCTGCGACGGGTCGAACGGCCGGATCGCCACGAACGCCGTCAACGGCAGGTCCAGCGCCTCGAACGACACCCGCGCCCCGTACCCCTTGATGACGCCGCGCTGCTCGAGCCGGCGGACCCGCTGGTGCACGGCGGACACCGACAGGCCCACCTTCTCCGCCAGATCGGTGTACGACAGGCGGCCGTCGGCGGTCAGCGCGGTGACGATGGCCCGGTCGATCTCCTCCACGGCGAGCAACCTACCGGGAAACGCCCGGCGGTGCGACGACCGGCCCGGAGGCGCTCACACCCGGCCGGGCGCACCGTCGCACACCGTCAGTCCCGGGCGAGGGAACGGGAGATCACCAGACGCTGGATCTGGTTGGTGCCCTCGACGATCTGGAGCACCTTCGCCTCGCGCATGTACCGCTCGACGGGGTGGTCGCTGACGTAGCCCGAACCGCCCAGCACCTGCACCGCGTCGGTGGTCACCCGCATCGCCACATCGGTGGCGAACAGCTTCGCCTTCGCCGCCTCGATCGAGTACGGCCGGCCCGCGTCGCGCAGCCGCGCCGCCGACAGCGTCAGCGCCCGCGCGGCCGAGATCCGCGTGGCGGCGTCGGCGAGCAGGAACCCCAGCCCCTGGAAATCGATGATCGCCCGGCCGAACTGCTGCCGCTCCTTCGCGTACCCGACCGCGTAGTCCAGCGCCGCCTGCGCCAGGCCCACCGCGCACGCCGCGATGCCCAGCCGGCCCGAGTCAAGCGCCGACATGGCGATCGTGAACCCCATGCCCTCGCCGCCGAGCAGCCGCTCAGCGGGCACCCGGGCGTCGTCGAAGGCGATCTGCGCCACCGGCGAGGCGTGCAGGCCCATCGTGCGCTCCGCCGCCTGCGGCTGGATGCCGGGCGTGCCCCGGTCGGCGAGCAGGCACGAGATGCCCTTCGGGCCGGGCCCGCCGGTGCGGCAGAAGATGTTGTAGAAGTCGGCCACCCGGGCGTGGGTGATCCACGCCTTGGTGCCGGTGACCACGTACGCGTCACCGTCGCGCACGGCCTTCGTGGTCAGCGCGGCGGCGTCCGAACCACCCTGCGGCTCCGACAGGCAGTACGCGCCCAGCAGCTCCCCGCCGATCAGGTCGGGCAGCAGCTTGCGCTGCTCGTCCGTGCCGTACTGCGCCAGCGGGTAGCAGGACAGCGTGTGCACGCTGACCGCCTCGGCGACCGCCAGCCACCGGCTGGCCAGGATCTCCAGCACCTGCACGTACACCTCGTACGGCTGGGCGGCGCCGCCGTACTCCTCCGGGTATGGCAGGCCGAGCAGGCCCGCCCGGCCCAGGGTGCGCAGCACCTCGCGGGGGAACTCGGCACGCTCCTCGAAGCCGGCGGCCTTCGGCGCGAGTTCCCGGTCGGCGAGTTCGGTGACGAGGTCCAGCAGGTCGCGGGCCTCGTCGGTGGGGAGGATCCGGTCGACAGTCATAGCGCGATGAGCTCCGTGGGGGTGGTGTTGAGCCGTCGTACGCCGTCCGTCGTGCAGACGACGATGTCCTCGATCCGGGCGCCGTGCCGCCCGGCGAGGTAGATCCCGGGTTCGATCGAGAAGGCCATGCCCGGCTCCAGGGCGCGGGTGTTGCCGGCCACCACGTACGGCTCCTCGTGGCCGTCCAGGCCGATGCCGTGACCGGTGCGGTGCAGGAACGCCCCGCCGAAGCCGGCGCCGGCGATCACGTCGCGGGCGGCGGCGTCGACGGCCTCGGCGCGGACACCGGGCCGCACCGCGGCGACGGCGGCGTGCTGCGCGGCGTGCAGCACCGCGTAGTAGTCGGTGAACTCCGCCGGCGCGGGGCCACCGGCGACGTAGGTGCGGGTGCAGTCGGAGCGGTAGCCGGACGGCATGGTGCCGCCGATGTCGACCACCACCGGCTCGCCCGCGCCGATCGGGCGGTCGGAGGTGCCGTGGTGCGGGCTCGCGCCGTTCGGGCCGGCGGCGACGATGACGAAGTCCACCGTGACGTGCCCGGCGGCGCGGATCGCCGCGGCGATGTCGGCGGCCACCTCGTTCTCGGTGCGGCCGAGTCGCAGCCACTCCCCCATCCGGGCGTGTACCGCGTCGATGGCCGCGCCGGCCTCCGCCAGCGCCGCGACCTCGGCCGGTGACTTGCGGATGCGCAACTCGCGCAGCACGTCGGAGGCGAGCCGCTGGGTCGCGCCGGGCAGCGCGGCGCGCAGCGCGAGGACCTGCTCGGCCCACATCCGGTCGGCCAGGCCGACCGCGCCGACCGGTCCGCCGAGGGCGGCCGTGACCAGCGGGTACGGGTCGGTGCCGTCGGCGTGTTCGACGATCCGCACGCCGGTCGCCGGTGCCGGGGACGCCTCGGCGGCCGGGCGCTCCAGGGTGGGCACGATCAGGGTCGGCTCGCCCTCGGCGGGCAGCACCAGCAGGGTGAGCCGTTCGCCGGCGTGCGCGTCGTAGCCGGTCAGGTAACGCAGGTCCGACCCGGGGCTGAGCAGCAGCGCGTCCAGGCCGGCCGCGGCGGTGGCGCGCTGCGCGGCGGCCAGCCGCCGCGGCGGGTACAGCTCCTCGGTTCCCACCCGCTCAGCTTAACGGTCGTTCGGGAGGCGCGGGACGGCCGGCTCACGTCATCAGCCACAGGCAGAACGGATGGCCGTCGTCCGCTCACCCGGTCGATTCTGGCCGCCGGCGGCCGGATCCGCAGCACCGGCCGCCCCGGATCGGTAGCCTCGGGACAGACTGTGCCGGGACGAAAGGGACGACGACCGTGGCGACGAGGGATCCGGACCGGGCCGCCCGGCGGGACAGCCGGCTGCTGGTGGCCGGGATCCTCGCCCTGGTCGGCCTGGTCCTGCTGGTCCTCGGGCTGACCGTCGCCGACGGCGCCACCGCGTGGATCGAGGTGGTGGTGGCCATCGCCCTGCTGCTCGTCAGCTACGGCCTCCAGCGCGTCGCCCGCCGCGGGTCGCTGTACCGCGACAGGCCCTGAGCCGACACCGGCGCCCGCGTCCACCCGGACGTCGGTGCGGTGTGCCACGCTGTCGGTCGTGACAGCCCCGATCATGCTCGTCGACGCCCCCAGCCTCTACTTCCGTGCCTACTTCGGCATCCCGGAGTCCGCCGCCACCACCTCCGACGGTCAACCGGTGAACGCGGTGCGCGGCTTCCTCGACATGCTGGCCACGCTGATCCGCACCCGGCGGCCGGGCCGGATGGTCTGCGCGATGGACCACGACTGGCGACCCGACTGGCGGGTGGCGCTGCTGCCGTCGTACAAGGCGCACCGGGTGGCGCCGGAGGGCGGTGAGGTGGTGCCCGACACGCTCACCCCGCAGGTGCCGGTCATCCTCGACGTGCTCGACGCCCTCGGCATCACCACCCTCGGCGCCGCCGGGTACGAGGCCGACGACGTGCTCGGCACCCTGTCGGTCACCCAGCCCGGGCCGGTCGAGGTGGTCTCCGGCGACCGGGACCTGTTCCAGTTGGTCGACGACGACCGGGGCGTACGCCTGCTCTACGTCGGTCGGGGCGTCGCCAAGCTGGAGGACTGCGACGACACCGCGGTCCGCTCCCGGTACGGCGTGCCCGCCGCCCGGTACGCCGACTTCGCCGCCCTGCGCGGCGACCCCAGCGACGGCCTGCCCGGCGTGCCGGGCGTCGGTGAGAAGACCGCCGCCCGCCTCGTCGACCGGTACGGCGACCTCGCCGGCATCCTCGCCGCCCTGGACGACCCCGGCTCGGGTTTCGCGCCCGGACTGCGGACCAAGCTGGCCGGGGCGCGGGACTACCTGGCGGTCGCCCCGAAGGTGGTACGGGTCGCCCTGGACGTGCCGCTGCCGGCGGTCCCCACCGACCTGCCGACCGCGCCGGCCGACCCGGAGCGGCTGCTCGACCTCGCGCAGCGGTGGAACCTCGCCGGGTCCGCCCGCCGCCTGGTCGACGCCCTGGCCGCCCGCGCCGGCTGAGCCCGGCCTGACCGGCCGGCCGCCGGCGCTCCGGGGCACCCGGCCCGGAGCGCCGCCGCGGCCGTCACCGCGGCGTGTCGCTGCGGCGGGAGGGGAACGGGGTGCCCGGGCGGGCCAGCGTCGAACGGGCCCGCAGGCCCACCGGATCCGTCGGCGCCACCACCGGCGCCGGCTCGGGCACCTGACGGGCGTCCAGGTACGCCGCCGCCGCCCGGTCCTCGTCGGTCGGGGCGGCGAGCAGCGCGTACACGAGCCCGACCACGACCAGGATCACCCCCAGCACGATCGGCACCAGCAGGGTGCCCACCTCGGCGCCGGTGATCTCCCGCTGCGTGTCGTGCAGGTGCACCGAGAGGGCGCTCATCCCGGTGAAGTGCATGCCGTTGACCGCGACGCCCATCACCAGCGCCGAGGCGGCGACGGCCAGGACGCGGCGCACGGTGACCGCCAGCCACAGCGCGACGGTGGCCGCGACCACCGCGATGACGATCGAGGCGATCACCCGCGGCCGGTCGTACCGGAGGTCGCCGCCGAGCCGCATCGCCGCCATGCCGGTGTAGTGCATCGCCGCCACCCCCGCGCCGGTGAGCAGGCCGGCGGCGAGGATCCGGGACACGGAGAGCCGCCCGGTGCCGGCGACAGCCAGGCCGATGCCGACCGCCGCCACGGCGACGGCCGCGCTGACCGCGGTGATCGGCACGTCGTACCGGATGCGGGTGCCCTCGACGGCGAAGCCGAGCATCGCCATGAAGTGCATGGTCCAGATGGCCGTGCCGCCGATCGCGAACGCGGCGAGCGTCCCCCACCACGCCCGCTGCCCCCCGGTCTGGGCGGTGCGGATGCGCCCGGCACAGATGAGGCCGAGGAACGAGCCGAGCACGGACAGCGCGTAGCTCAGCGCGGGTGTGATCCACCCGTACTCGAAGTGATTTATCTCCGCCACCGCGGTGATCCCCCCAGAGAAGATACTGGCGCGTAACATTGCGCCCCAGCAATGATCGGGGAGCGCCTCACCTGCCGCAACAGCGGATAGCTGACACTTCGGAGGGTGTCGCCACAGTGACGTAGGGATGCGTCGATTTGACCGCCTGCGACTACTCTGCGTGCACCTCAGGCGGTCGCGTGATAGGCGAGCACACCCCGGTTGACGGCGGCGATCGCCTGCCGGGCGGTGCTGCGCAGCTCAGTCGAGGCGCCGCCGGAGTCGGCGAGCTGGCCGAGCAGGTCGACGACCTGCCGCGCCCAGCGGACGAAGTCACCCGCCGGCATCTCCCCGTCGATCTCGTGGCCGCTGGAGAGGACCTTCGCGAGGGCCTCACCCCGCGCCCAGCGGTAGATCGGCCAGGCGAAGCCGAGATCCGGCTCGCGGGTGACCGCCAGGCCCCGGGCCGCCTCGTCGGCCTCGATCTCGCTCCACAGCTTCAACGTCTCGTCGACCGCATCGGCCACCGGACCGCGCGGCAGCGACGCCCGCTCGTCGACGTCACGGCGGGCCTCGAAGACCACCACCGACACCGCCGCCGCCAGCTCGGCCGGGCTGAGCCCGTCCCAGACACCCCGGCGCAGGCACTCCGCGACCAGCAGATCCGCCTCGGTCCAGATCCGGCCGAGCATCCGCCCGGCGTCGGTGACCGCCCCGTCCGCCGCCAGGTAGCCGCGGGCCGTCAGCAGGGCGACGATCCGGTCGAACGTCCGCGCCAGCGAACCGGTGCGCCCGGCCACCCGCTGCCGCAGCTCCTCGGTGTCCTTCTCCAGCCGGCGGCGGCGCTCCGCCCAACGGGCGTGCTCCTCCCGCTCCGGGCAGGCGTGGCAGGGGTGCCGGCGCAGCTCGGTGCGGAGCTGGCTGAGCCGGTGGTCCTCCCCGGCGGCCTGCCGGGACCGGCCACCCCGCCGGCCGCCGTGCCGGTCCAGGCCGGTGCCGCTGACCTCGGCGGCCAGGTCCCGTCGGGCGGCCGGCGAGCGGTGGTTGAAGTGCTTGGGGACCCGGATCCGGGCGAGCACCTCGGCGGGTGTGGTGAAGTCGCCGGGACTGACCCGGCCCGCCCACCGGTCCTGCGTGAGCACCAGCGGGCGCGGCTCCCCGAAGCCGCCGGTCGCCGGGTCCAGCACGACCGCGAGGCCGGCCCGCCGCCCGGACGGCACCCGGATCACGTCACCCACCCGCAACCGCTCGAGCGAGGCGACCGCCGCCGCCTTGCGCTGGCTCTGCCCCTGCCGCGCGATGGCCCGCTCCCGGTCGGCGATGGCCACCCGCAACCCGAAGTACTCGTCGAAGTCGCCGTGGTGGCAGGCCGCCTCCGCGCCGTACGCCTCGATGGTCTCGGTGTTGCGCTGGACCTGCCGCGCCAGCCCGACCACCGACCGGTCCGCCTGGAACTGCGCGAACGAGGACTCCAGCAGCGCCCGGGCCGGCTCCGCGCCGACCGTGCCGACCAGGTTGACGGCCATGTTGTACGACGGCCGGAAGCTGGACCGCAACGGGTACGTGCGGGTCGACGCGAGACCGGCCACGTGCCGCGGGTCCGTCTCCGGGGACCACACCACGACGGCGTGCCCCTCCACGTCGATGCCGCGGCGGCCGGCGCGCCCGGTCAGCTGCGTGTACTCCCCCGGCGTCAGGTCGACGTGCGCCTCGCCGTTGTACTTCACCAGGCGCTCCAGAACCACACACCGCGCCGGCATGTTGATGCCCAGCGCGAGCGTCTCGGTGGCGAACACGGCCTTGACCAGCCCGCGGACGAAAAGCTCCTCGACGACCTCCTTGAACGCCGGCAGCATGCCCGCGTGATGCGCGGCGAGACCCCGCTCCAGCCCGTCGAGCCACTCCCAGTAGCCCAGCACCGACAGGTCCTCGCCGGGAATCGCGGTCACCCGGCTCTCGACCACCCGGCGGATCTCCGCCCGCTCCTCCGGGCTGGTCAGCCGCAGCCCGGCGGCGAGGCACTGCTGCACCGCCGCGTCGCAGCCGGCCCGGCTGAAGATGAACAGGATCGCCGGCAGCAGCCCCTCCCGGTCGAGCCGGTCGACGATGTCCGGGCGCATCGGCCCCCGCCAGCGCGGCCCGCGCCGGCCCCCGCCGGGCCCGGCGCTGCGCCCCTCCCCCAGCTCCAGGCGGCGCACCGTGTCCCGGGTGTAGCGCAGCAACTCCGGGTGCACGTCGTGCTTGCGCGCGGCGTCGGCGTCGTGGAACAGGTCGAACATCCGCCGGCCGACCAGCATGTGCTGCCACAGCGGCACCGGCCGGTGCTCGCTGACCACCACCGCGGTCTCGCCGCGCACGGTGACCAGCCAGTCGGCGAACTCCTCCGCGTTGGACACGGTCGCGGACAGCGAGACAAGCGTGACCGAGGCGGGCAGGTGGATGATCACCTCTTCCCACACGCCGCCACGGAACCGGTCGGCGAGATAGTGCACCTCGTCCATCACCACGTACGCCAGGCCCTCAAGCGTGGCCGAGCCGGCGTAGAGCATGTTGCGCAGCACCTCGGTGGTCATCACCACCACCGGCGCGTCCCCGTTGATCGCGTTGTCGCCGGTGAGCAGCCCAACCTGTTCGGCGCCGTAGCGGTCGACCAGGTCGTGGTACTTCTGGTTCGACAGTGCCTTGATCGGGGTGGTGTAGAAGCACTTGCGCCGCCCGCCGGGCGCGCCCTCCGCGCCGGCCGGCGCCCCGCCGCGCAGCGCCAGGTGGACGGCGAACTCGCCGACCACCGTCTTGCCGGCCCCGGTGGGGGCGCACACCAGCACGCCGCTGCCCCGCTCCAGCGCCTGGCACGCCTCCCGCTGGAAGTCGTCGAGGTCGAACCCCAGGTCGAAGGCGAACTCGTCCAGCGCCGGGAACTGGGAGGCCTGCGCGGCCCGGCGGCGCGCCGCGGCGTACCGCTCGGCGGGGCTCGACATGTGACCAAGATTAGTGCGTGCCGCCCCGGGACACCCCACAAGGCCGTCCCGTCCGGGCCCCGCCGCGGCGATCGGTAGGGTGCACGGCGTGCCGGACCGTACCGAACCCGCCCAGACACCCGCCCCGGGCAGCGCCGACGCGCCCGCCGGCCCGGTGGCGTCCCGCCGGCCCGTCGAGGCGGTGCTCTTCGACTTCCACGGCACCCTCGCCCAGGTGGAGGAGGCCACCGCGTGGGTGACCGCGGCGGCCGCCGCCTGCGGGGTCACGCTGGACCGGATCCGGGCGACCTCGCTCGCCGACCGGCTGCTCACCGCCGGCCGGGCCGGCGGACCACTACCGGCCCGGGTCCCGCCCGCGCTTGCCGAACTGTGGGCCGACCGCGACCTCTACCCGCACGCCCACCGCGGCGCGTACACGGGCCTGGCGGCGACGGTCGACACCGGCATCGACGGCCTCGCCGACGCGCTCTACGAGCGGCTGCTGGTGCCCGAGGGCTGGGTGCCGTACCCGGACACCGCTCCCACCCTCGCCGCGCTGCACGCCGCCGGGGTACGGGTGGGCGTGGTGAGCAACATCGGCTTCGACATCCGGCCGCTCTTCGCCGCCTGGGGGCTCGCCGACCTGGTCGACACGTACACGCTGTCGTACGAGGTGGGCCGCTGCAAGCCCGACCCGGGGATCTTCCTGCGTGCCTGCGGCATGCTGGGCGTCGACCCGGAGCGCTCGCTGATGGTCGGGGACACCCCGGCCGACGCGGGGGCGGTGGCCGCCGGCTGCGCGGTGCTCGTGCTCCCGGCCGCCGACGCGGGTCGCCCGAGCGGCCTGGGCGCGGTACTGGACCTGGCCGTCCCGGACTGAGCCGCGGCTGGGCCGGCACCTAGGGTCGGAGGTGTGACCGACACCCTGCTGCCCGACCGGCCGGTGCCCGACCCCGCGCCGGCCCGCCGTCCGCGCGGCCGCCTCGGCCCGGTCGGGCTGGTGCTCGGCGGGGCGCTGTCGGTGCAGTTCGGGTCGGCCGTGGCCGCCCTGCTCTTCCCCCGGTCGGGGGTCGCCGGGGCGGTCACCCTGCGGCTGACCGTCGCCGCCGTGCTGCTGCTGGCGGTGTGCCGGCCCCGGCTGCGCGGGTACGGCCGGCGCGACTGGGCGGCGGCCGGCGCGTTCGGCGTCGCACTGGCCGGGATGAACTCGCTGTTCTACCAGGCCATCGAGCGCATCCCGCTCGGCCCGGCGGTCACTCTCGAGGTGCTCGGCCCGCTGGCGCTGTCGGTGCTCGCCGCCCGCCGGGCGGCCAGCTGGTGCTGGGCCGGGCTCGCGCTCGCCGGCGTGGCACTGCTCGGCCAGGGCGGTTTCGACCGGCTCGACCCGGCCGGCGCCGCACTCGCCCTCGGCGCGGGAGCGATGTGGGCGGCGTACATCGTGACCAGCGCGCGGGTCGGCCGCAGCTTCCCGGGAGCCGACGGTCTCGCCCTGGCACTGGCCGTCGCCGCGCTGCTCACCCTGCCGGCCGGCCT
Source organism: Micromonospora sp. NPDC126480 (assembly GCF_040302465.1). Lineage (NCBI taxonomy): Bacteria > Bacillati > Actinomycetota > Actinomycetes > Micromonosporales > Micromonosporaceae > Micromonospora > Micromonospora sp. NPDC126480. The sequence goes on from NZ_JBEORU010000010.1 coordinate 178,106, forward strand.
GGCGCGGGGCGGCGCCGCGCTGCTGGACCCGGCCGTGCTGGCGCTGGGCGGCGCCGTCGCCGTGCTGTCCTCGGTGGTCCCGTACACGATGGAGCTGCTCGCCCTGCGCCGGCTGCCCACCGGCACCTTCGCCGTGTTGATGAGCCTCGGCCCGGCCATCGCCGCCCTCGCCGGCTGGCTGGTCCTGCGCCAGGCCCTGACCGCCGTGGAGGTGCTCGCGACCGGGCTGGTGATCGCCGCCAGCATCGGCGCGGTCCGGGTCACCGCAGCAGCCGCACCGCCCCCGGGACCGCGGTGATCGTCACCGGCAGGTCGACCGCCCGCTCGCCGTCGGCGTAGGTCGTGATGCCGGCCGCCTCGACCTCCACCGTCCGGGCCCGGTAGCTGCGCACGAGCGGATGGGCGACGTGGGTGCCCCGGTAGATGCGGGGCTTGACCCGCATCAGCGTGCGCCGGTCGAACCGCCCGCCCACCACCACGTCCAGCAGCCCGTCGGTCGGGTCGGCGTCCGGGCAGATCCGCATGCCGCCGCCGTAGGACGGGCAGTTGCCGACGGCCACCAGCACGGCGTCCGTCTCGTGGATCTCCCCGTCGAGGCGCAGCGTGTAGCGGCGGGGACGCAGCCGGGCAAGCTCCACCAGGATCGCCAGGTCGTAGCGGCGCGGGCCACGCGGCCAGCGCATCCGGTTGGCCCGCTCGTTGACGATCGCGTCGAAGCCGGCCGCGAGCACCGCCCCGTACCAGCGGTGCGTGCCGTCCGCCGCGGTGATCCGCGCCAGGTCGACGGGGCGGGAGCGGCCGTCCCGTAGGGCCGCGACCATCGCGTCGACGGCGGTCAGCGGGTCGCCCGGAAAGCCGGTGTCGATTGCGAAGTCGTTGCCGGTGCCCGCCGGCACCGCACCGAACGGCACCGACGTCCCCGCCACCGCCTGCAGCGCCAGGTGCACGGTGCCGTCGCCGCCGACCGTGACGAGCGCGGCGGCGCCGTCGGCCACGGCCTCGTGGCAGGCGGCCTGCGCCTGCACCGGGGTACGCGCGTCCAGCACCCGCACCGGGCGCCCGCCCTCCGCGAGCCGGTCCAGCACCCGCGGCAGCAGCCCGCGGTGGCGTCCCCGGCCGGCGGTGGGGTTGGCCAGGACGGCGACCGGACCGTCGGCCGCGAAGGAGTGATCGTCTGCGGTCACGGCGTGCACCGTACCCGGCGTACCGGGCGGCGGGCACCCCCTTCCGTCGGGCCCGGCCTGGCCGGCCGTACGTGCCGACGCCGTCCCCGGGCATAGCGGCCGGCGCAGCGGGGAAACCGCGGCATGCGCGCACGTGCCGGCCCCGACTTCCCGCAACCCCGCCGGCGGGAGCGGGAGATCGAGGAGGCCTTCGACCGGATCCTCGAGGAGGGCACCGTCCGGCTGGCCCGTTCGTGGCCGTCCCTGGCGGCCACCGGGACGCTCGGTGGAATCGACGTCGGGACCGGCGTGCTGGCGTACCTGCTGGTGGAGCACAGCACCGGTCAGACCCTGCTGGCCGGGCTCGCCTTCAGCATCGGCTTCGTGGCGCTGCTGCTGGCCCGCAGCGAGCTGTTCACGGAGGACTTCCTGGTACCGGTGACAGCGGTCGCGGCCCGGCGGGCCGGGCTGCGGGCGCTGATCCGGCTGTGGGTCGTCACCCTCGCCGGGAACCTGGTCGGGGGCTGGCTCGTGGCCTGGCTCATCACCCGCGCCTACCCGGAACTGCGGGACACCGCCACCGCCGTCGGCGCCTACTACGCCGACCTGGGGGTCAACGCGCGGTCGTTCACCCTCGCGGTCCTCGCCGGCATGGTGATCACCCTGATGACCCGGACGCAGCACGCCACCGAGAGTCTCGGCGTGCGGCTGGCGGCGGCGGTGCTGTTCGGCGCGTTGCTCGCCGCCGGCCAGCTCTTCCACAGCGTGCTGGACTCGATCTTCATGTTCACCGCGTTGACCACCGGTCGGGCACCATTCGGCTACCTCGACTGGCTGGGCGCGCTGGCGTGGTCCGCCTTCGGGAACGTGGTCGGCGGCGTGGGGCTGGTCGCGATGCTACGCATGGTCCGGGTGCCGCACCGGCTGGCGGAGGAACGGGCCCGCTCGGCCTGACCCGTCAGGTCATCTCGTCGTAGCGGCGCTCGATCGGGGCGGGCGCCGCCACCGGCTCGGGGCCGCCGACCGGCGTCGGCGCCTCGACCGGCGCGCCGGCCTCCACCGGCTGGTTGTCGAAAACCAGTGGCGACACCTCGTCGTCCGCGACGCCGGCGTAGACCTCCTTGCCGCGCCCCTTGCGCCGGTCGTTGAGGAACGCCACCCCGACCGCGATGAAGTAGAGCAGGGACAGGCAGAGCGCCAGCAGCGTCATGCCGAACGGGCCCGGATCCGGCGTGGCCACCGCCGCGAACGCGAAGCAGATGAAGACGACGACCCGCCACCAGCTCAGCAGCCGCCGGGCGCTCACCACGCCGGTGAAGTTGAGCATCAGCAGCGTGAGGGGGAACTCGAACGCCACCCCGAAGAGCAGGATCATCGTGGTGACGAAGGAGATGTACCGGGTCACCTCCAGCTGCGAGTCGGTGCCGGTGACGCCGGCCTCCAGCAGGAACGCCAGCCCCTTGTCGACGACGAGGAACGCGAGCACCGCGCCGGCGGCGAACAGCGGCGCCGCGATCGTGACGAAGACGTACGCCCACTTGCGTTCGTGCCGGTGCAGACCCGGCGCGACGAACGCCCACAACTGGTAGAGCCAGACCGGCCCGCCGAGGATCAGCCCGATCCAGAGCGCCAGCTTGAGCTTGAGGACGAAGCCGTCGGTGGGCGCGAGCATCAGGAAGTTCTGGCACTCGCCGTTGACCGTCATCCCGGGCAGTTGGCAGTACGGCTGGCTGAGCAGGTCGAACGCCGGCTGGGCGAGCATGAAGCCGCCGATCAGCCCGACCAGGATCGCCAGGGAGGCGCGGAACAGCCGGGTACGCAGCTCGCGGAAGTGCTCGACGAGCGTCATCGAGCCGTCGGCGGCCCGCTCGAATTTGCTCGGGCCGCGTTTACGCAGGGCGAAGGCCACGGTGCTCGGGCCCTTCGGTCAGTTGTCGCGGGAGCGCTGCACCGGGTCGACGACCGGCTGCTGCTGCGGCGGGGCCTGGTAGGGCGCCTGCTGGGCGTACGGCGCCTGCTGCTGCGGCGGCAGCGGCTGGTAACCGGCCTGCGCGTCGGCCTTCTCGGCCAGGTCGCGGTCGTCGTCGGCCAGGCTCTTGGTCTCGGCCTTGATGATCCGCAGCGACCGGCCCAGCGAGCGGGCCGCGTCGGGGAGCCGCTTCGCGCCGAAGAGCAGGATCAGCACGACCACGAGTACGGCGATGTGCCACGGCTTGAGGGCACCCATGGGAAGCTCCAGTCGCTCTGTGTCGGGGCAGGGGTGGTACCGCAGCCCATCGTACGTGCGATGCGGGTCGTTGCCACCCGCCGGGAGGGTGGGAGATCGTCCCGGCGGGTGAAGTCTCGACCAATCCCCGATGTCCCGTCAACCACCCGCCGGTGTTCTTGGCTGCGCGGATCGGGCTCCGATCGCGCACGACGCGACGGCGATCGATCAGCGGCCGCGCTTGGCCTTGATGACGGCGACCCGCTGCTGGGCGGTCTCCAGCCGCTCCTGCAGCCCTTCGGCCCTTGCCTGGAGAGCCTCCGCGGCCTCCTGGAGGGCCTCCGCCTCGCCGGCGCGCCGCTGCAGCGCCACGGCGGCGCGACGCAGCCGGGGCAACCGCACCAGCACCGGCCGGACGGCCAGCGCGAGCGCCACGAGCGGGACGACCACCAACGCGACCACGATCCACGTCACCACGGCGGCCAGCCTACTGGCCCTGCGTCGCCACCGCCCGGTCGGCCGCCGGCGGGTCGGCCGCCGGACGCGGGGGCGGCGGCGTCGCGTACGCGTCGAGGGCCGCGACCGCCGCCGCGTGCACCTGCGCGGCCAGCTCGGCCGGGGCGACCACGGTCACGTCCGGTCCCAGCCCCAGCACGAACCGGCGCGCCCACCCCAGGTCGGTGACCCGCAGCGACACCAGCCACTGGTCGCCGCCGCCCTCCTCGACCCGCTCGCACGGGTAGTACTCGGTGATCCACCGCTCGCTCCGGCCGATCCGCAGGGTGACCAGCGGCAGGTCCGGCGAGGGCCGGAACACGCCGTCGCTGAGGTCGTGCGGGACGGCCTGCGGCGGCACCCGGGCCGGCTCGTCAAGCGGCGTCACCGCGTCGATCCGGTCGGCCCGGAACAGCCGCATCCCCTCGGCCCGCCGGCACCACGCCTCCACGTACGCCCGGCCGCCGACCATCAGCATCCGCAGCGGGTCGACGACCCGCTCGGTGGTCTCGTCCCGGGCCGCCGTGTAGTAGGTGATCCGCAGCGCCCGGCCGCTCTCCACCGCCGCCCGCAGCTCGGCGACCCGGCGGGTGTCCGCCGGCAGTCGCACCTCGACCGGGGCGGCCACCAGGTCACCGGCCGCGTTCTCGATCTTGGCAAGGGCCCGCTCCACGGCCTCCCGGTTGGCCACCCCCGGCGTCTCGGCGAGCATCCGCAGCGCCACGACCAGGGCGAGGGCCTCGTCCGGGGTGAGCCGCAACGGCCGGTCGATGCCGGCGTCGTAGGTGATCGTCACCCGGTCCCCGTCGAACGCCATGTCGATGAGGTCACCCGGCCCGTACCCGGGCAGCCCGCACACCCACAGCAGTTCCAGGTCCTCCCGGAGCTGCCGCTCGGTGACACCCAGGTCGGCGGCCGCCTCGGCGATCTCGATTCCGGGGCGGGCCAGCAGGTACGGCACGAGGTTGAGCAGCCGGGCCAACCGGTCGGCGGAGGTGCGCGAGCCGCCGCGGGCGGCCGGCCGGGTCACCGGGCACCCCCGGCGACGGCCAGGTCGTCGTGGCGGGCGGCGATCTCCTTGAGCCGCTGGATGACCGCCTCCCGCACCTCCGGCGGGTCGAGCACCCGCACGTCCGGGCCGTACCCGACGAGCTGCCCGGCGAGCGACTCCGGGTCGGCGTACGGCAGGACGAGCCGGTCGCCGTCCGGGCCACCGCCGGTCTCCACCGCCCAGCGGCGCAACCCGGCCGCCCGGCCGGGCGCGGCGAGCACCGTCGCCCGCCCGGTGCGCTCCACCGGCCCCGACCAACGGGCGACGTGGCTGATCAGGTCGACCCCGACGGGCGGCTCGTACGCCCCCGGCCGGCCCGTCGCCCGGACCGCACCCACCACCCGGGACAGCCGGAAGCAGCGCGTCGCCGCCCGCTCCAGGTCGTGGCCGACCACGTACCACCGGCCCCGCCAGCAGACCACGCCCCACGGCTGCAGCCGGCGGCGGGACGGCTCGTCCCGGTCCGGCACCCGGTAGTCGAAGGTCACCTCGCGGCGGTCCCGGGCGGCGGCGGTCAGCGGCGCGAAGGCGGGATCGACCGTCACCATGGGCTCCAGCCCGAGGGTGGCCTGCGGGTCCACGTCCACGCCGGCGGCGCGCAGCTTGGCCAGCCCGGAGGAGGCGGCGGCGGCCAGGCCGGCGTGCTGCCACAGCCGGGCGGCGATGCCCACGGCGGCCGCCTCGTCCGGTTCCAGGGGGATCTCGGGCAGCGCGTACTCCCGGCGGGCGATCCGGTAACCGGGCTCGACGTCGAACGCGCTGGCCGTCCCCGTCTCCAGCGGGACGCCGAGCTCGCGCAACTCGGCCTTGTCCCGCTCGAACTTGCGCTGGAACGCCTCGTGGTCACGCGCGTCCTGCGGATCGTGCTCGTAACCGGGCACGGTCGCGGCGATCTGCGCGGCGGTCAGGAACCGTCGCGTGGACAGCAGGCAGATCACCAGGTTGACCAGGCGTTCGGTGCGGGTCCGCGACACGGTACGACGCTAGCAGCCGCCGGCCCGAACACGTGTACCCACGCCGCGCGTCACGCGGTCACCCTACGGCCGGCCACGATCGCCGGCACCGCCACCCGGGTTCACCCCGCACCGACCTCGACCGTTAGCGTCCACCGCATGGTGCGATGGCGGTCGGGAACCGTGACGGCGGTACGGCGGGAGTGGACCGGCGCGGTCGAGCTGGACGTCACCCTCGCCGACGGCACCGCGATGCGGTCCCTCGCGTACCCCGAGCTGGTCGGCCGGCCGCGGGTCGGCGACCGGGTGCTGCTCAACGCCGGCGCCCTGCTGATGGGCCTCGGCACCGGCGGGTACGCCCTGGTGGTGGCCCTGCCCGACCGGTTGCCGCCGGACCCGCCCGCCCCGGCGGACAACCGCGACGCCGGTCACCTGGTCAAGGCCCGCTACACCCCGTTGCAGCCGATCCTGCTCGGCGTCGACGAGGAGGCCTCGCCGCACCGGGCGGTCCTCGCCGACGCCGACGACCTGGCCGGGCTGCCGGTGGTGACCGCGGACCTGCACTCCGCCCTGCCGGCGATCCTCGCCGGAATCCGCGCCGACGCGCCCCACGCCCGGGTCGCGTACCTGCTCACCGACGGCGGCGCCCTGCCCGCCTGGTTCTCCCGCACCCTGGCCGGGCTGCGGGAACACCTCGCCGGCACGGTCAGCGTCGGCCAGGCCTTCGGCGGTGACCTGGAGGCGAGCACCCTGCACACCGGCCTGCTGGCCGCCCGGCACGTGCTGCGCGCCGACGTGGCCGTCATCGCCCAGGGCCCCGGCAACCTGGGCACCGGCACCCGCTGGGGCTTCTCCGGGGTGGCGGTCGGCGAGGCGGTCAACGCGGTCGCCGCGCTGGGCGGGCGGCCGGTCGGGTCGCTGCGGATCTCCGACGCCGACCCCCGCCCCCGGCACCGCGGGGTGTCCCACCACAGCCTCACCGCGTACGGCCGGGTGGCCCTGGCCCGCGCGCAGCTGGTGGTGCCGGACGGGCTCGACCCGGCGCTGGCCGGCGCGGTCGACGCTGCACTGGCGCCCCTCGCCGCCCGGCACGACGTGGTCCGGGTCCCGGTCGACGGCCTCGACGCCGCGCTGCGGGCCAGCCCGGTGCCGCTGTCGACGATGGGCCGCGGCCTGGACGCCGACCGCGCCTACTTCCTCGCCGCCGCGGCGGCGGGCCGGCACGCCGCGCGGCTGGCCGGCTGACCGCCGCCGCCGATCAGCGGCTCGGCGATCTCGCACAGCCCGCAAACTTCTATCGTGTGACGTGACGTGGGACGCAGGACGGATCAGGCGAAGATCACCAACGCCACCCAACCGCCCACGATCAGGATCAGGGCGAGCGCCAGCACCCATGTGGGCACCGTGTACTCGCCGCGACGGTTGCGCTCGATCTCATCGCGGATCTTCTGGCGGCGCCGCTCCACCCAGTTCTGCTTCTCGGAGCCGGGACCGGCCGGGTCAGTAGGCATCATGGCGCCGCCAGCGTACCGGGCGGCCGGCCGGCGGGCGACCAGCACCACCCACCCGACCGGCCGCTCCTGTCACATGCTGGCGATCAGCCGCTCCACCCGCTCGTCGTACGCCCGGAACGGGTCCTTGCACAGCACCGTGCGCTGCGCCTGGTCGTTCAGCTTCAGGTGCACCCAGTCCACGGTGAAGTCCCGCCGCTTCTCCTGGGCGTGCCGGATGAACTCCCCCCGCAGCCGCGCCCGCGTGGTCTGCGGGGGCGTCTCCTTCGCCTCGAAGATCTCCGGGTCAGTCGCCACCCGGTCCACCTCACCCCGCCGCTCCAGCAGCCCGTACAGGCCCCGCCCCCGACGCAGGTCGTGGTACGCGAGATCCATCTGCGCCACCCGCGGATGCGACAGCGGCAGGTCGTGCTTGCGCTGGTAGCGCTCGATCAGCCGCAGCTTCGTCACCCAGTCGATCTCCCGGGCCACCGGCTCCAGGTCACCGGTCTCCACCGCCCGCAGCACCCGGCCCCACAGCTCCACCACCCGCTTCGCCGTCTGGTCACCGCCGCGCCGCTCGACGAACTCCGTCGCCTTGGCCAGATACTCCTGCTGGATCTCCAGCGCGCTGACCTCCTTGCCGGAGGCCAGCCGCACCTTCCGCCGCCCGGTGATGTCGTGGGACACCTCGCGGATCGCCCGGATCGGATTCTCCAGCGTCAGGTCCCGCATCACCACGCCGGCCTCGATCATCCGCAGCACGATGTCCGCCGAGCCGACCTTCAACAGCGTGGTGACCTCGTTCATGTTCGAGTCGCCCACAATCACGTGCAGCCGGCGGTACCGCTCGGCGTCCGCGTGCGGCTCGTCGCGCGTGTTGATGATCGGACGGCTGCGGGTGGTCGCCGAGGACACCCCCTCCCAGATGTGCTCCGCCCGCTGCGACAGGCAGTAGACCGCCCCGCGCGGCGTCTGCAGCACCTTCCCCGCCCCGCAGATCAACTGCCGGGTGACCAGGAACGGGATCAGCACGTCCGCCAGCCGGCCGAACTCACCGTGCCGGGAGACCAGGTAGTTCTCGTGGCAGCCGTACGAGTTGCCGGCCGAGTCGGTGTTGTTCTTGAACAGGTAGATCTCGCCCGCGATGCCCTCGTCGTGCAACCGCTTCTCCGCGTCGACGAGCAGCCCCTCCAGGATCCGCTCACCGGCCCGGTCGTGCGCCACCAGATCCACCACCGAGTCGCACTCCGGCGTCGCGTACTCCGGGTGCGACCCGACGTCCAGGTACAGCCGGGCCCCGTTGCGAAGGAACACGTTGCTCGACCGGCCCCACGACACCACCCGCCGGAACAGGTACCGCGCGACCTCGTCGGGGGACAGTCGGCGCTGCCCGCGATAGGTGCAGGTGACGCCGTACTCGGTCTCGAGGCCGAAGATTCGCCGCTCCATGATGAGACATTAGCCGCCCGGGACGACAGATGGGCAGCGCTCGCCACCCCCGTCCCACCGGTCGCCGCCGGCGCCGTCCACGCCGGCCGCCCCGGGGGGTACGGTGCGAGCCGTGCGAATCCTCGTCACCGGCGGTGCCGGCTTCATCGGCTCGGCGTACGTGCGGCGCCTGCTCACCGGCGCCGAAACCACCCTGCGCCCGGACCGGGTCACCGTGCTCGACTCGTTCACCTACGCCGGCACCGAGGACAGCCTCGGGACCGTCCGCGAGGATCCCCGCCTGCGGGTCGTCCGCGGCGACGTGCGCGACGCCGACCTCGTCGACGCCACCGTCGCCGGGCACGACGTCATCGTCCACCTCGCCGCCGAGTCCCACGTGGACCGCTCCATCGCCGGCGCCGCCCCGTTCGTCACCACAAACGTGGTCGGCACCCAGGCCCTGCTCGACGCCGCGCTGCGGCACGGCACCGGCCGCTTCGTGCACGTCTCCACCGACGAGGTGTACGGCTCCATCGACCACGGCGCCTGGCCGCCGTCCGCCCCGCTGGACCCCAGCTCCCCGTACTCGGCCTCGAAGGCCGCCGCCGACCTGCTCACCCTCGCCTACCACCGCACCCACGGACTGGACGTGGTGATCACCCGTGGCGCCAACACCTACGGCCCGTACCAGCACCCGGAGAAGGTCATCCCGCGCTTCGTCACCAACCTCCTCGACGGGCGCGCCCTCCCGCTGTACGGCGACGGCGGCAACGTCCGCGACTGGCTGCACGTCGACGACCACTGCCACGGCATCACGCTCGCCCACCAGGTCGGCCGTGCCGGCGCCGTCTACCATCTCGGCGGCGGCACCGCACTCACCAACCGGGACCTGACCGGGCGGCTGCTCACCGCGTTCGGCGCCGGCTGGGACCGCGTGCGGCCGGTCGCCGACCGCAAGGGCCACGACCGCCGGTACGCCCTCGACACCACCACCACCCGGCGCGACCTCGGCTGGGCGCCCACCGTCGACTTCGACGCGGGCCTCGCCGCCACGATCGACTGGTACCGCGACAACCGCTCGTGGTGGCGGCCGCTCGTCGAGGCCTGACCGCCACCACCCCGGCCTCAGGACTCCGGGCGCTCCGGCTCCTGACCCTCCAGATCCGCCGAACCCGCCGACGTGGTCGGCTTGTGCGCCTCCTCCGTCGGCACCGTCGGCGTCTCCGGGCGGGCCGTGGCGTCCTCGGCCTTCCCACCGTCGAGCAGGGCCGTCAGCGCCGCACCGGTGATCCGCCGGAACGTCCGCCCCACCCGGGTGCGGTCCAGGATCGCCACCTCGAGCTGGTCCGCCGCGATCGTGCGGGCCGCCCCGCCCTCGCCGCCGACGCTGCTCAGCGCCTTGACCGCCACCTTCACCGCGTCTCCCAGCGACATGTCGGCCCGGTGGTCGGACTTCAACACCCCGGTGATCGCCTCGGCCTGGCCGCCCATCGCCATCCGGCCCGGCTCGTCGTTGACCGACCCGTCGTACGTCAGCCGGTACAGCTCGTCGTCCCCGGGCGTCGCGCCGACCTGCGCGACGCAGATCTCCACCTCGAACGGCTTCGACTGCTCGGTGAAGATCGCCCCCAGGGTCTGGGCGAACGCGTTGGCGAGCCCACGGCCGGTCACGTCCCGCCGGTCGTAGCTCAGACCGTTCAGGTCGGCCATCCGCACACCGGCGCGCCGCAGGTTCTCGAACTCGTTGTACCGGCCCACCGCGGCGAAGCCGATCCGGTCGTAGATCTCGCTGACCTTGTGCAGGGCGCTGGACAGGTTCTCCGCAACGAAGAGCACCCCGCCGGCGTAACTCAGGACCACCGCGCTGCGCCCCCGGGCGATGCCCTTGCGGGCCAGCTCGGAGCGGTCGCGCATGATCTGCTCGGGCGAGGCGTAGAACTGCATGGCCACTGCGGCGGTTCTCCTTACGGCGGTCTGCTTGGGGACTGGCTTACGGGTGGGCGGCTCAGCCGCCCGGGTTCTCCATCCGGCCGGCGACCACGCTCTCGGCGATCGCCGCCGCCTCCGCGTCGGTGAGCCGGTGCGTGCCCTCCGCCGTCGCGGTCATCACCACCGGGAAGATGCGCCGCGTCAGGTCCGGCCCGCCGGTCGCCGTGTCGTCGTCGGCCGCGTCGTACAGCGCCTCCACCGCCAGGCGGACGGCGTCGTCCATCGACAGCCCCGCCCGGTACCGCTTCTTCAGGGCCGACTTCGCGAACAGCGAACCGGAGCCGATGGCGTCGTAGCCGGTCTCCCCGTACGGGCCACCGGTCACGTCGAAGCTGAAGATCCGGCCGGCCCGTGCCGGGTCCTTCGCCGCCAGGTCGAACCCGGCGAACAGCGGGATCACCGCGAGGCCCTGCATCGCCGCGCCGAGGTTGCCCCGGATCATCGAGGCCAACCGGTTGGCCTTGCCGTCGAGCGAGAGCATCGCGCCCTCGATCTTCTCGTAGTGCTCCAGCTCCACCTGGAACAGTCGCATCAGCTCGATGCCGATGCCCGCGGTGCCCGCGATGCCGACGAGCGAGTACGCGTCCGCCGGGTGCACCTTCTCGATGTCCCGCTGAGCGATCAGGTTCCCCATCGTGGCCCGGCGGTCGCCGGCCATCACCACGCCGCCGACGGCGGAGATCGCCACGATGGTGGTGGCGTGCGGCGCCAGGTCGGCGGCCATGCCCGGCGGCAGCGGCCGTCGTCCGGGCAGCATCTCGGGGGCCACCTTGCTCAGGAACGCTGTGAAGGAGGACGTCCCCGCGTTGGTGAACACATCTGGAAGACGCCCGGATGGATCAAAACCCGCTGCCACGTGGTTCCTCTCAGGTACGTGATCGCCCTGGCCAGCCGGTCCGGACTGTCCCGGAACTGACCAAGACCACCGTTACAGTTGAAGCAGAGTATCCCGCGCACCCATCCGGTGCGATGATCGTGGTCCAGGTGTTGCGGATCTTCCCCGCCACAGATGGCGCAGACCCCGCCCTGCTCAGCGAGCAGCTCGTCGAACTCCTTCTGCCCGACCGCGTACCGCCGCCGCAGGTGGTACTCCCGGCTGCCGCCGTAGAGCCGCAGCCGCGTCTCGTTGCCCCTCGCGTTGTGGCAGGGTTTGCAGTATCGGCCGTAACCGGCGCGGCCGGAGCGGTTACGTGGGAATTCGGCCAACTGCTTGATCTCGCCACAGTCCGGGCAACGGCGTTGGCCTTCCGGCACGGCCGGCAGCTGGCGGGCCTCCCGGCCGCGCTCCTCCTTCAGGCGCTTGGCGTAGCTCGCCCTTGACCTCAGGTTGAAGCACGGCTTGCAATAGCTGCCGCGGCCGTCCGGCCGCTTGCTGTTTGCGCAGAACTCCTCAAGAGGCTTCCACTCGCCACAGTCTCGACAACGACGATTTCCGTCCCGATCATCAAGCGGAAAGGGCATGTCCGTTTAATGCCTTTATGCCCTACTGGCCCCCTTTCTGTACATAGCCCCTGACGAACTCCTCTGCGTTCTCCTCCAGGACGGAGTCGATCTCGTCGAGCAGGTCGTCGACGTCCTCGGTGATCTCGGCGTGCCGCTCGGCGACCTCCGGGTTCGCCTCGGTGCTGACGTCCTCGATCTCCTCGCCCTGCCGGGACTTCCCGGTCTGCGACTGCCCGCCGCTGTCACGAGTGGCCATGGGGTGCCTCCTCCACGATCGTCTGCGAGAAACTTACCTCGCGCAGGCGACGAAAAGCCCGTCGCACGCCGGCTCCCGGCACCCGACGGGCATTTTCGCGACGGCGTGCCGGCTCAGCCGCCGGTCAGCGTCTCCAGCAGGTCCTTGGCGCTCTCGCAGCGGTCGAAGAGCTCGCCCACGTGCTTGCGGGTGCCCCGCTCCGGCTCCATCATCGGCACCCGCACCAGCGACTCGCGGCCGACGTCGAAGATGACCGAGTCCCAGCTCGCGGCGACCACCTCGGAGGCGTACTGGGCGAGGCAGCGGCCCCGGAAGTACGCCCGGGTGTCCTCCGGCGGCTCGGTCATCGCGGTCCGGGTCTCCTCCTCCGGCAGCAGGGTCTTCATCGCGCCGCGCGACACCAGCCGGTGGTAGAGCCCCTTCTCCGGACGGACGTCGGAGTACTGGAGGTCGACCAGTTGCAGCTTGTGCGAGCCCCAGCCGAGGTTCTCCCGCTCCCGGTAACCCTCCAGCAGCCGCAACTTGGCCACCCAGTCGAGTTCGTCGGCGCAGAGCATGACGTCGCGGCCGAGCCGGTCCAGCACGCTCTCCCAGCGGTCCAGCACGTCGGCGGTCTGCACGTCGATGTCGGCGCCGTACCGGTCGTCCACGAAGGAGCGCACCCGCTCGTAGTAGGCCCACTGCACGTCGAGGGCGGTGAGCCGCCGGCCGTCACGCAGCCGCATGAGGTGGTTGAGCGACGGGTCGTGGCTTACCGCGCGCAGCTCGCTGACCGGGTCGGCGATGCCCAGGTCCGGGCCGAGCGCCTTCTCCTCGATCATGGTCAGGATCAGCGCGGTCGTGCCGACCTTGAGGTACGTCGAGATCTCCGACAGGTTGGCGTCGCCGATGATGACGTGCAGCCGCCGGTACTTGTCGGCGTCGGCGTGCGGCTCGTCGCGGGTGTTGATGATGGGCCGCTTCAGGGTGGTCTCCAGGCCCACCTCGACCTCGAAGAAGTCGGCGCGCTGGGAGATCTGGAAGCCGTTCTGCCCGCCGTCCTGGCCGATGCCGACCCGGCCGGCCCCGGCGATGATCTGCCGGGTGACGAAGAACGGGGTCAGGTACGCCACGATGTCGGCGAACGGGGTCTGCCGCCGCATCAGGTAGTTCTCGTGGGCGCCGTAGCTGGCGCCCTTGTTGTCGGTGTTGTTCTTGTACAGGTGGATGGGGTGGGTGCCGGGGATGGTGGCGGCCCGCCGGGCGGCCTCGGCCATCACCCGCTCCCCCGCCTTGTCCCAACGCACCAGGTCCCGGGGGTTGGTGACCTCGGGGGTGGAGTACTCGGGGTGCGCGTGGTCGACGTACAGCCGCGCCCCGTTGGTGAGTATCACGTTGGCCAGCCCCAGGTCCTCGTCGGCGAGGGCCTCGGCGGGGTCGTACGCGGCGCCGGAGTAGGTGAAGCCGCGGGCGTCGCGCAGTGGCGACTCCTCCTCGTAGTCCCAGCGGGCCCGGCCGCCGCGGTTGAGCTCCGGGCGTGCCCCGTAGGCGTTCACCACCTGTGAGGAGGTGACCATCGGGTTGGCCCCGGCCTGGCCGGGCACGGAGATGCCGTACTCGACCTCGGTGCCCATGATCCGTCTAACGCTCATCGACCTACCCGCTTCGCTTGCCCGACCGGTCCCGCTGTCGAGCGTAGTCGGCGCCACGACCGATGGTGACGCGGCCGTCCGGTGCGCGGCGCCCGGTGACGGCCGGGGGCCCGGGTCGCTGGCGCGGCCCGGGCCCCCGTCGTGCCGTCGTCAGAGGTACTGACCTGTGTTGCTGGCGGTCTCGATGGACCGGCCGGCCTCGGCGCCCTTGCCGCCGGAGACGAGTGTGCGGATGTAGACGATCCGCTCGCCCTTCTTGCCGGAGATGCGCGCCCAGTCGTCGGGGTTTGTGGTGTTGGGCAGGTCCTCGTTCTCGCGGAACTCGTCGACGCAGGCGTCGAGGAGGTGCTGCAGGCGCAGGCCCTTGCGACCGGAGGTGAGGAACTCCTTGATGGCCATCTTCTTGCCCCGGTCGACGATGTTCTGGATCATCGCGCCGGAGTTGAAGTCCTTGAAGTAGAGGACTTCCTTGTCGCCGTTGGCGTAGGTGACCTCGAGGAAGCGGTTCTCCTCGGTCTCCGAGTACATCCGCAGGACGACCGCGTCGATCATCGCCGCCACGGTGGCCTGAGGGTCGCCGCCGTGCTCGGCCAGGTCGTCCGGGTGCAGGGGCAGCCCGGGCAGGATGTACTTGGAGAAGATGTCCTTCGCCGCCTCGGCGTCCGGCCGCTCGATCTTGATCTTCACGTCGAGCCGGCCGGGGCGCAGGATCGCCGGGTCGATCATGTCCTCGCGGTTGGAGGCGCCGATGACGATGACGTTCTCCAGGCCCTCGACACCGTCGATCTCACTGAGCAGCTGCGGAACGATCGTGTTCTCCACGTCGGAGGAGACACCGGAGCCACGGGTGCGGAACACCGAGTCCATCTCGTCGAAGAACACGATGACCGGCGTGCCCTCACCGGCCTTCTCGCGGGCCCGCTGGAAGATCAGCCGGATGTGCCGCTCGGTCTCGCCGACGTACTTGTTGAGCAGCTCGGGGCCCTTGATGTTGAGGAAGAAGCTTGTGTGCTTCTCCTCGCCGCGCCGCTCGGCGATCTTCTTGGCAAGCGAGTTGGCCACCGCCTTGGCGATGAGCGTCTTGCCGCAGCCGGGCGGGCCGTAGAGCAGGATGCCCTTCGGCGGCCGGAGCTGGTGCTCGCGGAACAGGTCGGCGTGCAGGAACGGCAGCTCGACCGCGTCGCGGATCTGCTCGATCTGAGCGTGCAGGCCGCCGATGTCGGTGTAGCCGACGTCCGGCACCTCCTCGAGGACCAGTTCCTCGACCTCGCTCTTGGGGATCCGCTCGTACGCGTACGCCGAGCGGGGCTCGATCATGAGCGAGTCGCCGGCCCTTATCGGGGTGCCGATCAGGGTCTCCGCGAGGTGCACGATGCGCTCCTCGTCGGAGTGGGAGACCACGAGGGCCCGGTCGCCGGCGGTGTCGCCGGGGCCGGCGAGCACCTCCTTGAGCATCACGACCTCGCCGACCCGCTCGTAACCGAACGCGTCGACGATGTTCAGGGCGTCGTTGAGCAGGACCTCCTGCCCCCGGCGCAGCTCGTTCACGTCGAGCGACGGCGAGACGGCCACCCGGAGCTTGCGGCCGCCGGTGAACACGTCCACCGTGCCGTCGTCGTGCCGCGCCAGGAAGACGCCGTAGCCGCTCGGCGGCTGGGCGAGCCGGTCGATCTCCTCCTTGAGCGTCACAATCTGCGCGCGAGCCTCCTTGAGGGTGCTCACGAGCCGGTCGTTGTTCTCGGTCAGCCGCGCCAACTGCGCCTGGGTGGCCGCCAGCCGCTCCTCGAGCTGCCGGACGTGTCGGGGGCTTTCGGTCAACTTGCGCCGCACCAGAGCGAGTTCCTCTTGAAGGAACGCGACCTGCGTGGAGAGATCGTGGGCCTCCTTCTCCCACCGTGCGGCGCGCGAGTCCGCGTCGTCGCTGCGTGCCACGTCCCACCTCCCCGGGGGGCTTGAACGTTCTGCCCTAACACTAGCCGCTATGAGGCCGATTCGGTCCCACGCAACGCCCTCGTCACCGAACCTTGATCGCCAAGGGTGGGCCCGGGGAGCGGTCCGCCACGTTCGGGTACCGTCGGGGCGTGGGACGGGAGAACATGGGGGGTGCGCCGGTGGCCGAGGTCGCGACGGACCAGCTGCAGGTCTGGGTCGACCAGGACCTGTGTACGGGCGACGGACTGTGTGTCCAGTACGCGCCGGAGGTCTTCGAGTTCGACATCGACGGCCTTGCCTACGTCAAGGGTCCCGACGGTGAGCTGGTGCAGTCCCCGGGGGGCCGGGTCGACGTGCCGGAGCACCTGCGTCTCGAGGTGATCGACTCGGCGAAGGAGTGCCCGGGCGAGTGCATCCACGTGGTCCGCGGCAGCGACGGCGTGGCGGTCGCCGGCCCGCAGGCCGAGGACTGAGCCCGGCCGGGGCCGGCGGCGTCCGCGCGCCGCGCCGGCCCGTCGGGCGGTGGCCACCCCGGTGGTACGCGGTCAGAGCGTCGGGCGGCCGACCACCGAGGCGACCAGCCGGGCGAACTCCTCCAGCCGGGTGATCTGCCCGGCCCCGCCGTCGTCGAGGGTCTTGCCGAAGCGCAGCGCGTCGTGCCGGGGCGCGCCGGTCGCCTCCTCGCCGGCCGGTGCCTCGTCGAGCGACGTGAGCAGCAGGTAGACGTCGATGCTGTCGACCCGGACGGTGCCGTCGTCGTCGCGGGTGAGCCGCCGCCGGCAGCCCACCTCGGTGACCGAGGAGACCGGCACCACCCGCAGCGACGAGGTCATCGACCCGGGCGGGCCCTCGCCCGGCGGGACGTCCTCACCGTGCCAGAGGATGAGGCGGCTGCCGTCGCAGACGACGACCTCCTGCCAGACGCCGTTGACCTCGTTCACGAAGCGTTCCAGGGTGAAGGCGAGCACGGACGCCCCGCGCAGCACCCCGCCCAGCGCGTCGAGGGCCACGTCCGGGTCGCGCAGGTACGCCCGCGCCGCCGACTCGAGGTCCTGGTACGGCGACCAGTCCGGGAACACCGCCGGCAGCTCGCCGCCGCCGAAGCCCGGGCGGTTCATCCCGCCTCCCCGCGATCGTGCCGCCGGCCCGCGCCGGCCGTCCTCCGTCCGGTCATCCCCGGCCGTCCCGCTGTGCCGTCACGGCCGCTCCGCCTCCCCCGCCGGGTGGGGCTCCGGCCCGGCGGCCGCGGCCTGCCGGGTGGCCTCCGCCTCGCGCAGCGCGGCCCGGCGCGCCACGTACGCCTCGGTGCCCTTGCTGGGCTTGCGGCGCCGGGGCGGGGCGGTGACCCCGGGGGCGAGCTTACGCGCGGACACCAGGAACGCGGTGTGGGCGATCATGCGGTGGTCGGGTCGGACGGCCAGCCCTTCGGCGTGCCAGTCGCGCACCAGCGACTCCCAGGCCCGCGGCTCGGTCCAGCCGCCCCGCTCGCGCAGCGCCTCCACAAGCTCGGACAGCTGCGGGGTGGTGGCGACGTACCCGATGAACACGCCGCCGGGGACGATGGCCCGCTCGACCATGTCGAGGGTCTCCCAGGGGGTGAGCATGTCCAGGATGACCCGGTCGAACCCGGTCTCCGGGTTCGCCGCGACGTCGCCGACGCGCAGTCGCCAGGCCGGGTGCGGGCCGTTGAAGAACGCCTCGACGTTGCGCCGGGCGATCTGGGCGAAGTCGTCGCGCTGCTCCCAGGAGTGCAGCTCGCCGGTGGGGCCGACGGCGCGCAGCAGCGAGCAGCTCAGCGCGCCGGAGCCGGCGCCGGCCTCGAGGACCTTCGCGCCGGGGAAGATGTCGCCCATGGCGACGATCTGGGCGGCGTCCTTCGGGTAGATCACCTGGGCGCCGCGCGGCATGGACAGCACGTAGTCCGCGAGCAGGGGCCGCAGGGCGAGGAACGCGGTGCCGCCGCCGGCGGTGGTGACGACGCTGCCGTCCGGCTGGCCGATCAGGGCGTCGTGCTTGAGGATGCCGCGGTGGGTGTGGAACTCCTTGCCGGGTTCCAGGGTGACCGTGTGCATCCGCCCCTTGGGGTCGGTCAGCTGCACCCGGTCGCCGGGCCGGAACGGCCCGCGGTGCACGGGGGGCGGCGGCGCCGCGGCGTGCTGATCGGTGGGTACGGCGGCGGGAGGTGCGGTCACGTGTTCATCTTCCGGTGAGGTTCGAGTAGCTGAGCCAGATCCGCGATGTGCAGGATGCCGACGACATCTTCGCCTGACGTCACCACGTACTGTGCGCCCGGGTGGTGCTGGACGGCCTCCATCACGGCGTCGCCGTCGAGACCGACCGGCATGGCCGGCAGGCCGGTCAGCGACCGGGACACGGCGTCGACCGCGAGCCAGGGGCGCCGCTCCACGGGTACGGCCGCCTCGGCGGTCGGGTCGACCAGGGCGAGCGGGCGACCGGCGGTGTCGGTGACCAGCAGCGCGGCGCGCGGGTCCGCGCCGGCGTCGCGGCAGCGCTGCGCCTCGGCCAGCGGGGTGCCGCTGAGCACCGGGAGGACCGGCCGGGCCAGCCGGGACAGGTCGATGAGCGGGAAACGGCGGGTGACCCGGGCCACCCGGATGGACTGCCCGGCGCCGCGCCAGAGCGTGAACGCGACCAGCAGCATCAGCGGCAGGGCCAACGGGGCCAGGTGGCGGGTGAGGGTGAGCAGGGTGACCAGCGCGGCGGTGCCGACGGCGACGGCGCGGCCGATCCAGCCGGCCACCTCGGTGGCCCGGTGCCGGTCGCCGGTGACCGCCCACACCGCGGCGCGCAGGGCCCGGCCGCCGTCCAGCGGCAGCCCGGGCAGGACGTTGAACACCGCGACGATCACGTTGCTCACCGCGAGCTGGAACGCGAGCTGATTGACCAGGGTGCGGTCGGGCAGCGCCAGGGTGGCGGCGACGGCCGCGGCGCCGAGCACGGCGGACACGGCCGGCCCGGCGAGGGAGACCAGCAGGTCGACGCGGGGCGTCGGGGCGTCGCGTTCCATCTCCGTGTAGCCGCCGAGCAGCTCCAGGGTGATGCCGCGGACGCCGATGCCGTACCGGCGGGCGGTGAGTGCGTGGCCGAGCTCGTGCAGCAGCACCGACCCGAGCAGGGACACGACGAAGCCGAGACCGATGAGGTAGCCGCCCAGCTGCGACAGCTCCAGCCGGGCGCGGGCGAACTCGGCGTAGATCACGGTGACGATCAGGGCGAGCAGCAGCATCGACCCGTTGAGGTGCAGCGGCACCCCGAACACCCGGCCGACGGTCAGGGCGGTGCGCCGCTCGGGCCGGCGCGGGGCTCGCCTCGTCTGCTCCATCGCAACGATGCTACGCGGCGCGGATCATGCGCCGGAGCGGCGACGGCGGGGCTGTCACACCGGTGCCCTACCCTTTCCGGACATGACGGCGGAACCGGTGACGACCCAGCAGCCCCCGCTCGCGGCGGAGGTTCCGGCCACGGTGCGGGCCTCGCTGTCCCCGTCGCGGGCGGCGGATTTCAAGACCTGCCCGCTGCTCTACCGGTTCCGCAGCATCGACCGGCTGCCCGAGCGACCCACCGTGGAGCAGGCCCGCGGCACCCTGGTCCACGCGGTGCTGGAGCGGTTGTTCGACCTGCCGGCGGCGGTGCGCACCCCGTCGGCCGCCGGCGACCTGGTGGCGCCGCAGTGGGAGCGGCTGGTCGCCGAGCAGCCGGAGCTGGCCGACCTGTTCGCCGACGGCGACGAGGCCGCCCGGTCGGCGTTCCTGCGCTCGGCTGCGGGGCTGCTGGAGGGCTACTTCGCGGTGGAGGATCCGCGCCGGCTGGAGCCGGCCGAGCGGGAGGCGCTGATCTCCGCGGTGGTCGACGATGAGCTGCTAATCCGGGGCTATCTCGACCGGCTCGACGTGGCGCCCGACGGCGCGCTGCGGGTGGTCGACTACAAGACCGGCGGGGCGCCGCGGGAGGCGTTCGAGGCGCGGGCGCTGTTCCAGCTCAAGTTCTACGCGTTGGTGCTGTGGCGCACCCGGGGGGTGGTGCCGCGCATGCTGAGGCTGCTCTACCTGAAGGACGCGGAGGTCTGCGACTACGCGCCGGACGCCGACGAGCTGGTGCGTTTCGAGCGCACCGTGGTGGCCCTGTGGCGGGCGATCGAGGCGGCCACCGCCGCGCAGGACTTCCGTCCCCGGCCGAGCCGGCTCTGCGACTGGTGCAGCCACCAGGCCCGGTGCCCCAGCTTCGGCGGCACTCCCCCGCCGTTCCCGGTCCAGCCGGCGGCCGCCGATCCGCTGCGCGACGCGCGTGCCCGCCCGGCGCCGCCGGGCGCGGACGAGTGACCACGCACGACGCGGGGCCCGGCGGCACCGACCCGGGTCGGCAGGCCCCGGTGGTGGCCGCGCGGCGCCCCGTGCGCATCCTCGTCGTCGACGACCAGCCGCTGCTGCGCACCGGCTTCCGGATGGTGCTGGGCGCGGAGGCGGACTTCGACGTGGTGGCCGAGGCCGGCGACGGCGTCGAGGCGGTGGAACTGTCCCGCCGGCTCCTGCCCGACGTGGTGCTCATGGACGTGCGGATGCCCCGGCTGGACGGGGTGGCCGCGACCCGGGCCATCGTCGAGTCGCGGCTGCCGGTGCGGGTGCTGATCCTCACCACGTTCGACCTCGACGAGTACGTGGTGGGCGCGTTGCGGGCCGGGGCGCGGGGCTTCCTGGCCAAGGACGTGCCGGCCGAGGATCTGGTGGCCGCGATCCGCACGGTCGCCGCCGGGGACGCGGTGGTGACCCCACGGATCCTCAACCGGCTGCTCGACCGCTTCGCCGACCTGCTGCCCGACCCGGCGGCGGCGCCGCCACGGCTGCTGGACACGCTGACCGACCGGGAGCGGGAGGTGCTGGTGCACGTCGCCCGCGGCCTGTCGAACGGGGAGATCGCGCGGGCGTTGTCGGTAAGCGAGACCACCGTGAAGACGCACGTCGGTCACGTGCTGACCAAGCTCGGTCTGCGCGACCGGGTGCAGGCGGTGGTGCTGGCGTACGAGTCGGGGCTGGTGCGGCCCCGACGGTGAGATAGGCCTTCGCCACGACCGTCGGCGGGCCGGGACCGGAGGTGCTTCGGCCGCTCAGCCCTACCCAGCCACGCTACCGATGGCGTCGACGCGGCCCCACCGTCCGGGGATGTCGAGCAGCTCGATCCGGCCGAACCGGTCCGGCAGCATCGGCGCCACCACCAGATCCTCCCCGTACGGCTCGAGGCCGAGCAGGGTGCGCACGAGCAGCAGCGGCGCACCGGTGGCCAGAGCCTGCGGGCTGTTCGCGGTGGGGTACTGGACGGGATGCCGGGTCAACTGGCGGTGGTAGCCGCCGAACGCCTCCGGCAGGCGTCCCTGGAAGTAGTCGGCGGCGTCGATGATGCCCTCGGCGATGCGGCCGGCTTCCTGGCTGAAGCCGT